>NZ_AP024987.1:680000-1020000 GCF_020885515.1 cyanobacterium endosymbiont of Braarudosphaera bigelowii | reverse complement strand
CGTTTACATTTAATTATTATTTTATTGAAATGCCTCGAATACTTGTAATTGAAGATGATGATGCCATCAGAGATCTGATCTCTACTAACTTAGAAATGGCAGGTTATGACATTAATCAAGCTCCGGATGGAATCAAGGGACAAGCTTTAGCTGTCCAATTACAACCAGATCTAATAATGTTAGATTTAATGCTACCAAAAGTAGATGGATTTACAGTTTGTCAAAGATTACGAAGAGATGAACGTACTGCCGATATTCCTGTTTTAATGCTATCAGCTTTGGGACAGACTAAAGATAAAGTAGAGGGTTTTAATGCTGGAGCTGATGACTATTTAACAAAACCTTTTGAATTAGCAGAAATGTTAGCAAGAGTCAGAGCACTCTTACGCAGAACAGATAGAATCCCTCAAGCAGCCAAGCATTCTGAAATTTTAAATTATGGACCACTAACCCTTATTCCCGAAAGATTTGAAGCAATTTGGTTTGAGCAAACCGTTAAATTAACTCACTTAGAATTTGAATTATTGCACTGCCTATTACAAAGGCATGGACAAACTGTTTCTCCGAGTGAAATTCTAAAGGAAGTATGGGGATATGATCCTGATGACGATATCGAGACTATACGTGTTCATATTCGCCACTTAAGAACAAAATTAGAACCGGATCCTAGACATCCTTGCTATATCAAAACAGTTTATGGAGCCGGTTACTGTCTTGAGCTACCTAGTTCTGAGCAACTACTTCAATCAAACGACTTAGCAGCTGTCTAAGTTCTCGTGAATAGTTGCTTATGTATAATTATGTTTTTTTAGTAAGGTTTATTTTTTAGAACATCCTAAATAATGTATATTTATTTGAAAGAATATTAGTACAGTGATCTTAGGTAATATAATTCCAGAAATGATATTTTCCCTTCATGTTGTATCCCATTCAGTGTCTTCCCCCTGAAATTGTAAATATAATAGCAGCAGGAGAAATTATAGATTCTCTAGCATCTGTAGTTCGAGAGCTAGTAGATAACTCTATTGACGCGAAATCAACTCGTATAAGTATCTCTTTAAATACTGAGCTTTGGCAAATTAGCGTTACTGATAATGGTATGGGAATGTCTTTACAGGATTTACGTAATTGTGCAAGAGCTCATCATACTAACAAAATTCGTAAACTAGATGATCTTTGTCATATCCATAGCTTAGGTTTCCGGGGAGAAGCTTTGTTTAGTGTTGCCAATGTAGGTCAATTAGCTATTAAGAGTCGCCACAATATAGAGAACAGTAAAGGATGGTGCATTACATATGATCTACAAGGACAACCTATTCACGAAAAAGTCATTGCCATTGCTTCAGGTACGACTATTACTATCTCTGATATATTTGGTAATATGCCTGTTCGTCGAAAAGGTTTGCCTAGTTTTAAAAAACAACTAAAAACAATACGAAATATTATTGAAAATGCATCTTTATGTTATCCACATGTTGTTTGGGATGCAAAGTTAAATGGTAAATCTTGGATTAATATTAGTCCAGGGAAAACTTCGCAACAAATCATACCTCAATTATTGAATCAGATTCACTATAATGATTTACGATTCACTGCTAATAAGGTACAAACTCCATCATGTAAGGATGGAAGTATTAATATTGTCATAGGATTGCCTGACAGATGTCACCGTAGCTCTTCTGATTGGATAAAAATAGGAATCAACGGACGAATTATTAAGTCTTATCAATTAGAAAAAACAGTAATTCGTTCTTTTGGCAGATGCTTACCAAAAGGACGTTTTCCCATTTGTTTTTTAGAACTATATGCACCATTTGAAGAAGTGGATTGGAACCGACATCCAATCAAATCTGAAGTTTATCTACATTTTATAGAATTTTGGGAAGAACAAATATTTGCAATTATTGAACAAAGTCTTAAGTTGTGTTTATCACCTTCTATTGTTTTAGAAAACAGTAAACAATTACATAAATTACTCAAATCTTCAGTAATACAAAACGAGCATAGTTGCAATAATGATATTAGTAGTACTAATAAATTAGATTTGCTACCTCTAAAAGCAGTTGGACAAGTTAATAAGACATATATTGTTGCAGAACATCCCAATGGCCTATGGTTAGTAGAGCAACATATTGCTCATGAAAGAATCTTATATGAAAAACTGCAAGATGAATGGAAACTAACGAAAATTGACAATCCTATAGTACTTAACTTATCAAATTATCAAGTTAAACAATTACAAGATCTTGGTTTAGAACTTGAAATATTTGGAGAACAAATGTGGGTAATTAGAACAATTCCACAATTACTCGTAGGGCAAGAAGATTACTCAGATATTTTATTAGAGTTAAGCTTAGGAAAAGATTTAGAATCAGCACAAGTCGCAACTGCTTGTAAAAGTGCCATTCGCAATGGAGTTTCCTTAGAATTACACAAAATGCAGGAAATTTTAGATGCTTGGAAAAATACTCGCAATCCAAGAACTTGTCCACATGGAAGGCCTATTTATCTATCCTTAGATGAATCAGTCCTATCAAATTTTTTCCGTCGTCATTGGGTTATTGGGAAAAGCCATGGAATATAATAAAAGATAGCTTGTTATATTTTTAAGTGTAATTTGCGTAATAAAGAAACTGCATTAATATATCAAAATATTTAGTAAATAATCAGTTATGTAGATTTCAATATCCTTTTAAAAACCTAATAAACAACATAATTTGTATACTACCCTGGCACCAACGTTTCCATCCCATTCGCCATCACCTATCTCAGAAACATCAAATCCAATTATTTTTCTATTGCTCTTGACTAGTTCTTTTAGTAAATAAAATACTGCTTCCAAATTTAATCCACCAGCTACAGGAGTCCCTGTATGAGGACATAATTTGGGATCTAGTCCATCTAAGTCAAAACTAATGTAAACTTGTTTAGGCAAGTCATTAATGATGGTTTGACATTGCTGATACCAACTTATCCCTCCATATTGAAGGTCTTTCAAATATGAATCATAATAAGTAATTATTCGGCTATTAGATGATTTAATAGTAAATTCTTCTTCATTACAAAAGTCTCGAATACCAACCTGAACTAATTTGATAACTTGAGGTATTTTTAGCACATTATTCATAATTGAAGCATGAGAATAATAAAATCCTTGATAATCTACTCTTAAGTCAGCATGTGCATCAATATGAAGAATTCCAAACTCGTTATTATATTCAGCTAAAGCTTGAATGTACCCAAGTGGAACACTATGATCGCCACCAATAATACCGACTTTTTTCCCTGCTTGAAGAACATTACCAGTGTTCCTCTTTACCCAATCTATCATTTGTTTACAGGCAAAATTAACGCTTGTTAATTCTTGTTGTAACTGTGAATTACTTCTGATGTCTATATCTTGTTCACTCGCTTCAATTATTTGTAAGGCTCTCTTTCTAAATTTTTGATTAAGTGTCAATAAAAATTTTGAAATTGGTGGCATAAAAATGCCTTGATTCCAACCACAGGGATTATCTGAATCATATAGGTCAAGTTGAGGAGAAGCTTCCAGTATTCTTAGTGGTCCTAGTACTGTGCCAGTTTTATAAGATACTGTTACTTCCCAAGGAATGCCGAAGATAATAATTCCAGCATTTTCATAAGTATAAGGTAATCCATATAAGTTACCATTTTCTATTCCAATGCTACTTGGATTAAAATCTAACAAACTCTTATTTTGATTATTCATCCAGCATATTTTGAACAAAAGTTGGTAAACAGAAAGCAGAATGATGAATGCCAGAATTATAATATTTTAACTCATGTTGCTTTGTAAAAATTTCCGCCTGTTCAGAATCAAAGCTATCTAATGGATGCATACTACCTTTTCTAGTGTATGCGAAACTCCACATTCCTGTAGGATATGTAGGAATAAAACTTAAATAAGAATGAACATTTTCTTTACCAAAAATGTCACTTAAGCAATGATTAATATCAACAAAAACTTTTTGATTAAAACAGGGAGACTCTGTATTAGCTGCCATAGCTCCATTAGGTTTTAAACAACGATAAATTTGTCGATAAAACTCATAACTAAACAATCCTTCAGCAGGACCAACAGGATCAGACGAATCTACTATTATTAGGTCATACTTTTCATCATCTGTATTGTGAATAAAAGTAATTCCATCTTCTATATGTAGATCAACTTTTTTATTATCAAGTTGACTAGATAAAGATGGTAAATATTGTTTTGAAGCTCTAATTATTGTTTCATCAATTTCTACTATAGTTATTTTTTCAATATGAGGATAACGCATTAATTCTCTTACACTACCACCATCTCCACCTCCGATAACTAATACATTAGAGAATGAAGGGTTGAGTAGCATAGGTACATGTATTATCATTTCGTGATAAGCATTTTCATCTTTTTCAGTACACATGACCATTTTGTCAATAGTCAACATTTTCCCATACTCAAAAGTATCAAAAATTTCTACAGTTTGATAAGGTGACTTTTCATAAAAAATATGTTCTCCTTTATGACGTATGGAAAGAGCAACATTTTCATTACGATCAGTAAGCCAGACACTTCTACTAACTTTTGGAATAACCAGCTTATTAGTAGTTTCATCGCGAAGTTCCCCTAAATCAATATCTATCCTTTCCAGTAGCTCTAGCTGTCCACGATTTAGCTCTAATGCAGAACCATAATCAGCTTTAAATAAAACTTTTAATCTATCAAAAGATATCCACGGATTTACAGTATCACCACAAGTGAATAAATCTACTGCCGCGTAACGATATTCTGGCCATGTATGAATAGCTAGATGACTTTCTTGAATAACAACTACTCCTGATACACCAAATGGAGAGAAGTGATGAAATGTCGAATTAATAACTGTTGCACCAGCTTCCTGAGCAGCTACTAACATACTAGATTCAATTACTGACACATTATTTAAAATTTCAGATGAGCATCCAAAAAATTCAACTAAAATATGACGTCCTAAAGAGTTCATTGCTAAGGCCTTCTAAGCATAGTTAATAAAAAGTTTAAAGTTATTGTTCCCATGAATTAATATATTCATGTAAACAATATAATCATTTAAAAAGTTTTATAAATATCTTTATGCAGTAAACATTACGATATGAATGTTATGAATCACTACTTAAGATAAGTATAATTATATAAAGCATCTTTATAATACTTTAAAAACAGCTGAGATTCTTTAAAAGTTATTTGGCGATTTTTAAAAGCGTTTTGAGTCTTCTTATGCATACTTTTAATCATATCTCGACTATTATACTCCAAATACTTTAATACTTCTGCCACTGAGTCTCCTTTAATAATAGATTCAATATGATATCCATCATTATCTAATTTGATATGCACTGCGTTAGTGTCTCCAAAAAGATTATGTAAACTACCTAAGATTTCTTGGTATGCTCCGCTTAAAAAAAAACCTAAATAATAAGGTTCATTCTTTTCCCAAGAATGTAGCTCGAGATGAGGTTTAACATTTTGATATCCAATAAATCGAGAAACCTTACCATCACTATCACAAGTTAAATCAGCAAGGGTTCCAAGTTCGGTTGGCTTTTCAGTTAAACGATGAATAGGCATTATTGGAAATAACTGATCAATAGACCAATTATCAGGAAGAGATTGAAAAACTGAAAAATTACAATAATAAGTTGACAATAAAAGTTGATGAAGATTATCTAGTTCGTCTACTTCGAGATCTACTTTTTGTAAAATCGTCTTTATTTTACGACAACATTTCCAAAATAGTTCTTCTGCTTTACCTCTTTCATATAAGCTTAAATATCCAAAAGAAAAGAGACTCTCTATTTCTCGTTTTAACTGCAAAACATCATGATATGCTTCTTGAAAATTGGTCTCATTAATAGAAATATATATTTCCAATATTTCCTGTACTAATGTATGACAATTATCTATTTCGGTAGTGTTATTGAATTCTTCAATTTTATCTACTCCTAAAACATTAACTATAAGAATAGATTGATGAGAAGCTACAGATCTCCCGCTTTCACTAACAATAATAGGAACTTTAATACTTTGGCTATCACAAGCTGTTTTAATAGCTGCAACAACGTCATTTGCATAATTTTGCATGCTATAGTTTTTAGATGCAGGGAAGTTGGTATTTGAACCATCATAATCAATTCCTAAGCCTCCTCCTACATCAAAATATTCCATAGGAGCTCCAAGTTTACATAAATTAATATAAATTTGGCTAGCTTCACTCAGTGCATCTTTTATGGTCGCAATAGCAGATATTTGAGAACCGATATGAAAGTGAAGTAATTTGAGCTTAGTAAGCATTCCAGACTTACTTAGTTGATCAAGTGCACGTATAATTTCCGTTACACTAAGACCAAATTTTGCTCTATCTCCTGCAGAGTTGGCCCAGCGACTATCTCCCTTCGCACTTAATTTTGCACGAATTCCTAAATTAGGTTTAATACCGTGTTCTAGAACAACATCAGCTACTAAATATATTTCACTCAATTGTTCGATAACTATTAGAATGTTGTAGCCTAAATGATAAGCTATAACAGCTGTCTCAACATATTTTTTATCTTTATATCCGTTACAAATAAGAAGAGAATTAGAATTTTTTAGTTGTGCCAAAGCAATAAGCAGTTCTGGTTTAGATCCTACTTCCAGCCCATACTTATATTTATAGCCATAATTAACAACTGATTCAACTATATGGCGCTGTTGATTTACCTTAATAGGGAAAACACCTTGGTATGATCCATCATAATTATATCTAGCCATTGCTTTGCTAAAGCAATGGTTAAGTTGCTCAATTCTGTCTTCTATTATATCTGGAAAATGAACTAGTAAAGGTAAATTAAAATTTCTTTTCTCTAAGTTTTGAACCAATTTGAAAAGATTTAAAGCCTTATCTTTGTTATTTTGAGGAGAAACTACTATGTGCCCTACATTATTAATATTGAAATAAGGCTTTCCCCATCTTTTTAATCCATATAATTCTTCACTGTCATGTATAGACCAATTAGATTTCACGCAAGATTTCTCTAATAAATAAACTTCTCATAAATTAATATATAATTTTTTTTAAGATCATACATTAACTTAATATTTATATTTCTTAATTTTAGCAGCAAAAAATTGATTAACTTAAATAAATAATATAGTCAATTAATTATTTTTTTGTCGTAGGCTTTTTAATAATTTTGTAAATTCAAGTGGAAGAGAGGCAGTTACTTCAAATCTATTTAAATTAATTGGGTGTACTAGACTTAATTTATGAGCATGCAATACTTGACCTGATAAATTTATATTGAAGGAACGATTTGAACTATATAGTGGATCGCCTAAAACAGGACAACCTAAAAAACTACTATGGACTCTTATTTGATGAGTTCTACCAGTTTCTAAATTAAACTTAACTAGACTATAGTTACCTAACCTTTCCAAGATTTTCCAGTACGTAACTGCCTTACGCCCATTCTTATCAATTGGTATGATTGCCATCTTTTTTCTATCTACTGGGTGACGACCAATAGGTAAGTTAATTACACCTTTATCAATTTTATAACTATTATTTTCCTTATTTTTTAGAACACCATGTACCACAGCTATATATTGTCTTTTGATTGTTCTGTCCCTAATCTGCTTTTGTAAATGTTGATGTACAAAGGCTGTCTTCGCTACTACAATTGTCCCTGTTGTATCCTTGTCTAAGCGGTGAACTATACCTGGCCTGTGGAATTCTCCAACATCAGATAAATATGAACAATGATGTAATAAAGCATGAACAAGAGTTCCTTCTGTATGTCCAGGAGAAGGATGTACAACCATACCAGCTACTTTATTAATAACAATTAAATATTCATCTTCATATAAAATATCAAGTGGAATTGCTTCTGGCATTAATTCTAGTTTTTTAGGCGATGGCAAATAAATTTGTAGACAATCACCTAGGAATACTTGCTCTTTTTTGGTTTTACATATTTCATTATTTACAATAACATTTCCCGTTTTGATAAGTTTTTGAATACGAGCACGCGAAATATTAAGAATATGATTTGATAACCAAAGATCAATTCGATCACCTTTATCCTTTACGATTAGTTTTAGAGTCATAACTAGCTTATTACAATAGCTTAATTATTTTTTATAGCAAACCTCAATTATTGTATGTACATTTCCTCTTGGATTAAAATTACCTTTTAAATTTGCTTCCAACGGTTCACATGCTTCTACAAAATCATCTAATATTTGGTTAATTGATTCTTCATGAGAAATATATTTATCACGAAAACCATTTATATAAAGTTTCAAGGCTTTAAGTTCTAAAATCTTTTGATTAGGAACATAATTAAGCTCAAGAGTAGCGAAATCGGGATGTCCTGAAAAAGGACATTTACAAGTAAACTCAGGTAAAGTTATTAATATATTATAGATTCTACCTATCCGAGGATTAGGAAATGTAATTAATTCTCCCTCTAAAATATTACGTTCTCCGTACTTTATTTTTGAGGAATCAGCATTTGAAATTTCATTCATAAGGTAAATTATTTATAGTATGGTAAATAATATTAAGTTAATTTGTTTAGATATTAAAGAAACTAAGAAAAAAAGATAAAGTTCAAGAAAATTTTAAACTTCTTTAAAAAAAACATTGCTTTTTCTTTCCTCTTTTATATACTCTACAAATCTTCGAAGAACTCCATTTATAAAACGATAACCGTCATCATCAGAATAACGTTTTGCCAATTCAACAGCTTCATTGATAGCAACTTTTTCAGGAATATTAAGAAGTAAAATCTCTGCAACTGCAATACGTAGGATATCTTGATCTATTCTTGCCAATCTTCTTAACTGCCAATCTTTCAGAACTATTTCTAACTGATTATCAAGATCTTTTTTCTTTTTACATATAGCATGAATAATTTCAATAGTGTACTGTTGTACATCATGTTGACCGGCTAATTGAATTATTTCAGGAAATTCTATTGCTCCTGCCAGACAATTAACTGCACCTTGGGTCAGTTCTAGAGCTTCTGAAAGCATAGTTTTTGCACTTTCAAGATTACTAGAGCGTGTCTCATATTTAAACAATTGATTGTGTCCCCTTATTATCTCTGCCGAAGCAGTTTCTAACGTATCTTTCACTTCGTTAGTAAGAACACGGATGGCAGCTAAGACAAGATTTTCGATTTGAAGTTGCTCAATTTTTTCTGGAGTCCCTTTAACTTGACTCATACTTAATAAAGCTAATTCACGAGCGATTCGACGAGGTTGCTGACGAGAAATCATAATTGATTATCAACATTTTTTAAAGTGGGTATATCTTTATCAGTAACTAAAGAACTGCCTCTAATTCCTGAATTAGAAATATCAGGATTAGTTGGTACATTATCTTCTTCTGATACTGAATAACTAGAAATATCAGGACTAACGATACCTCCAGAAATTAAAACCTTAAAAGCATCTTCAATAGAAACAGGTAAATTAATGACATCGTCCTCAGCAATAATAGAGTACCATCCAGAAGTAGGATTAGGAGTCGTAGGAATAAATACGCTTAACATAGGCTTTTCCAAATAGGCTTGTAGAGGAGGACTTAGAGTTCCGGTTACGAAACCTAAACTCCAAATTCCGCGTCGAGGATACTCTACCATAACAACACGTCTAAATTTACTTTTAGAATCTTTAAAAAGAGTTTCTAGAATTTGTTTTAAAGTTTTATAAACTGCTCCAGCTAGGGGAATAGATTGTAAAATCCGCTCGCCAAAGTCTAACAACCACTTACCAGCTATATTACGAGCCATTAAGCCTATAATTGATATGCAAACAATTGGAACAGCAAATCCAACACTCAAATTAAGACAGTAGCTTAAGATAGGATTAAGTCCGTCAAAAGGATTTAATTGTTTAGGAATTTGAGTTAAAAAGTTAATAACCCAACTAGCGATAGTAATAGTTAGCCAAATAGTAGTTGCTAAAGGAATAACAACTAAGAGACCAGCGATAAAATCATTTTTTAAATCTTGTTGAAAGTGCTGCAGCACAGATTAACAACGCTCCATTTTAAAAAACTAATAGTTAATGACGCAAAGCCCTTAACAGAAACAGATAGTTTTCATTCTATACTATTCTCATTCTACCTTTCTATTTTTAGAATTTAGTCTTATTACTTTTTAAACAACTAATAGTAATATTGTAAATATTAAAAATAAATATTTATAATATAAAAATTTTCTATAAATTAATGACAGAAAAGAATTCTATCTATCTTGTTGCATGAGTCAAGAAATAAAAACTATCTAATTACTTTTAAATCTAACAAATTATAGAATTAGAAATAATTACTTCTTACTTGTTCAATACACTACTATAGTGATAAATTATTTGACATTATACTCGCTTAGATTTCTTATATTCTTAAACTAAGAAGCATTGCTTTTTTATTTTCTTAAATTATTAGACTCAATTTGACACTTCAAGAAAATAGACAAAGAAGTATACTAGAATAAGAATACGACTTAAATAAAGTGTTTATACTAAAAAGTAGTTTTAACTCATATCAAATATTGTATAAATCGTATCTAACAGTAGCAGATCAAATGTGATTAAACTATCTTCAAATCTTTCTTCAATAGTTTTCTAATTTATATCATTTGAAGATAAAGACTTTAAAATGAAGGATAAGAAATAAGATTATTTATAAATAGTTTACTGTATAAATAATCTTATATAAAGTGTAGTAACTACAATAATCACCTTAACTCAATTCATTACTCTTCACAAAACTATGCCTTATACAATTTCTAAAAGTTGTTCTAGCTGTGATAGTTGTCGAGTTGATTGTCCTACTAATGCCATTCAATTAAATAATGGCAGTTACTGGATTGATCAAAAGCTATGTAATAATTGTCGAGGTTACTATACTGAACCTCAATGTATTGTTCAATGTCCTATCAGTAGTCCAATCCCTATTCATTCGAAAAAAGGTAGATATAAAAATATAACTAGAGATATTACATCTCCTGAGCTATTTGTTAATAGAAAAAATACTCCTTTTGCTTCATCTATGATAATTTGGGAAGCTTGTAATGTCTTAACTCAAGCCCCAGTTTTGAACTGGGAGAAAGATATAGAAGGGAATCTTTACTATAAACGTTTTGTTAAACAAGGAGAAGGAACAATATTGTTCCGGTTAAACAATGTCTTAGATTCTCGACCTTCTGGTTTGGTGAGGTATTTGACCGACTCAAATAAGCTAGATTTAATAGATATTAGATCCGCTTGCTTACATCTTTTATTTTCTGCTTATGCAACTACTTTAGAAAAACCTTGGGAACAAAAATTCGTAATAAATGACCAGCAAATCGAACAATATCTAGGGTTAGATAAACGTAAAGATATTAACAAAACAACAAAATTAACTTTAATTAAATTATTACTACAACAAACTTGTCAACTGTTAGCAATTATTAACTGGCCACAACAGGGAAAAGTTAAAAGCTTTACAATACCAGAAGGACCCCTATGGCATTTATTAGATATTCAACATTATTTTCATGAAGATGATTTTGGTTGCCAGCATCTAATTGGTTTGACATTTACACTAAAAGCTGGGATATGGTCAAAATATTTTTTAAATAAACAAGGTTATAGTAACAGAATCGCATTTTACCAGTATGGTTCTTTACCTCAGTTCATATTAAGTACTGTCATGAGTATTTGGCAACAACACCCTGGAGCAGTAAGGATCTTATTGTGGCTACTTTTCAAGAGTAAAATGGGTAGAAAACAATGTGTTACTGTTCCTACTTTGATGAAAGTTGCTTATGGTCAAGATAGAGTTACTCAAGCAGATATTAAACGGAATCAAAGAAAAAAAATATTAAGAACCTTTGAAGGTGATTTAGAAGTTCTTAATCATTATGGAGTTAAAGCAGTTTTTGATCCTATTTCTTATCCAGAGAATATACAACCTTTGTGGGTTAGAGTATTAAAGCTACCAGATGATGCCGAAGAAGCATTAAATTTTTGGATTAATGATGGTTCTCAAGAACATCGCTTGACAGATTCTGGGCCAAGAGGAAAATGGAATTGGCTTATGAAAGCAAGAATCTTGAACTTTGAGCTTCCGCAAGAATGGGAAGAAGAATTGATAAAGTTTGAACGAAAAAAACAACAGAAAAATAGTCAAAAAAACCGTGTAAAGAAACCTTCTCAATTATCTGCAGAAAAGATTTTACATGCAAGAAAAAGTAAAGGATTAAGCCAAAGAGCATTAGCTAAACAAATAGGTAAGAGTCAAAGTTGGGTTAGAGACTTAGAAAACGGACGTTGTTCTGCCAAAGCTGAAGATCGTGAAAATCTTCAAAGTGTTTTAGAGTTATGATAATTTTATTACTTAATCCATTGCAATACAATCACAAGATATCATGTGGCACATAAAAAGCAGATTAATATTCAGAATATCTGTTTTTAACATTATCTTTAAAGTATCTAAATAAAGAGTTATTAAAAATTATTGTGTTATGCATCTTTAGTGATCCATAATAGTATATATGTTCTAAGATTAGTTAGAGCCCATGGAACTTTTAACTTCTGCTCAGCAAGAATTATACGATTGGCTAGTTCAGTACATTAATGAGAATCAATATGCTCCTTCTATTCGTCAAATGATGATAGCTATGAATCTTCGATCACCAGCCCCGGTTCAAAGTCGATTGGAACGTCTAAGGAATAAGGGTTATATTACTTGGACTGAAGGAAAAGCTCGCACTATTAGAATCTTAAATTCTGAGCCAAAAGGTATTCCCATCATAGGTACGATTGAGGCAGATGGAATTATAAAATTATTCGATGGTATAAAGTATCGAGTAGATTTTTGCTATTTATCATATGTTGAAAATGCTTGGGGACTAGTTGTATCAGATAAAATCACAAACAATGATTCGATAATAGCTAATGATATAGCTATTATGCGTCCTTTTGAAGAAAATGAAATTTTAAAAAAGGATCAAGTTATAGCAGCTAAAATAGAAAAGCATGAAATAATTTTAAAACGATATAGTAGATGGGGTAATATGGCTATGTTAAAATCTATAAATTCAGATTATCAGCTTTTGAAGATAGAGCCAAATCAGTTGAAAATTGAAGGAGTATTAATAGGTATCTGGAAAAAGCTCTAATAAAGGTTAGAAGTTAATAATCTTTTTAGTTTATTCGAGAAGATCTTAATTCAAAAATTAATTTTAAGAAAATATATTATTACTTGTCTAGTAGATTAATACTTAATTTTTCAATTAAAATTTTATCTTTCAACATTTATTAATTAATTTGATTCATAATTTATGGTGAGGGAGAGTGTATCAATAATTCTGCAGTTGATCTTTTTTGTACCATTTCTTTTGTAATTATAAATTTCTCTATATCTTTATGTGATGGTAGCTCATACATAATATCTAACATCAACTCTTCAAGTATACTACGTAATGCTCTTGCCCCTGTACTTCTTCTATAGGCTTCTTGTGCGATCTCTTTAATTGCCTCTTCGCTAAATTCTAACCTTATATTGTCCATATTCAGTAATTTTTGATATTGCTTAACTAGGGCATTTCTTGGCTTAGTTAAAATAGTAGAGAGGGTTTCTTCAGTCAATGTATTAAGAGCTGCTACAATTGGAAGTCTACCTACAAATTCTGGTATCATACCGAATTTTGTCAAGTCATCTGGTTCGACTTGGTCCATTAAGTTTGTTATTTCTTGATTGAGGGGTGAGTCTTTTGAGTGAATAAATCCGAGTGATTTTTTATTCATTCTTCTCTCAATAATTCCACTTAAGCTAACAAACGCACCACCACAAATAAATAAAATATTTTTAGTATCAATTTGAATATAATCCTGGTATGGGTGTTTTCTGCCACCATTAGGTGGTACATTCGCAACTGTACCTTCTAGCATTTTTAGTAAAGCTTGTTGAACACCTTCCCCAGAAACATCGCGTGTAATAGAAAGATTTTCACTTTTACATGCAATTTTATCAATTTCATCTATGTAGATTATCCCTCTTTGGGCTTTATTTATATCAAGATCAGCAACCTGTAATAATCGCAGTAAAATATTTTCCACATCTTCTCCAACATAACCTGCCTCTGTTAGGCTAGTTGCATCAGCAATAGCGAAAGGGACTTCTAAGATTTTTGCTAATGTTTGAGCAAGTAAAGTTTTACCCGATCCCGTTGGACCTATTAGTAATATATTAGATTTTTGTAACTCAATAATATCATCTTCAACTTGTTTATCTTTTTCTTGAAGAAAATTTAAACGTTTATAGTGATTGTATACGGCAACTGAAAGAACTTTCTTAGCCTCATCTTGTCCAATAACATATTCATCGAGATAACTTTTAACCTCCATAGGTTTTAAAATATTTTTGAATGATGAACTTCTTTTTCCAGAATGCTGTTCATCATAAGTTCTTTTCTGCTGTGATGAAACTGCCGATTTAGTATCAGATTGACCTATAGGTTCCTCATCCAAAATTTCATTGCAGAGCTCTACACATTCATTGCAAATGTAAACTCCCGGCCCTGCAATAAGTTTGCGTACTTGTTCCTGAGATTTTCCACAAAATGAACACTTTAAGTGGGAGTCATATTTAGACATAGGATATTGAATTAGTAAATAATACTGCAAAAAAACAGATCAAACGTCTAATCTAAGAAATTACTTTATCAATCAAACCATATTCTACTGCTTCTTTTGATGACATAAAAAAGTCTCTTTCTGTATCTTCAGCTATTGTATCGAAAGGTTTACCGGTATGTTCAGCTAGCATATTATTAAGCCTTTTCTTGATATACAAGATTTCTTGGGCTTGAATTGCAATATCAACAGCTTGCCCCTGTGCTCCACCAAGAGGTTGATGTATCATTATACGAGAACTGGGTAGAGCCATACGTTTACCCTTTGTTCCTCCTGACAATAAAAAGGCCCCCATACTAGCGGCTAAGCCAAAACAAATAGTAACGATATCAGGACGAATTTGTTTCATGGTGTCATATATAGCCAATCCTGCATATACTGAACCACCTGGAGAGTTGATATAAAGTTGAATATCTTTTTCGGGATCTTCTGAATCTAAAAATAAGAGCTGTGCAACAATAGAATTGGCTATTTGATCATCTACAGGAGTCCCTAAGAATATAATACGTTCTCGCAGAAGTCTTGAGTAAATATCAAAAGCTCTTTCCCCCATACCAGACTGCTCCACGACCATAGGGACTATATTTTCCATCTTTGCGTAATATTTATGAAAATTTTTGCTGAAAATATTATGGTTTGATACTTGCGGTTGAATCATAGTCTTTAATATTATGGTCAAAAATGTATTTAGGAAATATATGCTATCAAGTCATTTCTCTATTTAGCTTCTAAAAATAATTGATCAGAAGATAATCAATGAAGCCTAACTTTATTATATGTCCTATCTTAAGATTTTACTCTCTTTTGGTTAATAACTCTTGTAAAATATAAATATATTCTAATCTTAGAAAAGTAAAAAATAATGAGATATTTTTTAACTTAATTTTTATATTATTAATAATTAGAAATTAATTGAATTAACTTCTTAAATCTATAGTATACATTTAAAATGTATACATAGATTTAAGAGCATTAATAATTGTTTCTGATGGAATATTATCGTAAACCTTAACTTCCCCTATATTTTTAGGTAAGATAAATCTAACCTTCTCAGATTTAACTTTCTTGTCTAATGTTAGACTTTCTAGAATATCCTTTATTTTCAATGAATCAGGTATTTTCGTTGGTAATGACATCTTCTGAAGTAGTTTTTCTTGACGTAATCGTAAATCGTCTCTCCATATCCCTAAAAATGAAGCTATCCTTCCTGCTGCTATCATACCTATAGAAACAGCTTCCCCATGGTTAACAGTATTATATTTGCTTAGACTTTCTATTGCATGACCTATCGTATGACCATAATTTAAAATTGTTCTTATTCCTTGTTCGTTCTCATCTTGATTGACTATATTAATTTTAGTTAAACAAGATTTAACAATTACTTTTTGAAGTGTTTCTAAATCACAAGTATTTAAGTCATTTAAAGTGTCTGCATATTCTAGCTGAATAAATAGTTCCCTATTCCAAATTAAACCATATTTAACTATTTCTGCCATTCCTGCTCTTAATTCTCTTATCGGCAAAGTTCTTAATACTACGGGATCAATAAATACTAGATGAGGATGATAAAAAGAGCCAACTAAATTCTTTCTTTGAGAATAATTAACTCCTGTCTTTCCACCGATAGATGCATCTACCATAGCTAATAATGAAGTTGGAACTTGTACAAAATTAATTCCCCTAAGCCAAGTTGCTGCTACATAACCTGTCATATCCCCAATCATCCCACCACCTAGTGCAAGTAGTGTTGATGAGCGTTCTAGCTTATAGTTTAAAACACTAGTATAAATCTTATTAATGTAGTCTAGTGTCTTATTACATTCTCCTGAAGGAATTAAGTAAAAAAAAACTTTAAAATTTTCTCTTTTCAATGAGGAAATAATAATTTGACCGTAATTAGCAAAAATTACTGGACTGGAAATAATAAGAATTTTTCTACTAATATTTAACAATTTTAGATATTTTCCTATACTAGTCAAAATATTAGGAGAAATTACTACGTTATAAGTTGAGACAGATAAATTAACTGAAATAAGAGGAGACATGACTAATAGGTTATGGCTAAATCTATATAAATAAGTTGAACATTTGAGCAAGATAAATATTCAACACTTTGGTTCTTTACTCTAGAATATAAAAATTTAAAACTTTTGATAACACAACAGCTAAAACAAAAGTTTTGAATTATCATCAACAAGATTTATCTTTGAAATTATAATACTATTAATTATAAATTATATGATAATAACAGCAAAATATTTTTACTTAAACTTTATCTATAGAAATTTAATTGTTGATATAAGAGAGTTGTTAGTAATAAACATTCACTAATGTTTTACAAAGTATTATTTTTCACATATATCCTGTTTTAATAAATTTGATTCTGAATAAACAAAGCAATTGAGTCATTCGAAGTTTTTTAAGTTTTTCATAAAGGTAAATATTTTTGATTAATTTTTTAATTAATAAGAAATAAACAGTAATTTTAGAGAAAATATAGAATTAATGTATAGTATTTAATTGAAAATTAGATAGACTTTAGTTGATTTTTTTAAACTGTTTTACAAAGTATAATATTAAGATCTTTAAAAGAAAAATATTTGCTAATAATTTTCTTGAAATAATTCACCTTCATTAAAGATAATTAAAATTATATAAATTTATAATAACTATTAATAATATTTCTCAATAGTGTTACAATATCCGGATTGAACATCAAAAATATATGTAGAATTTATCTACCATGATTAAGTTTTCAAGACGATTATTCTTAAGTGGATTGACAACACTAATAGTCATTAGTGCGATGCAAATAATTACTAGTTGTTCAGATACGAGCAAAGTCAGTAAAAACATAGACGATAAAAATTTAGAAGAAGTTAATTTATATTCTTCTCGTCACTACAATACTGATACGGAATTATATGAAGGTTTTACAAAAGAGACAGGAATTGAAGTTAATTTAGTTGAGGGAAGTGCTGATGAACTAATTGAAAGAATTAAAAGTGAGGGAGAAAACACAAAAGCAGATGTTTTTATGACAGTAGATGTGGGAAGGTTATGGCGTGCTCAAAAAACAAATATTTTTACGCCTGTTAGTTCCCCTGTATTAGAGGAAAGGATACCTGCCCCGTTGCGAGATAAAGATGGATACTGGTTTGGCTTTACAAAAAGATCACGTGTAATTGTTTATAACAAAAGTAAAGTTAAACCTGAGGAGCTTTCAACATATGAATCTTTGGCTGATACAAAATGGAAGGGTAGAATAATTATTCGTCCATCTAGTAATATTTATAATCAATCTTTGGTCGCTTCTTTAATTGAAGCCAATGGAGAAGAGGCCACAGAGGAATGGGTAAGAGGCTTTGTCGCTAATTTTGCTCGTTCTCCCCAGAGTAATGATACTGGACAAATTAGAGACGTAGCTGCAGGTGTAGGTGATATTACTCTAGCAAATACATACTATATGGCACGTTTTGCAAAGTCTGATGACCCAATAGATAAGGAAGTAATTAAGAAAATTGGAGTCTTTTTTCCAAACCAAGAAGGAAGAGGCGCACACGTAAATATTAGCGGAGCCGGAGTTGTAAGAAATTCACCTAATCAAGCTAATGCTATTAAGTTTTTAGAATATTTGACCAGCAATAAAGCTCAAGAATTTTTTGCAAGAGGAAATGATGAATATCCTGTTGTAGAAGGTGCGATGCTCGATCCCGTTTTAAAAAGCTTTGGAACATTTAAAGCTGATGATACTAATATTGCTTCTTTTGGCGAAAACTTATCCACTGCTGTTAAAGTTATGAATCGTGCAGGATGGAAGTAGTGACTTATAGAAATTAACGTAAGTATTAGTAATAGAATAATTTGTCAATTATATATGTTTAACGTTATTAAATTATTTGAATTACTATGATTACTAATAATCTTAATTGAGACAATATTAATTGTAAGACTTGTTATCATCATTTTATGAAGCATGGAATCTATTTTTTATATGATCGTAAAACTTTTTCCCTTAAAATTTATGCTTCATAATCATTTATGAATACTGGTTATCTTTATTTTTATAGAGTAGAGGTTTAGTTATGATTAAAAAATAAGAAAATATCTAAAATAAACAGTATAAATTAAGACAAGTAACTTTTTATTCTTACTAAAATATTTTCTATATTTGATACTGATGAGTATGATAAAGATACTTTCGTAAGCTTATCGGCTCTCGTAAATCGATTATTTTAGAAATATTTTACATTAATTAAATTACTAAAAGATAATATCAGTCATAGCCATACTCGCTTTCTTACGAAAATAGGAATAATATTTAGTCTAGTGGATATTATTTCTATTTTCCAATCATAAATACGTATTATCAATAATAAGGCAAAGAAAATCTCTTACTTTATTAAATAGAATTTGATCTAAAACAAATACTGATAAGGATAATAGTTATAAGAGTCGTATTTTTTGTGATTTTTTAAAATCTTAAGAATATTGTTTAAAAGAATAACCGTAACTAATATTTAATAATTTTAGAACCTATTATTTACTTAATTTAAAGTTATATAACTCTTAATTAAGATAAATAATATTAAATGTCATTTCTCTATTTTTCAATGATAACTTTTTTACTTAGAAACTAAACAAAAACAGTATAAGCTTTATTCAGCTTATACTGTTTAGATAAATTTATTTCTTAGCGATAACTTCTTTTGCGTTGTCTTTGCTTAGCTAGAGCCTTACGTTTACGCTTTTCAATTGGAGTTTCGAAATGGCGATTTTTTTTCATATCATAAAAAATACCAGCTTTACTAACTTGTCTTTTGAAACGGCGCAAAGCTGATTCAATACCCTCATTCTCTCCACGAATAATTTGGGTCATTTTGGATTTTACCTCCTGAAATTGTCTATGTACTAATGAAATTAAGTCGAGAATGATCTAACTATTAACTACTACTAATAAACAACTTTTATTAATAAATAATTTCAGCTTCGAACCATTCTATTAAAAAAAAATTAATATTTATTATAGTTTTGATCTTTAAAGCTAATAACTAGTAAGAGCGATTATTTCCCTTGTTAAAAGATCTTTTATCTTCTTTAGGTCTAGCCTTATTTACTTTCATCGACCGACCCATCCATTCAACACCATTTAGTGCATCAATAGCAGCGGTTTCTTCATCTTCTGATTCCATTTCGACAAAGCCAAATCCTCTAGGTCTTCCAGTTTCCCTATCTAAAGGTAGCTGGGCCCTTTTAACAGTACCGTATTCTGCAAAAACTTGTTCGAGGTCATCTTGTGCTACCTCGTAAGATAGGTTACCAACGTAAATTGACATAAAAAATGTTCTAAAATTAATATATATAGAATTAAATTAATCTACTGTTCTCGAATGACCATCGATAAAATAATTTAATAAAATAATTCTCGTTTGTTAATACTAGCATAGTTTCTAATTTTGTTGTTAGTAATATAATATCCTATTGGAATTAAATTATTTGAGGTAGGCTATTTTGGGCTCTAATATTAACTTTTGAGAGAAAAATAAGATCTTACTATTATAAAATAGTATGCTACGTATTTTTAATTTTAGGAGCTAGTTTTACATTTTTGGCTAATCTTAAAAATTGAAGAAGTTGAATAGTTATCCAAGTAACATCAACTTCCCACCAATCTATTCCATGGCGAGCAGAATATTGATAAGCATGATGGTTGTTATGCCAACCTTCTCCAAAAGTCAACAATGCTACCCACCAACAATTACGAGAATTATCATGAGATTTATAGCTTTGATATCCAAACCTATGAGTAGCACTATTTACAAACCAAGTAAAATGAAAAACAGCTACTAAGCGAACAAATATACCCCATATAACAAAGGGCTTCCCTCCTAAATAATAAAAAAACACTCCAAGAAGAAGTTGAATAGGAATCATAAAAATCTGACAAAATTTATAAAAATAATCTTGACCAATATCCTGAGTATAAAGAGGAATACTTCTTTCTGAAGGAATTTTATGCATTATCCATCCCATATGACTCCACCAAAATCCATGTTTAGAATTATGAGGATCTAGTTTTTTATCAGAGTATTTATGATGAATACGATGCAAACCAACCCACTGAATAACACCACCTTGACAAGCCAGTGTTCCACAAAAGACTAAGAAATATTCTAACCATTTAGGAACCTCAAAACTGCGATGAGAAATTAATCTATGGAAACCTAATGTTATACCCAAGGCTCCTGTAATCCAGTAAAAGAGAACAGCTATGCTAATAGCTCCCCAACTAAAGTTACTTGGTAGTAAGGCAAACAGTGCTAAACAATGAATTAAAGTCATATAAACAATAATTGTCCAGTCACGAGGAAGTTTTTGCGATGTGGCAACAATCATGTAAAAACCTAATTGAATATGATTAATAATACTTGACAATGATATTAATTTAGTTTGGCAATCTCATGAAGAATCAATATTATATTTACATATAAAGCATTATATTTAAATTAGATATTTAAGATACTTTATTTAACCTGAAATAGATTAAGATTAAATTACTTGATTATTTTCAGGATAGTAAGCATCATGAATATTTTGCTTGGAGTTATAATTTGAACAATTCGAAACTTATACAAGAAGCAGAGATTGCTCTATCACCAGTTTTTAGAGATATTGATCAGAAAGTTAAATACAATCTCAAAAAAACTTTGAATTCTTTTCATGATCATCACTTAGGAACTCATCATTTTTCAAGTGTTTCAGGATATGGACATAATGATTCTGGCAGAGAAGTGTTAGATAAGGTCATTGCTCAGATACTTGGGGCTGAGGCAGCAATTGTTCGTATACAGTTTGTATCAGGAACACATGCAATTGCTTCTGCATTGTTCGGAGTACTTCGTCCAGGAGACGAAATGTTATCGATCACTGGTAAACCATATGACACTCTAGAAGAGGTGATCGGACTAAGAGGAAATCATCAAGGTTCTTTAAAAGATTTTAATATTAGTTATCGTCAACTAGAACTAACCAATAAAGGGACAGTTAATTGGGATTCTCTAAGAACAGCAATTACAACGTCTACTAAATTAGTTTTTATTCAACGTTCTTGTGGATATTCCTGGCGTTCAAGTTTATCTGTATCAGATATTAAAAAAATTGTTCAAATTATTAAAAGTCAAAATCCTCATGTAATATGTTTTGTAGATAATTGTTACGGCGAATTTGCAGAAACATTAGAACCGACTGAGGTTGGCGTTGATTTAATGGCTGGTTCCTTAATTAAAAATTTAGGGGGAACCATTGTTAATAGTGGGGGTTATGTTGCGGGAAGTAAAAAATTTGTCGAGATGGCTGCTTGTCGGTTAACTTCTCCAGGTATCGGAAGTACGGGAGGAACAACTTTAAACCAAAATAGACTATTGTTCCAAGGTTTATTTCTAGCTCCACAAATGGTTGGAGAGTCGATTAAAGGAAGTCATCTATTGGCTTATATTTTTAACAAGCTCGGATATGAGGTAAATCCCTTACCCATGTCTCCTCGAAGGGATACTATACAAGCTATTAAACTAGGCTCTATTGAAAAATTAATAGCTTTTTGTCGTATAATGCAGTCTTATTCTCCAGTAGGCTCTTATTTAGATCCAATTCCTTCTCAAATGTCTGGTTATGAGGATCAGTTAATAATGGCCGGAGGGACTTTTATAGATGGTAGCACTTCTGAATTATCAGCAGATGGTCCATTAAAGGAACCATATATTATTTTTTGTCAAGGTGGTACCCATTGGACACATGTTTCCTTAGTCTTAGAAGAGATAATTAAGACAATAAAGCCATGTTTATAGTTGATAAATAATTATTATTATTTATCCAAGTATTACAAATGTTTGTATTATTCTTAGCATTAATAATTCATAACTTTGTAAGTTTATTACATCGAGGATAAAGCTTTTTCTAAGTCATGGAATTCTGCTAAGCTTTTTTCGGCCGCTTCTTCATCTAAAATAGTTAAAGCAAAGCCGACGTGAACAATAACATAATCTCCAACACTAGCTTTAGGAACATAAGCTAAGCTAACCTCTCTAATAATCCCACTAAAGTTAACTTTTCCTTTTTTTAATAAAGGTTCTTCACCACTAATACTAACTATTTTTCCTGGGACTGCTAAACACATAAGAATTTATAATAAATAATTTTGAGCTTGTAAAACCTTAGGTCTATTTTCCATAGTATACGAGAAAAGTCTACGAAAGCTTTTAACTTTAAAAAGTCTCTCTAAATAAATAGAGAGACTTTTTAAAGTAACGGTTAAGTATTTAGGCTTCAGATTCAACATGCATAAACAATAAACCCATAACTGTAAATGCTAAAACAGCCATCAAAGGAACAAATATCACGGGCAGATAAGGAAGTGCATATGTACCTAACATTCTTTTATACTCCTATTTTTGTAGTCTAGAGTGCCATAACATGAATCTTATCTGTCAGGTTTCCCTTAATTGGTCAATTATAAAGATTCTTAACATTCTATGTTAGAAGAGTTTAATAAGGGGGGGACAGTGAAATATACTGCAGACAAGTTGGACAACTTATACTAAGTGATTAATATGACTACAGAAGTAATTCAACATTGTGAAGATGGTAATTTAGCCACTCCTTTTAATTCTTCAGGATTTACTCTCGCTTTCATTAGAAATTTACCTGCTTACCGTAAAGGGTTATCTGCAAACGGTCGTGGATTGGAAGTCGGTATGGCTCACGGTTATTTTCTCTATGGACCGTTTGTTATCCTGAATCCACTACGTAGTACAGAGCAAGCTGCTATGACAGGCGTCATAGCTACTATTGGTTTAATTTCCATTTTGACTATTGCTTTATCTATGTATGCTACAGTAAGCTCTAAAAGACCTTTGGCAACTATAACTGCTTCAGAGGTTCCCGAGAACTTAGGCACTCCTGAAGGTTGGAGTGAATTTGCTAATGGTTTCTTTGTTGGCGGTTGTGGAGGCGGATTTTTCGCTTATCTTCTATGTCAAACACCTCACCTAGAACTTCTACAAGAAGTTGTAAAAGGTGTTTGGTCTGTACACTAAAAATAATACAAAATCAATTTAGGTTTTTTAACATCCAAAATAAGGTCTACACTAATTATCCAATTAGTGTAGACCTTATTTTGGATTAAAGAATAAACCTTATATTGTTTCTATTAAGACTCGAAAAAATCTACAGTACCTATAAAAGAAGAATAGGTAGTTTAACTATTGCACTGTCTCTAAAAACCTTATAAATTCTATGGTTTAATGACACATGTAAATTTAAAACCTTAGGATTATAAATAGTTTGCTTTAAGACTAATTCATTAAATAAAGCAAAAGATGAAATTATTTTAGTTATTTTTTATGAGTTCTATTCCAAGCTCTAGAACTAATATAACCCAAGAGGATTGTTGCGCCCAAAGTAAAACCCCAACCACTAGGAATATTAGATAATCCTAATGCAATACTTCCTACCCATAAAGTTAATGTATACATGAATAGTACAGTTAAACGATGCGAGATTCCTGCTTGAATTAAGCGATGGTGTAAATGCCGTTTATCTGCTATGAAAGGCGATTTTTTTTGGCTAATACGAGAAATAATAACAACTGACATATCTAGAATTGGAACAGCTAAAACTACAAAAGGTAATACTACTGCTGTAACTGCTACAGTAGCCATTGTTGCTATTTTAACTAGTCCGATAGCTCCTACTCCTGCTAAGGTAAATCCCATAAAATATGCTCCACCATCTCCCATAAAGATAATTGCAGGGTTAAAATTATATCGGAGGAATCCTAAAGCAGAACCAGCTAAAGCAGCAGATATTATGGCAGCAGAAGGCTGTTCCATAAAAAGAGTAAGAACCATCATAACTACAGCAGAAATCCCGCAGACTCCTGCTGCCAATCCATCTAATCCATCAATCCAATTAATAGCATTAGCCATTCCTACTAGCCAGATTACAGTGACAGGAAGACTTAGCCAACCAATATGTACTAAACTTAAATTACCAAAAGGAACTGACAAAAAATCAACGCGGACGCCGACTCCCCAAGCTGTACTCGCAACAGCAATTTGTAGAATGAGACGATGCAAAGGACTTAGGTCATAAAGATCATCAATTAATCCGATCAGGAAAAATGCAATACCTCCAATAATTACTCCCCAAATCTCCCATTCTTTTTGAGTGGGTAACCATCCAAATCCTCCCAAGATCCAGACAAAAAGTAAGGCCGTAATAGTTCCAGCAAAGACTGAGATACCGCCTAATCGTACCATTGGACGCTGATGCATTTTACGATTATTAATATCATTGCGAGGATTATCAACTAATCCTTTCTTTTGTCCAAATTTATTAATAATAGGCGTTACCCACCAAACCACTATAAGCGCGATGGAAAAAGCGATTAGATTATACAGTTCCATTTGCATTAGCATGGGTTTGGTTTTTTACTAGGTACATTTAGGATATTTACCTTAAACTACTCTATTGTAACTAAATCTGTAAATTGCAATCTTAATTTTGACGTATGATTATGGATATATATTATTGCTTACTAAGAGCGCCTATATGTGTCTGTTAAGAAAAAATAAGATTTTAAGTATTAATACAAAGTTATTAAACAGTTGTCTGCATTAATAAAAATTAATAGTACTTGTTACTTATTCAATATTTGTAATACTGTATTAATCTGAGATGGTATTATATCTTCTAAGTGTATAGTCTATTGTCATTGTGACTGAAAAAATTTGTGTTCTAGGATTAGATGTCGGTAATAAAAGAATTGGCGTAGCAGGATGTGACGGAACAGGCCTAATAGCTACAGAATTAATTACTATTCATCGTCAATCATTTTTATCTGATATTGAACAAATAAAAAAAATTATAAAAGAAAGAGAAGTAACAAAGTTAATCATTGGGTTACCTATACTAGCAGATGGTAATCTGGGATCTCAAGCTAAGCAGATACAGAAATTCGGTAATCGTATTTCTACAGTTCTAAATTTAGCTATAGAGTATATTGATGAAAGATTTAGTTCACTAGAAGCTGAATCAGAGTTGAAAGCGCAAAGGAAATACTCTAGTTACAATAAAGGATTGATAGATAGTTATGCTGCCAAAATAATTCTGCAAAGGTGGTTAGATCAAAGACATATTACTTTTTAAAATGCTACGAACAGTTGACATTTTTATAAATTTATATTATTGTGATATCTGGGATATGAAGTGCGGGTATAGCTCAGTGGTAGAGCGTCACCTTGCCAAGGTGAATGTCGCGCGTTCGAATCGCGTTACCCGCTTATTTTAATAGATTTGTATGGGATCAGCCGTTACAATTTTTTTTGTTTGCTGAATTAAATAAGTCATTCTAATAGTAGAATCAGTTTAATAAAGGATAGAAACTTAATCACCTGTTCCTACTTTATCCGCATAACAACTAAAGTCATATCATCATTGTCATCATTCTCTGAACCGATAAAATTTTCAATCTGATTAAATACATAATCAAGAATTTCTTGGGAATTTCTATATCGTTGGCATCCTTCCTCAAATACCTTGATAAGGTTTTTTTCGTCAAAACGAAGACCTTTTTTATTAACAGCATCTGTAAAACCATCAGTATAGTAGAGAACTACATCTCCAGAAGCAAGTTGTACTTGACCATTTTCATACTGAGAATCAGGATCCAATCCAATTAACATACCTTCTGTGTCTAATTTTTGAATGCTATGTGTTATGGCCTTCCAGAGCAAGGGAGGATTGTGAGCAGCATTACTATAAGAAAGACAACCGGTTTTAGGGTTGTATTCAGAATAAAATAACGTTACAAAACGATGAGAATTGTCCAAGTCAACATACATAAAATGATTAAGATGTTGAAGTATTTGTGCAGGAGAATGACGATGTAAAACTTCTGCTCTCAGCATACCTCTAGTCATAGTCATGATTAATCCTGCAGGCACTCCTTTCCCCATCACATCCCCTATAACGATACTCCAAGGTACACAGGTAAATTTTTCATCTTGTTTAATTTCCTTATTTTGTAGAAATTGATCATAATTTGTAGGAATAAAATCGTAATAATCACCTCCTACTCGACTGGCAGTCTGACAACGAGCTGCTAAATTTACTCCTTTAATAGTGGGACATTGACGAGGTAATAAACGTAATTGAATTTCCGACGCAATTTCTAGCTCTCTATCTTGTCTTTCTTTAGAACGTAATTCTATAGTTAACTCATCATTCGTGATCGCTGCTGACGTTTGGTCAGAAACTAATTGTAATAACTTTCGTTTATTTTGGGTCCATAAATATTCTGAATTGCTACTAAAAATATAAGTACGTCCTCTCTCTACATTCTTTACCAAAATAGGAGTACTATAAAGACAAATTCTTTTACCTAAAACTTTAGAAATTTTTTCATCTAGAGATGGTGACAAAATTGATTTTATTTGTCTATTATTTGTTTTATTAATAACACTGGAGATTGCTTCTCTAATCTCTTGATTCATTTGACGGTCTTGGCAATATAGCTGCTCAAGTGATATGTATCCATCACTATTAACTAATATTAAAGCACTACCTTCGGCATCAGTCACTCTTGCTGCCATTAGAGGCGCTAGTTCTAAAAACTGATTAAGATTGTTAAAACTTCTCAGAGCGAATCCCAGAGAACTAAGTAAATTTTGAATTTTGTTTTGTTCTCGACATAAATTAGTCATAGCTTCTTTAAGTAGAAGGATTGACATAGGCTCCGTACTAGAGAGACTACTTATTAAATCGTATTTTTTTAAAGATTTGCTGGGGATTGACTTAATAGTTATGGTATCAGCTAATGAGGGCATTAATTACTAAAAATCAAGTTTTTTATTCTAAGGTATTAGAATTCTTAAAAGAATTTACTGCTTTAATATGACGTATAGTGCAATTTATTCAGTATATGGCAACTAGTTAATTGATTAGATAGTTTACTACTAATTAGTAATAGCTTTAGAAAGTTAGTTTTATCTATCTAATATCTTTTAGAAGTAATAGTTTACAAAACTATTATAAAGTAGATAAATTATTAAAATGTATTATGAATACAAACAATTACTATCATTTAATAATGATTGCCTTTTTCTTAATAATTTGTCAGCAAATATTCTCTTTAATAAATTTCGATAGTAGACTATTTACCTATTAAAATTAAATAATCACATCAAGGAACTTATATTATCTTAATGAGTATACTGTATTAAGTAGAGATTGTTACTAAAACATTTATTTATTATAAAGAGTTTTTATTAATCAAGTTAAAATTACTCACTAGAAACTATAAAGGATTACGTTTAGGTATACCAATATCACGTGGAAAATTCTTAGAAGTTGGCTGAATTTTTTGTATATAGACGAAGTTACGAATACTATCAGTCAAAGGAGTCTTTAATTCTTTAACTGAAATTAGTTTACCTCCTAACTTTTTTAAGGTAACCTTTAATGACAACTCCTCTTGTATATCCCAGTTGCCACGATATAGTACTCCTATTCCCCCTATAGTTAAAAA
This sequence comes from cyanobacterium endosymbiont of Braarudosphaera bigelowii, assembly GCF_020885515.1. NCBI lineage: Bacteria > Bacillati > Cyanobacteriota > Cyanophyceae > Chroococcales > Aphanothecaceae > Candidatus Atelocyanobacterium > Candidatus Atelocyanobacterium thalassae. The sequence continues at coordinate 991,702 of NZ_AP024987.1, read as the reverse complement.
TGGTAGAATGTACTCAATACAAGTAGAAGATTTTCCTACAGCACGAATCAAAGCTACATCATATTTTTCCCTAAAATCGGAATTATGAGCAATATTTTCTGCTCTACCAGTCAATGCCCAAGAGTCTTTTAATCCTAATGTCTTTAGTAAAAAATTTACAACTTCTATTTTTTTTCGCCTAGAGTCGAGAAAAGTAAAATTCCATGTTGGAAAAATGATATTAATAGGAAGCCCAGGAAAGCCACCTCCTGTACCAATATCAATAACTTTTATCTTTTTTGAATATTGAAAAAATTGTAATCCAATAATTCCTGTAACAGAATCCCAAAGATGCTTTTCCCAGAATTCTTCAGGTTGTACGATACGGGTTAGGTTAACTTTATCATTAATTAATATTATTTCCTGGTACAGTTTTTCCCACTGATCCAATTGTTCTTTTGTCGGCTTCCAATTTAATTTCTGTTCCCAAATTTTTTCAAATATTGGTAATTGATTTTTCATAATGGTTTCTATTCTGAAGATTATACTTAGCAAATAGTACGACTAATTATTCTAGAATAATGACACTGAAATATCATAAAGTAATATAAACTCTATTAAACTTTATTTTTTGTATATCCTTATGTACTAAAAAACTATATATAGAAATCATGAACCTCTAAGAGTATTTGATTAACAATTTCTATATATCTCATATAAAAACAATAAATTATTAAAAACAACCCAACTCTAGGATCTACTTGTTTATTGTGTTATTTTGTAAAAGTTTAACTACCTTTTGTCGAATTCTTTTATGCTTTTCTACCCCTTCATATACAAAATAGTTTGAACTTTTATACACAATTTTTCTTTCGATATATCTTATACGATTATTAGGTTCAGTATGTATTGATAATCAAGTAAGTCAATTATTTTTGTGTTCAAAATTTATTGTTACCATTGAATCATGAACTTCATCTGCAACAAATCCAGTAGCTGCTAATAGTCTTGTTCCAAACAAATTAGCTTGTTTTTCCATACTATGGCTATAAGTCAGAACTGTTAAATTGTTGGCCAACCCTCCAATGCAAGGGATGTAGTCCATAATACTACTAACTAATATATTTATTGAAATTCATGCGACAAAGCAAAATTAGCCAGTTCATGGGCTAATAAACCAGTAATTTCAGTTTCTGAGGAAGTCTTGGCAATTGTTTCTAAAGTCGTAAACACTTTACCTCTAGGTAAAACAAAAGCATTAATATTTTATCCTCTACTACAAAAATTTATATTGGAATTCATCTCTTCCAACAACTTTTACAAATTTATTAATATATGGATTTATTTCTTGATCTTGAACTAAGTTAAAACGATCTTTAAAACCCTCCATACAACTTTCACCAACTACCAACTCTCCTCACAAAAGAAGATAACTTGTTTGTATGGTAGAAAAAGATGCAAAAATATTACCTATTACAGTAACTCCTGTATCATTCATAACAGCATTACTCAGCATGTTTCAAGTCATATGCTTTTTTAAATTAACTTGATATTGACCTAAATTTTTCAGTTAGAAAGTGCTCTTGATTGGAAGCAATAAATTGAGGGGCTTTAAGAGATAGAGTTAACCAGGCTTCTAATTTTTCAAAGGAGCTTCATTAGGATACAAATATATTGCATACTCCAATACATGTAGAACTTCTTTTTGTTGATTACTTATATTTAGAAATTTTGCGAATTTTAGGATGTCCAGGAATAAGTTCTGGATAATATTTAAATAATAATTTTAAATATTATAGATGCTTACTTTGATTAACAACATTATCTTCCAAATTTTCCTTTTACAGACGCCAGTAAACTCCTCCTCTTGGTAGTAGATATTCTGACTCATGCACTGCTTTACCGAGATTATCGCGATTTATTTTATTATTAATAATAATGACAATCTTTCTTGATTATTTATCATCTCAGTTTTATTAAGCTCTGATTCTTTTGAATATAAATTAGAATTATCATTTATTAAAGACACTACATTATCTTTATTGATTTTTACTAAGTTAGTAAGAGAATATTCTAATTTAGGAAGCTTTTTTCCATAAGGATTGTTGGTAACTTGATTATTTATAGACTGTACCTAGTAGGATAAGTCGTAAGTTTAATATTACTTTTTACTATTGTTTAAAAAATTCTTTCTTGATTCTAATAATATATTTTTTATCTAAGATAGAATTTCCCTTATTATGGAGACTTTTTCAATATAGTACTACTTGAATAAAATAAAGTTAGCAAAAACTAACTCCATAACAATAAATAATATTCTAGTCTCATAAAATAGCTATTTATTATGTATAGTTACCGATTAAGTTTAACAAATAATATGCTAACTCATATTTATCCTCGTATACATTACATAAATTTTTTCGTTACTACAATTTACTATATATTATTAACCTTAAAATCTACATTACTCTTTTTTTATTAAATATTAATTTTCAGAAAACAATATCTATAATACAATTACATTAGTTTAAGTTAAATATTAAAAGTAAAATACAACCTAAAACTAATAATAAGATTACTAGAGACCTAGTTATTAATATTATTAAACTATTGTTTTAAAACAGCAATATATTGATCTTCTATTAAGAATGTTCCTTGAGTAAATTTTACACCCCAGTATCCTCCAGGACGAATATCTATAATTACTCCCTGATCTCCAATCTCTAAAATATCAGAAGGTCGTAACATTGGCATAGGATCAGCAGTCTTAAGGTAAGGAGGTCGATTTTGAAGGAAAACTTTACTACCAATAGAAAGTTTTGGCTTATTCATAAAGAATATAATGTATTTAACTAATTTTTATTATAGATAACAATCTATCTTTTTAGCCTTACTTTCTACTATTTCTAGCAGCATGTATTAAATCAAGCTTAAGTACTTAATATTTTTTAGTAAGTTTTCCAAATATTTTGATGATAGCTTTTAGTATTCATATAATAATCAGGATTTAAATCATGAGAATATATGTTTTCATTTAAAGAATCAATACGAAATTTACACATTTCGCAATTCATATTGACTTGATCCTTTTGGGTTTCTAATTCTCGTTCTCTCAATATTTTCAGCAATTGATTATGTATACCGATTTCTGGAAGACAAACAATTTCAGTATGATTATGTAACTCTTGTTGTTTAATTGTAATTTGGAAGATTTTTTTGATTAATGCTCCAGTAAATAGAAAATGGGGCAAAACAATAATACGTTTCGGTTGATAGGAGTAGACTTTCCTAAAACTTTCTTCAAGACGTGGATAAGTAATACCTATAAAAGCGACTTCTACTGCTTGATAACCACTTCCTTCCCATAAAAGTCGAGCAATTTTATAGGCATCTCCATTAGCATCTGGATCGCTAGAACCTCTACCAACAAATAATAATACTGTTTCAGAACGTTTAACTTTATTAGGATTAACTTTAGAACTGTCTAAGATAGCTAATCGATCTACCCATAGTTTTAGAAGATTTGGTGTAATACCAAAATGTTTTCCATAGAAAAAATTCAACTGAGGATATTTTTTTTTGGCTTGATCAAGTTCGTTGGTAATATCAAATTTATTGTGACGAGCAGCAAACAATAAAATAGGCAAAACAGAAATGTTTGTAAAACCTCGTGATATACATAGCTTTATACTTTCGCCAATATATGGTTCCGTCAATTCAAGAAAGCATGGAATTATAGGACGAGAATAATCTAAAGCTTGATATACAGAAGCAAATTCAAGGAAAGTTTTTTGCCCACCAATATCCCTAGTACCATGACCAATCATTAGAAGAGGGCGTAATAAAGGCAAAGGAGGCAAGTCAATAGATTTTAGGGGATTAGAATTATCTAGCTTTACAATAGACATTAATTTTTCATTAACCTTTAAATTTTACAGTTCTCTACCCGAAAATAGCTCAAATAAAATTTGATTGTAGCTATATTTCACTATTACAATGATTAAGTTTCTATTTTAGTAAAACATTTAGATATTATAAGAAGTAAACCTTAATATTTTAAGATATCTTGGTTATTATAATTATTTGAATGAAGTTTTTTAAAATGGTGTTAATAACATTGTACATGAACTAATCAAAGATTAAAAAAATCCAGGATTTTGACAAATAAATCATTTAATTAATTGGATCTTCACTGTAGGGTAGAAGGTTATCGTTTTCGCCAAATAACATCAGCCATTTTTGCGAGGTTTTTTATTTGTGCAACATCATGAACTCGAAGAATGTCTACACCATTTGCTATGGCACTACAACATGCTGCAGCTGTTCCAAAAATTCTTTTTTTAGGATTATTTTCTTCAAGAATCTCCCCAATAAAGCTTTTTCGAGAAACACCTAGTAATATAGGATTTTCTAAGATATGAAAACTGGATAAATGCTGTAACAACTCTATATTTTGTTTAGAATTTTTTGCAAAACCGATCCCTGGATCGATTATTAAATAACTCTTATCGATTCCTGCCTTAACAGCTATTGTAATTTTTTGGTTTAACCACTCTATAATTTCCTGTACAAGGTTATTGTAATTTAACCTTGTACGCATTGTTTCAGGAGTTCCTCTTATATGCATGATAACCATAGGTATTCTAAGAGTAGATACAGTAGAAAACATTTTATTGTCAAAACTTCCTCCTGAAATATCATTGACAATGTCAGCTCCTTCCTTAATAGCTTCTATTACAACCTCTGAATTCGTAGTATCAATAGAAATAGGTATTGAACTTTCTCTTCGTAGTGCTCTAATAATTGGAATTACTCTTTGTAGTTCTTCTTTCGTAGTAATTTTGTGAGCTCCGGGACGAGTTGATTGGCCTCCAATATCAACAATATCAACACCTTCATTTATCATTTTTTTAGCATGATACAAGGCTATCTCTGTTTTCAAGAAATCACCACCATCACTAAAGCTGTCAGGAGTGACATTAAGTATACCCATTAAGTAAGTACTTTTTCCCCATTCAAAAGTATAATCTCGAATGGTTAGATATCGCATAGTCTTAATTTACTTAGTGTAAAGCTATTGCTCATAATGAATTTTTTTTTAATCTATTGATAATTTATAATCTCCGAAAAACTAACATGATTTAAACTTGCACCTCCAACTAAAACTCCATCGATATTTGGTTGAGACATTATTGCACCAATATTTTTAGGGGTAACAGAACCACCATATTGAATGCTAATATTTTTATTTAACACCTGTTCTCGAATAATGCCAGTTATGCGATTAGCTTCTGAAACATCACAGGTCTCTCCTGTCCCAATGGCCCATATAGGTTCATAAGCAATAACTAAATTTTCTTGATCTACATTAATTAAACCTTGTTTTAATTGATTAATAATAACTTCTTCTGCTTTTCCAGCATCTCTTTGCTGTTTAGTTTCTCCAATACAAAGAATTGGTTTTATTCCATGGTATTGAGCTGCAATAACTCGTGAATTAACAGTTTTATCTGTTTCTCCAAAATACTGACGGCGTTCACTATGGCCAACTATCACATAACTTACATTGGACTCTACTAACATTAATCCAGAAATTTCTCCTGTGTAAGCTCCTTTCTCAGCCCAATGTATATTTTGTGCTCCTAAGCAAATATCCTCTCCATGTAAGTTTTTTGACAAGAGACTTAATAGGGTAAATGGAACACAAAGAACAATTTCTGTTCCATTTATTTTGTTAAATTTTAATGCTGAGAAAAACTCTAGAGCTTCTGCCTGAGTTTTATGCATCTTCCAATTACCTGCAACAATTTTTTTTCTCACAGTTATACTTGATGATAAATACTAATGTGGCTGTATAAATTTTAGTTTAATCTGAATAGGGTATTTATGACCAGTTGTCTTAATAGGAAACATAGAAAGTATACCGAGTAAATTAAAATAAATTTATAAGAAATATTTACATTAAATTATCTTACATCAGATTATTTTAAAAGGGCAATTTTTAAATAGATACACCTTAACACTAGAGGTTACGACAAAAGAAAAGCTATCTAACCTGGCCTGTATTTTCTAACATAGATTTAACCATCTATGTTGTTCTCAAGCTTTCAGTTTGATGAAAATAAAAAGTTAGAGTTAAAAAGTTTAATTACATAAAATTAAGAAAAGACTCTTTTTCTTACTTCCGATAATTTGACAATGTTACAAAGAGAAACTAGCGGCTTTAGCTACAAGAACACTTTAATTTATATCTATTGTTAACTTAAAATTAAGGGCATCTGATTTAGCATAATGCTCAAGATAAATATTGAAACAAATTTTTGACTCACCTATCAAATAAAATTATGAAAAGTATTATTAGCAAGTAAAACAATACATCTAATTTTATTGATATCTAATTTTAGATCTTAATAGAATTAGATATCAATACAGTTTTTTTTTGCTCAAGTATAGGACGTTTTCACTAATCTTATATCCAAAAAAATAATAGTACTTTTCTTGTTATTTTTACTCAATAACTTTTCTTGCCAAGTGTATTATTTAAGAAAAATTCTTCATTAAAAAAAACGAGAAGATTTTTTAAAAAACAATTATAGTGACGAAAGTACTATAGTTGATTATGTTACTAAAATTACCATAGCAAAATTTATGAGTCAGGATATTAAGAGATAAATGTACTATAGACAATTTTACTTGAGATGAAACAATTAAAAAATCCGAATTTCTTATGGTCTGAATATTTACTGAAAGCTGGCATAATTTTTTTACCTATATCTGCAGATTTAGGGGCTATATTTTTAAGCTTATTAATATTAAATCTGTGGAAACAAAAATATAAAAGTATAATTTACGAACCTCTTAACTGGAGCTTTGGAATACTATTTATTTGGTTAATTTTTATTTCTACAATAGCAATTTATCCAATTTTAAGTTTCGAAGGATTAGCTAATTTTATTCCTTCCATTTTGATGGTAGTATCTTTTCCATTTTTATTAAATAGCTATAATAGATTATACAACCTTGCCTGGTGGTTAGTACTAGTTTCTCTTCCAATTTGCTTTTTAGGCTTTATGCAGTTATTTTATGGCTGGGAAACTCCATTTCTCCTTAAAAGAGTAGGTATTCAGTTAATTGCATATGGACGTCCTGAAGGAAGAGTATCTTCTTTTTTAATGTATGCAAATACTCTAGCTTTTTATTTAGTAACTACTTTTACATTATCGATAGGTCTGTGGATTTATCATTATCAAAGTTGGAAAATCTTAAGTAATTATCAAACCAAGTTACAATTAGCAACTCTTTCAGTTGCTGTTTTTATCAATGGTTTTGGAATAGTATTAACTCATTCCCGTAGCGCATGGGGTCTTGCACTATTAAGCTTAACTGCTTTCATAGCATATTTAGAATTGTACTGGTTTCTTTCTTTCATAGTACTATTAGTCTTTTTGATCGCATGGGCAGCCTGGCTTCCCTTTTATCAAAATATTATACGTGGGATTATTCCCGATTATTTCTGGGCTAGATTAACAGATGAATTATATGATGACCGTCATATAACTGCTTTGAGGACAACTCAATGGAGTGTCGCATGGCAAATGATGTTAAGCCGTCCCTTCTGGGGATGGGGACTTCGTAATTTTACTCCTATATATCAACAGAAAATAAATGTCTGGATGGGACATCCCCACAATTTATTTTTAATGCTATTATCAGAGATTGGAATTTTTGGAACTTCACTATTAAGTATAATTGTAGCTACTATTCTAGGAAAAGCTACTATGATTTTAATCAAAACAAAACAAATCTATAGTAACTATATATCTCTAGATACAAGTATCGATACTAAAAATCTACTTTTATTTACTTATCTAAATGCATTTATTCTATGTACTATTTTCAATTTATTTGATGTGAGTATCTTTGATTTAAAGATCAATGTAATTGGATGGTTGTTGCTATCATCAATTATAGGAGTTACATATCAGAATAAAAGTTCTAACTAGTCAAGTAAGACCTTTACTCTGATATGTAACTCCTATAATTGATGATAGTTTTTATTAAGTTTAAAAATTATTAGATAAATATACTTGATATTAAATTGTATTTTTAATAAAACAAGAAAAACTTAAATGTGATTAACTACATATAAGACAAAATTTATATGTAAAGAAAGACAAAATGAAAGCATTGATTAGTGGCTACTATGGACAGGGAAATGCTGGTGACGAAGCATTATTGATGTCCTTATTACAAATGTTACCTTCAAAAATTGAACCAATTGTTATTTCTGCCAATCCAAAAAAAACTCAACAAAATTATAATGTGAGAACTTGTCCCCATCGAGACATTTTTTCACTTTTGAAGGCTCTAAAATATTCTGATATTTTTATCTGGGGTGGAGGAAGTTTAATACAAGATAGTACAAGTTTTGCCAGTCCAATATATTACTTAGGGTTAATGAGCCTAGCACAAATAAGAGGATTAAAAACTATAGCCTGGGGACAGGGAATAGGGCCTTTAAATTATAAATTTACACGCTGGATAACTCAAAAAATATTAGCTAAGTGTACTGCAGTTAGCGTTAGAGATCATAAGTCTGCTGAATTACTATCGACATGGAATATCAACTATTCTATTGCTCCTGATCCAGTTTGGACGTTAAACTCTAAAAATACATCAGACTTACCAAAGACTTCACAACTAAAAGTTGCTGTTAATTTGCGTAATCATCCATCATTAACTCTCCAAAGATTGAAAACGTTGACTAATGCATTAGTAGATTTTCAAAAAATTACTAATGTGTATATATTACTAGTTCCATTTCAAGCTTCTCAAGATCTTGCAATTGCACATTTTATTTCCAAACAATTATTAAAGCCTCATGAGATTATTCAATTAGATGATCCACAAAGATTAAAAGGATTATTTAAAAATATCAATATGACTATAGGAATGAGATTACATTGTTTAATTATGGCTGCTTCAGAAAAATCGCGATGTTTTGCTTTAAGCTATGATCCTAAAGTTAAGTATTTAATGGAGGAAATAAATATTCCCGGATGGGAACTTAATCAGTTACCTAACAATTCAGATACAATAAAACATGCATGGCTAGAGTATTTTTTTAATAGTATGCAACCGATTGATAGTTCAATAAAAGATTTAAAAGAACGTGCTATGCTGCATAAGGAAATACTTAATCAGGTAATTTCATAATATGTTTAATTTCATAACTACACTGTATATAATTTGACTGACTGACTACTTAATTATTTAGTTTATCTCTATAAAGAATTTTATAAGTTGCAATTAAATCGCTGCCCACCAAAAAAATACTTTTTATTTCCTAGTTAATTAACTATATTCTAAAAATTAAGAAAAAAGAGGGCAAAAATTTGACCCCCTTGTTAGATAATTAAAAGTAATATTTAAAATCTAGTAAACTTCAACATGCCAACGATGCTCTTTTTTCAGTTGTTTGACAAAAGTGCCCCACTCTACACCATTTTGTAAAGCATAGGGACTTAATCCTTCCTCAATACCACTTTCCATTCCTTTAAGACCACACATATAGAGATGTGTCTTTGGATCTTGCAATAAGTTCCATAATCTCTCTGCTTGTTCAGCTACTCGATGTTGAATATACATGCGTCCACCTTCAGCATTTTGTTGCTCTCGGCTGATAGCATAAGTTAACTCAAAACTATTAGGATTATCGGCTTGAATTTTCTCTAAATCTTCCTTATAAAGAATGTTAGCTGAATAAGGAATACCAAAGATTAACCAAGAAAAACCCTTGAATTTATAATCTGTATGTTGTTCTTTGAACATACGCCATAGAAAAGAACGGAAAGGTGCTATACCTGTACCTGTTGCCAACATAACAATATTGGCGTCTTCATCATCAGGAAGTAACATTTCTTGACCAACTGGCCCACATATAGCTACTTCTGCACCAACTTCAAGATTACATAGAAAACTAGAACATACTCCATAAACTGTTTCATTAGTTTCGGGGTGCTGATACTCTAATTGACGAATACATAAAGAAATAGTTTTATCATCATTTTTATCTCCATGACGAGTAGACGCTATAGAGTATAGTCTTAGCTTATGAGGTTTTCCTTTTTTCTCATCAACCCCAGGAGGGATAATTCCAATGCTTTGTCCTTCCAGATAATGAAGATCACCAGCAGATAAGTCAAATGTTAAATGCTGAACAATTCCACTACCTCCTTCACTAACCAAAGAATAATTTTCCAAACACTTACCAATGTATGGACTCTGAGGGCGATAAATATTAACAGGAACTTTTGTTTTTGCGCTCATAGGTTTAGTTTTTTATTTACGTGTTTACAGAGGTTAAATAACCTTTACTCCACTGCAGTAGTTGGAGACAGATTTCACAGTATGTAAGTACCGATTGACTTAGTTTTCATAATGCAATGCAATTACATTATTTCTGTGAACTTAAATACATACACTAAAATGATGTCAATTTTGTAATCATCATTATAAATATGCATCTAACAACTTTATTTACTTATCGACTTAAAGTTATTACTAAGTCTAAAAAGTAAATTTATTTTTCTTAACCCACAATTTATATCATAATCTTTCTATCTACATTAGTATCAACTAAAAGTTAGAAAAATATAGCTATAAATCAAATGAGTAACAAATTTAATTTAATGCATTAATTTAGATTAGCTTAGTATCAGATGAAAGTCTGTTAAGCTTACATAATCTTTCGTTTTTGAGAAAATATTTCTATTTTCTAATTTTATTAAGAGTACTTACGTATTTTTTATATTGCTCTTTAAATAGTATAAACATGCTTATTAATTTATTATTAGTTAATAGAATTTAATTGAATATTTCTTAGTCTAAACTTTTGAGCAAGAAATATTGTTCATTTGATATTTATTAATAAATTTTAAAAGTATTTCTAGTCAAAATAATATACTAATTTTTATTAGCATTTGTTATAGTGAAGTGCTACTTAGATAGCAACCAAAATTTTTATAATTGAAATTCTGACAATCTAAATATTTTCAACATATAAAGCTTTATCTATCATCATAAAAGTAAAAATGTTAATTCAAGAACTGGTATAGCATAGTAATCTGTATGATAACTATGTCTAGATAAAAGAACAGTGCTAGAGTTACACTTATACCTTGGTGAACTACTGTTATTTTAATATTATTTGCTTCAATACATTCTGAATAGTAAATTAAAGATATTACTTTACTATTGTCTATCTATATTTTGCCAAGCTTTTTTTAGGTATTGCACTCAAATTATCATGATAATATGATTACAACGTTTTTATTTTTGTGTGCCGAGTAAAAAAATTATTACTTCTAATTAGAGATATCACTAAAGAGTGAAACTGATCTTGATAATATAAGAATTTTAGTAGTCTTCTTTTAAGTTTACATGATTTGATTATCTTTATATAAATATAATTAATGCTTATATTTTATTAAAATTTATATGTTGCATGATTCAGTTATATAATCTTTTAGAAAAACTATATTTTATATATGTCATAGAAATTTATAGTGATTTTTTGCATGGAAATAAATATTAACTTACTCTTAGAATATGTTTACTAATTTATAAAAAAAATATTTTTAATAAGCACATAGTCCTAATAAGTCAACAAATCGTTTTTTTTACATAATTAAATGCAAACCTTATTTATTACAGGAACAGTCCCAAATTCTGGAAAAACTCTACTAACAAAAATTTTAGCTATTTATAGGCAGACCTATTTTTCTGAAAAATCTTTAGGTATTATAGAACTAATACAGAAAGAAAAACATGAAAACAAACTACTAGAGAGTTTTCTTTCTAATTCATCAAGTAATACAAAAATTGTTAATTGTCAACTACCTGATTTTGAAACTCTTATGAGTTTGAATGATTTATGCTCTAATCTTTTGGGTGAATTATGGGAAAAATTAAGTTCTTTACAGAAAGAATTAGATTTCGTCTTAGTCGAAGGAGCAAATAGTTTAGGTTCTCCTATTACGAAAGAACTATTAATATCTGATATTGTTGGAATATGGTATCTACCCACTATTTTAATAGTGTCAGTAGAATCAGGTGCGCTTAACCAAGTAGTAGCTAATATTGCATTGGCAGTGAAGAATAAAGTGAATGTGAAAGGAATAATATTAAATTGTATATGTCCTCTTGCTCAAGAAAAAATTTCTAATCTAGTACCAGTTAATCTTGTTCAATCTCTAACACATATTCCAGTTTTAGGGATATTGCCTTATATAAAAGATACAGAAGATACTAAAGAATTACTCAATGCTGCTTCTGAAATTGATTTAGAATTTCTATTCTATTAAAATCAGATTATTATTTAAAATCAAAGTAATAATCTATTTTTTTACCTAATCTATTTATTTTTTATAAATAAAATATTGGATTTATTCAACTTTTATCATGATCTAGAATATCTATAGTCTTTGTTATGATAACCTAAAAATGCTAGCCTTTTTAGAACATTAATAATTTAAATGATTCCTCTTAATAAAAAAATAATTCAAGATTTTAGCTATGCACTGGTTACATCATTTGGTGAAGAATTGAAAACTACTGATCCTCAAGTATCAGTAGCTAAAGATTCTAGATATGCAGATTACCAAGTAAATATTGCTCTTTCATTATCTAAAAAATTAAAAAAAAAACCAAAAGAGATCGCTCAAATAATTATTGAAAATTTACCTAAAAGCCAAGTATATGATATTCCTTCTATAGGTGGTCCTGGCTTTATTAATTTAAGAATTAATAAAGGTTATTTGGAGAATCAACTTAAATTATTATATGAAGATGAAAGACTAGGAATTGTGAAAACTAACAATTCCTTAAAAATAATTGTTGATTTTTCTAGTCCAAATATAGCTAAGGAGATGCATGTTGGTCATCTTAGATCTACTATTATCGGTGATTCTCTTGCCCGTACTCTAGAATTCATAGGTCATGATGTTTTGAGATTAAATCATGTGGGAGATTGGGGAACGCAGTTTGGAATGCTTATTTCTTATCTAAAAGAAGTATTTCCTGATGCCTTATGTGAAGCGAATGCCCTGCAAATTAAAGATTTAGTCAATTTCTATAAACAAGCAAAAAAACGTTTTGATGAAGATTCTCAATTTCAAAAAATATCTAGAGAAGCAGTAGTTAAATTACAGTTAGGTGATAAAGAGCATCGTAGGGCATGGAAATTATTATGTGAACAGTCTCGCCAAGAGTTTCAATTTATTTATGATATGTTAAAAGTTCGACTGATTGAAAGAGGAGAATCTTTTTATAATCCATTCTTAGAAGAAACTATTAATAATTTAGATAGACAAAAAATTTTAGAAGTCAATGATGGAGCTAAATGTGTTTTCCTAGAAGGATTTACGAATAAATATGGTAATCCTCTTCCCTTAATTGTTCAAAAATCTGACGATGGTTACAATTATGCTACTACAGACTTAGCTGCTTTGAAATATAGAATTGATATAGATAAAGCTAAACGTATTATTTATATAACTGATGCAGGACAATCTAATCATTTTGCACAAGTTTTTCAGGTTGCTAAAAAAGCTAGTTTTTTATCAGAAGAGACTAATGTGTTACATGTTCCTTTCGGTCTCGTTAAAGGAGAAGATGGAAAAAAATTAAAAACTCGTTCAGGCGAAACTATTAAGCTTAGAGACTTATTGGATAAAGCGGTATATTATGCCCGTGAAAACTTAGAACATCGGTTACAGACAGAAAGTCGACAGGAGTCTCAAGAATTTATCGACAATGTAGCTAATGTAGTAGGTATTGGTGCTGTGAAATATGCTGATCTTAGCCAAAATCGAAATAGTGATTATGTATTTAGTTATGACAAGATGCTTTCATTGCAGGGTAATACTGCCCCTTATATGCTTTACGCCTATGCTAGGATTAAAAGTATTTTAAGAGAAGAAGATATAGATTATGCTATCTTAGAAAAAAGTAATAAAATTATTTTGCAGGACGAAACAGAAATAGATTTAGCTAAGTATTTATTACAACTAAATGAAGTAATTGAAATAGTTGAGAATACGCTTCTTCCTAACCGTCTTTGTGAATACTTATATGAATTAAGCAAAAGATTCAACCGTTTTTATGAAAATTGTCCAGTATTAAAATCAGTAGATTCTGTTAAAATTTCTCGATTAATACTATGTAATCTGACAGCTAGGACTCTTAATTTAGGTCTTTCTTTATTGGGAATTGATGTATTAGAAAGAATGTAGATTATCCTTTCTTATAAATTATTTATCGAAAAATCTACATAAATAAGAAAAAATGTAAATTTCAGTTATCAAAAATGTTATAAAACTTAGGATTAACTATTGGTAAGCATTACTTATTATTGGTTTAATTTTTAAAATCTAGTTAAACATATAATATCATCTTCTAAAAATACTTAATAAAATGTATTTTATTTAAATTAGTATTCGTAAATCTATTACAAGTGCTAATTCTGAATGAAGTTAAACTTATTTTGAATATTTTTTTAAAAGTTTAAAAATAACTAAACCGTTAATAACTTTGTTTTTATTATTAAGTAATGTAAAGTAATCATTAACTGAATCTAAAGGATTAGCAAAGTTTTTTGAAAATAAATGCATAAATCATAAACTCTTCAGTAAGATTTGAACTAGTTTGGCTGTATAACAAAAATTTTGTGTGGTGGAGTTTATACTTTATAAATCACAAGATTTGTTTGATTAGATAAATAAAATGTTATGACAAGAACTGTTCTAATAGAAGAAATAGACACTCAAGATAATAGCCTAAAAGTCCGAAAATGGACGAAGTTTTTTATATGGAAAATTGCCATTGCCACTCTTCTATTAATGGCAGTAGGAAGTGCAACAAGAGTTATGAATGCAGGTTTAGCTTGTCCAGATTGGCCGCTGTGTTATGGTCAGCTAATTCCTACTAGACAAATGAACTTACAAGTTTTTTTGGAATGGTTTCACCGTCTTGATGCTTCTTTGATTGGAATAAGCACTATAATCTTGTTGATGATATCTTGTTGGTTTCGCGAGCAGCTACCTAGATGGCTACCGTGGTCTGCATTACTAGCACTTGCTCTGATCTTATTTCAAGGAGTTCTAGGAGGACTTACTGTTACTAGAATGTTACGATTCGATATTGTTACTGCACATCTAGGTA
Organism: cyanobacterium endosymbiont of Braarudosphaera bigelowii; assembly: GCF_020885515.1. NCBI lineage: Bacteria > Bacillati > Cyanobacteriota > Cyanophyceae > Chroococcales > Aphanothecaceae > Candidatus Atelocyanobacterium > Candidatus Atelocyanobacterium thalassae. Next base: position 976,501 of record NZ_AP024987.1, on the reverse strand, counting down.
CTGCTTTACTTTTTTTTGGAGTATTAGTAATCATAGCGTTATCATTAAGTCCTCCTTTAGAAGCTCAGGATAATAGTAATCTACGTTGGGTTGGTTTATTAGTAACTTGTTTAGTATATGTTCAATGCCTATTGGGAGGATTAGTAGGTTCTCGTTGGGCTTTACATCAATGCTTTGAAGAATCTCAGTTATGCACTGTTATGAATAGTCACATTATTGGTGTTATACCGACAACCCTCGGAGTAATTAGCTTAGTTCTTATGGCTTGGCGAACTTCAAATCTTCACCCTTCTTTAAAAAAACTTGTTTGGCTTGCTGGAGGAATAGTGATGTGTCAAATTCTCCTAGGAACTGCGACATTCTATTTACATTTACAGGTGGAACCTTTAACCATAGCTCACCATACTGTCGGCGTTATGTTATTTGGGACTTTAGTAGCTCTAACAACTTTAGCAATGCGTAGTGTTCCGAGAGAAACCTAATTTTCTCTCGATAACTCATAAATTATAAATTAATAGAATATGGTGTGAATTCATGATTGGGACTGACGTTGTTTACCGTAACGAAAACTTTTTACAAGTTATCAAAAGTTATTATCAGTTAACTAAACCTAGGATTATTCCTTTGTTACTTATTACCACTGCTGCATCAATGTGGATTGCTTCTAATGGTGAAGTTAATTCTTTTAAATTATTTATAACTTTATTTGGAGGAACCCTTGCAGCTGCCTCAGCTCAAGTAATGAATTGCATCTATGATCGAGATATCGATTATGAAATGCTGAGAACTAGAACTCGTCCTATTCCATCAGGTCGTGTTAGATCTCGCCATGCTTTAGTTTTTGCTTTTATATTAGGATTTTTATCTTTTAGTCTTTTCGTTGCCTATATTAATCTTCTTAGTGGATTATTAGCTATGTCTGGCATAGTATTTTACATGCTAGTTTATACTCATTTTCTTAAACGTAATAGTTCACAAAATATTGTTATCGGTGGTGCAGCAGGTTCTATCCCTCCTCTTGTAGGTTGGGCAGCAGTTACAGGAGATTTGAGTTGGGCACCTTGGATATTATTTACTATAATTTTTTTGTGGACGCCTCCTCATTTTTGGGCGCTAGCACTTATGCTTAAAGATGATTATGCTCAAGTCGATGTTCCTATGATGCCGGTAGTAGAGGGAGAAGAATCAACAGTACATCAAATTTGGTTATATACTTTATTAGTAATACCATGTACTTTTTTATTAGTATATCCAACTAAAACTTTAGGCTTGTTATATGGTATATCTGCAGTTATTCTAGGGGCTATATTTGCTCAAAAAACCTGGCTGTTAAAACAAAATCCTTTAGATAAAAGTTTGGCACGATCATTATTTAAATTTTCTATTTTATATTTAATGTTGCTATGTACAGCTATGGTGTTTGATAGTCTTCCCATAACCCATAAAATAATAACAATGTTAGGAAGTAATCTTAGTACTTTTGCAAATTACATATGGTTTTAAGGCTAAATGAGATGGTGGAGTGATAACTCCTTCACTCTCTCACTTTAGTAAACTTGAGTAAATAAGAATACTAATATATTTTGTAAGAATATTCATTATAAATCTCATACTAGAAATAGTTGAATTATAGATTTAAAGAGTGTAGAGCCATTTTAACTATGGTGTAGTATGGCTGATGTGTGACATCAATTGTTTTAATTTTTTCATAACCATTTTCTAGCAATCCCTCTCTTTTGCCTTTATCAATGGATAAAGTTTTTCCTTGCAAATTTTTAATCTTTAATTTGTTGCCTTTTATAGAACAAATATATTGCTTACCATTGAACTCAAATGTACTTTGAAATTCCTTATTCATAGATGAAGGAATACGTATTCCTACAATTTCTAACTGAATATTGTTTTTACCATTCCAAAAATTTTTAGATAATTTGTAGGCTATGTCTAATTGTTTTGGTAAAGGATAATACGATCCAAAACGCCAAGCTACAGCCTCAATTTGTTGACCATCATTTTGAGCTAACAATATTTTGAGATGATTATCTCCTATAACTTTTTGTTTCAATATTATTATATTGGGTGTCCAAAATATAGGAATAGCATTTCCAATACCCCAAGGTTGAAGAGAATCGAGCGTTTCATATAAGTTATTATCTATATCTTTAAAGTTAATCGCACTATCAATTTTAATTAAAGGCTTAATATGATGTAACTGAAGATATTGATGAGCAAACTCACTCAATTTTTTTTCAAAAAAGCTCAAGTTTTTTTGTTTTAAATTAAATCCACCTGCAGCTTTATGTCCTCCAAATTTATCTAATAAATCATCGCAATATTGTAAAGCATGAAAAACATCGAATTCCGGAATTCCTCTAGCTGATCCACGAATTTTGTTTATATCGTCTTCTTCATAAGTTCCGATAAAAACTGGTACTCCATAACGTTCAACTAATCGAGAAGCTACAATTCCAATTACTCCATGGTGCCATTTGTGTTGAATTACTATTAAGACTCTTTTCTCTTGATAATCTAGAGGAATATTTTCTATCAAATCTATAGCCTCTTTTTCAATTCTTTCACATAAAGATTTTCTTATCTTATTAATTTCTTCACATTCCAGTGCCTTTTCTAGTGCAACTTCTAGATTGTCAGTTGTCAACAATTCAATAGCAGTTTTTGGTTCACCAATGCGCCCTACTGCGTTAATTCTGGGTCCTAATTTAAATCCAATATCATCCGATTTTAATTGCTTTTGTTCATCACTAATCCCTGAAACTTTTATCAGAGCCTGAATACCTGGTAGTTGAGAATTAGGTAATTGTTTCAATCCTTGCTTAAGCCATCGACGATTAACCCCAGTTAAAGGAGCTAAATCTGCAATGGTACCTAATGTAAAAAGTTCTAATAAAGAAGCTATGATACCTTCTGTCTTATTTAAAGTTTGAGAAAGCGTTAAAGCTAAAACATACGCAACTCCTACCCCAGCCAATCCACTATAAGGTGATTCATTAGGTAATAATTTAGGATTTAGAATTGCATCTGCAGGTGGTAACCTTTTAGGTATATCATGATGATCTGTGATAATAACATTTAATCCTAATTCTGCAGCCCTTTTGATCGGCTCATAGGCTGTGATGCCATTATCCACCGTTAATATTAATTTGACACCATTTTTGGAAAAATCTTCTACAATTTGTTTATTAATACCATAACCATCTTTAATTCTGTTAGGAATTTTATAATAAACATCTCCCCCAAAATATTTCAAGGCCCTTAATAATAAAGAAGTACTAGTCATACCATCAGCGTCATAATCTCCACAAATTGCAATTTTATGCTTTTTCTCAATCGCTATTATTAAAAGGTTAATACTTTTATACAGATCTGGAAATTCTGCTAAAGGAGGAGGTAAAATCTCTTCATTAGGATTTAAATAAATACGAGCTAGATCTGATGTATCTACTCCCCGATTTAAAATTATCTTAATAATTAAGTTAGAGACTTGCATCTCCTTAGCTAGTAATTCAATTTTTTTAGGGTTAGGTGAAGCAATATCCCATCTTTGATTCGGTAATTTCATTACAGTCTATTCTAATAATCCTTAGGCAATTATTTTAACAACTATTTAATCATGTCAATAATTCAATGGTATCCAGGTCATATATCTAAAGCAGAGCGACAACTTAAAGAACAAATAAAAAATATTGACGTTATCTTTGAAGTCCTAGATGCAAGAATTCCAATTGCTTCACATCATCCTAATATTGATCGGTGGATTGAAGGTAAACCTAAAATTATTGTACTTAACCGAATGGATATGATACCAGAAACGTTATATAAAAAGTGGCTAAGTTGGTTTAAAGAAAAAGGAGAGACAGCTCATTTTACCAATGCTAAGCAAGGGAAAGGAATCAAATTTTTAAATCAATTAGCTCAAGAAGCCGGGAATTTAGTCAACATCAAGAGGGCTCATCGTGGCATGAAACCTAGACCAATTAGAGCAGTAGTAATTGGTTTTCCGAATGTAGGTAAATCAGCGTTAATTAATCGCCTGTTGGGACGTAAAGTAGTCATCAGTGCTAGACGTGCAGGTGTCACTCGTCAGCTTCGATGGATACGCATTTCTAAAACTATTGAACTTTTAGATGCTCCAGGAGTTATTCCAGTGAAATTAGAAAATCAAAAAGATGCTGTTAAGCTTGCAATTTGTGAAGATATTGGAGAAGCTGCTTATGATAATCAACAAGTTGCAGCTGCACTAATCGACTTTTTATTAGAATTAAATTTTGAAAACATTTTAAAGCTTCGCTATAAGATTGACCCTTTAAATATTACTGGAGAAGAGTATATTGAAAAATTAGGAAATAATTTGTATAGGGGTGACAAGGAAAGAGCCACTATACAACTGTTGAATGACTTTCGAAAAGGTATGATGGGCTGTGTTCCTTTAGAACTACCTAACAGTTAATTATTATTAATTTTTTTATCTTTAAATTTAGAAGTTTTTATTTAATAAAACTTCTAACAATACATTATAGGAACCTATAGTCGCTTATTCTTTTAAGTGAATGAAATAAACTTATCAAATTAAAGTTTTGTTCTCTTTAGAAGATCATATTGATAAGATCTTCTAAGTTATAATACCATCATGCAATTAGCGCATAAAATAACTATTAATCTAGTAATTAAAACTTTATTTTAAAGCGTTTATTAGATCTTTTAAAAATTATAATTAATTCTAATCGATAATTTTATGACCAACGAAAATATCTCTACAATTAACAATTTAGATAATAACTTTTCAAGTTCAAAATTAGCACATCAGTTTATAAATGGAACCTCGAAAGAGCAGTTTAAATTAATCCCCCAGTTAACTAGTATGGGAAATTCTGGATGGGAAATTTTAATAGACTTTTTAAAGTTATCAGATGTAAACAGTCTTGATCTTATACAAGGAGAAATCTATCGAGAACTGTATAAAGCTAAAACGCCTGAAACGGAGTTATTTATTAAAAACTATTTCCCTAATGGATTAGTATCTCTTGATTCTCAGGCTAATATTGATTATAAATTACTTAGTAAATCATTACTTGAGGAAAATTTTCAAGAAGCAGATACTTTGACTCGTCATATTTTATGGGAATTAGCTGGTGAAGGAGCTTTAGAACGTAAATGGGTTTATTTTACAGAGGTTGCAAATTTTCCTGTTATTGATCTTCATACAATAAATACTTTATGGTGGTTGTATTCTGGTGGAAAATTTGGTTTCTCTGTACAGAGAAAACTTTGGTTGTCTGTTGGAAAAGACTTTAATACATTATGGCGAAAAATTGGCTGGAAAAAAGATAATCATTGGACACAGTATCCAAAAGAATTTACTTGGAATTTAAATGCACCGATTGGTCACCTTCCTCTTCTTAACCAATTAAGAGGTGTAAGAGTTGCAAATTCTATTTTTTTACATCCTGTTTGGTCTGAAAAAAATTGGTAAGATTTTAAGAATCTATACGAAATCCATGACGCTCTTTAATTAAATATAGGGGACGCTGTTTTGTTTCTTCATAAATACGACCTAAATATTCTCCTAAAATACCTAATGTAATTAACTGTAGACCTCCTATAAAAAGAGTTGTGACCATTAAAGAAGCATACCCTGGTACATCAATCCCTAAAGCTAATGTTCTAATAATTAAAAAGCTACCATATATGAAAGATAAGAATGAGACAAAAACTCCTAGATAACTCCAAACTTTTAAGGGAATTAAACTAAAGGAAGTAATGCCGTCCAGGGCAAAATTCCATAACTGCCAATAATTCCATTTACTAGTTCCTTGGAACCGACTAGGACGATCATATACGATATAAGTTTGCTTGAAACCTACCCAAGCAAAAAGTCCTTTCATGAAGCGAGTACGTTCTGGCATAGCTTTTAAAGCATCTACTACTTTTCTGTCTAATAAGCGAAAGTCTCCTGTATCTTGGGGAATAGAAACGCTACCAATCTTACTAATAACTCTATAAAATGCGTTAGCTGTAAATCTTTTTATAAAACTTTCACCTTGTCTAGATCGTCGTTTACCATAAACGACGTCATAACCTTCATACCACTTTTGAAGTAATTTTTCAATAAGTTCAGGAGGGTCTTGCAAATCTGCATCAATAGGAATAATAACCTGTCCTCGAGCATTTTCTAATCCTGCAGTTAAAGCAATATCTTTGCCAAAATTACGAGATAAACTAATAACTTTAATTTGAGGATTAAGATAATGATAATTAATCAAATATTTTAAAGTTTGATCCTGACTACCGTCATCTACACAAATAACTTCGTAGGATAAATTAAGACGATCTAAAACTTCTAAAACTCTTGTGAAAAGGTGCTCTAAACCCTGCTCTTCATTATAACAAGGAATGATAACTGACATCTCAGTCTGGTTTGGATTAGAATGCATGGCTACTCACTAAATACCAATATTATATAAGGTTTAACAACTACTTGTATTTACTGTATATTAAATTAATTATTCGCATTAAAAAATTTATTAATTAGTAATAGCAATACATGTAAAAAAAGTCCTTATAAATAAAATCTAAAATATCTGTGCTATTTAATTTCATAGTTTAAAATAAATAAAGTATAAAGTTAGATTTATTCTGTTTATTACTAATTTGTCTCCTAATTTTACACAGAGTAAGTTTTAAAAGATTACGTTTAAAATCATATATTTATCAAATAAGAGTAACTTTGCTTTTTTTAAAAGTACTTTAAATTAAAACATTAGTTCTCTTTCAAAGATATTGGCAAAAATAAAGATTAATCGATATATCTACCATTTTTTCTTTAAAGGCTTTACCAATATTTTTTATTATTTAGCATATTAAATTTATCATAAATAAAACTTAAACTGTGTAAACTTCTACTTAGTAAGTAATATGAAAACTGGAAAAAAATTGTAACGAATGTAAAATAAATATTCAAAAACTACTTTTCCTAAAGTCTGCAGTTCCATTCATTAAATATATGTATATAAAACATCATAGTTCACGTATACATATTTACTTGTTAATTTACATAGACTAAAAAAGTAAATAACCGTTGTTTTCAAAATCTAATTTATAAGATAAGTATTAAAGAATTACTAAATGTAGAGTGCTTTATTAGTTAATATATCTATGTTGAAGTTTCTTGAATGAGATAAATCTACAGATACTAATTAAATATGTTTTTTTGTATCTTTGCTGTTAATTTAATTGTTTTTGAAGTTAACTTATCTACAATATTTGTATTTAAGCTTAATTTCTAAGTATCTTAGTATTATCTATTTAAAAAATTTGTATTTTATTTATCAATATATAAATTCTAGTTTAGAACTATGAAAAGATTAATTAAATTTCCTTTTTTGTCTTTAATTATCATTTTACTTACATATTGTTCTTTTGGTTGGTATTTAGGAAGTTCAGCTTCTGATTGGAGTTATTGGCTAGGGCAAAAAGTCAACGCTTATGGTCTGTCAATAAAAAATGAAACGTTTTTTTTATTGATACACTTAATAGCAGTCTTGATAATCCTCTTAATTATTATAGGATTATCTAATCCTGATGCCATCTTAACTGTAGTTTTTGGAAGTAGTTTTAAATCAGACAGTAAAGCTATGATAACTGTTTTCTTGTGGTCACTCATAACAGTTTTTTTATTACGTTGGATTGTAAATGTTTCTACAATATTTTTACTAATTTGTAGTACAGTTTTAGCTAAATTAGAAATGCAGAAATTTAATATTTCAAGATATCAAATCATAGTTAATTTATTTATTACCTGTTTTGGTGGATTTGGATGTGGTTTACTTAGCTATTACGAGTTTCACTAGTATCCAACTCATAACTAAATACTGATATATAGTTTAATTATAGGTTTTTAAAATTGATTTAAGATAATGCTTTAAGCAATCCTTCAAATTTTAATTGAATTTCTGCAAGCTCTTGTTCTGATTGAGATCCCTTAACAATACCAGCACCAGCGTACACTCTAGCATTATTATGAGAAATAAGAGCAGAGCGAATACCTACAATGAATTCACTATTTTTATTAGAATCAATCCAACCTAAAGGAGCTGCGTAAAGTCCACGTATAAATTGTTCATAATGCTCAATTTTTCTGCAAGTTATAGCTGTAGGAAAACCAGAAACAGCAGGAGTCGGATGTAAAGTAGCAACTATATCTATAGGATGAATATTAAGTTCTAATTTACTATAAATCGGAGTCCAGAGATGTTGTATATTAGACAATTTTAAAATTTTAAGAGGAAGAACTTTTGGACTTAGACCTATATTTAATAAACTTTTCACAATATATTTAATTACTACTTGATGCTCATATCTTTCTTTATAACTTTTTAAAAGTTTCTGGGACAGGTAATAATCTTTGTATTTATCTTTATCTCTCGAAGAAGAACCTGCTAAAGCATCAGTTATCAGTTTTTGATTTTTGATGCTGAGTAATCGTTCGGGGCTGGCTCCAATAAAACAATGATTTTTTCCATTATTAATTGCAAAAACATAACAATCTGGATAGTGGAAACGCAAATTATCTAGACAATTAGGAATAGAAAAATTCACAGAATTTTTTAAATCTAAAAAATCAGCTAATACTAACTTTTTAAATTCATTATTTTTTATAGACTTCAATATCAAATTAACAGAATTCTTGAATTTTTGAATTTTTGCTAAATTAATATCAAGGCGATCTATATCTTTTGATTTTCTTTTTTTATTTTGGTATGCCTTTAAAGATAAAATTGATTTTTTTGTAGCTAAAATATTAAAAACTGTTTGCTTTATATCTGTTTTCTTTTCAATTAATATATTGAAAGTCAAAATACTACTGTTCTTAAATTTGATTAATTGAACATAAGGTAAAAAAGCAAGGGCTGGTGGAAAAGGGTAATGAGGATCATCGATCTTTTCAAAAAAAGTGAAACTAGAGAAAATGCGAGGGGTAGATTTTATTTCTTTTTTTTCTTTTATTCTAATAATCTTTATTAAACAATCTTTAATGAAATTTTTAGATCTAAAAAACCTATCTGAGGAATCAATACAAAAGTATTGAGTTGCACCATACCCTAATATTTCTTCATTATTGACCTTATTCTCCCAATAGAAATAAATTGTATCTGATGAAGAGGGTGATTTGTTTTTGTTAGTCAAAAAATTTAAAACAGACAAGGTGTCAACTGCATTGATAACATAAGATAAGCTTATAATGACTGATTGATCATGACTTTTAAACTTTGTTTGATAAGTCTCAAATAAATTTTCGAGATAGCATGGGTTATTTATAAAGCTAGTACTATTAGGAATAAATATTGGGGTAATAGACATCGTAAATTTATTTATAATTTGTTCCACTTTTGTACAATATTAATATTAATGCCACGCCTTGAATATTAAACATATTTCGAATTACAGTTCTTCTGAAAATCATATCATAGAGATTATTCTAAATAAGAAATTTTATGAGTATAGTATCCACAAAAAAATTAACATCTAAACAAAAATTATGGCTTGCTGCAATTAAAATACCAGTATACAGTGTATCTATTATTCCGATAATTGTAGGAAGTTCGGCTGCATTCGAGAATATTTCAACATTCAATTTTAGAATTTTTACTACCTTTTTAATATCTTCTATTTTAATTATTGCTTGGATAAATGTTAGTAATGATATTTTTGATGCTGACACAGGAATTGATAAAAACAAAGCCCACTCTATTGTTAATTTGACTAAAAATAAATCTCTAATATTTTGGTTGTCTAATATATTTTTGATCCTAGGTATTGTGGGAATTATATTAATTTCTTGGTGGCAAAAAGACTTAACAGTATTATGTATAGTAACTGTCTGTTGTATTTTAGGTTATAGTTACCAAGGCCCACCTTTTCGGCTAGGATACAAAGGGCTGGGTGAAATTATATGCTTTATCACATTTGGCCCAATGGCAGTGTCAGCATCTTACTATTCTCAAGTTCAACATTTCTCCATTATAAGTTTAGCATCTGGAATTTTGATTGGAATTAGTACATCTATTATTTTATTTTGTTCTCATTTTCATCAAATAGAGGATGATTTTTCTGCAGGAAAACGATCACCAATCGTATTTCTTGGCACAGAATTAGGATCTATAGTATTAACAATAATAACTGTTCTCTTAATGTTTTTAGTATTATTATTTCCAATATTAAAAATATTATCTTTCTGGACCTTTTTAAGCTTACTTAGCTTTCCTATCGCTTATCAACTTGTATGTCATGTTTTAAAATATCACAATCAAGCTAGTAATGTAAAAAATAGCAAGTTTATAGCTATTAAATTTCACTTTTTCAATGGAATACTATTATCAGTAAGTTTAATTTTATCAAAATTAGTATAAAAGAAAATTGAATATTATGTCGGCAAAATAATGAGAATAATTCTATGACTTTTTTTAGATCAGATAGCACCTTAGAATCGTTAGGAAATGAAATTTTAGAAAGAACCTTAGTAAGATTTCCCACGCTTAATGCTGAACAGTGTTCATTTACTTGGATTCTTTATAAAAAAACAAGAACTATTAAAAATAAACAATCGGTTTTTCCGCAAAAATTTTTTAAAAATTCAATATATGGATTTAATCATCGTGGTGTTGAATCTATTTATCCAGCTAGTATTGTTAAATTATTTTATTTAGTTGCTATTCACCAATGGTTAGAAATAGGAAAAGTACACCTTTCTTCTGAGCTAAGTCGTTCTATAAATGATATGATAGTCCAATCTAGCAATGATGCAACTAGTTTAGTAATAGATAGTTTAACAAATACGAATAGTGGACCAGAATTAGTTAATAACAATTTTTTAGCTTGGAAATACAAACGAAATATTGTCAACATTTATTTTAAAGCACTAGGCTGGAAAGAATTAGAAAAAATTAATATTAATCAAAAGACTTGGTCTGATGGACCTTATGGAAGAGAGAAAGAATTTCTTGGAGACATTAAAAGAAATCAAAATATTTTAACTACTAATGCAGTTGCAAGATTGTTTCATGATATTGTTTCTGGTACAGCTGTTTCTTTAGTACGGTCATTGCAAATGATGAGCTTATTAAAAAGAACAGTCAATACTGTTTCTAGTAATGATTTAATAGAAAACCAAGTTACAGGTTTTCTTGGAGAAGGTCTTCCTAAGAATGCTGAATTATGGTCAAAAGCAGGATGGACTAGTCAAGTTCGCCACGATGCAGCATATATAAGAGTACCAGGCTTACCTTCCTTCCTTTTTGTGATGTTTATAGAGGGGAACAAAAATAGTGCAAACAAGAAAATTTTTCCTTTTGTCTCTAAATTAATAATAGAGATTCTTCATTTAAATAAAGAGTATTTTCATTATTTAAATGATAAAAAATAAGTATTATTTACTCAATTCTACACAATAACTTTTTCAAAATAATTTAAAATATTATATAGTTTGTTGAATTAACTGTATTTCTTTTAATTTTTAGTATTAACAAAAAGTTAGAAGAAATTAAAAAAACAAAACTAATCGCTGTTTTAAAATTTATTATTGTTAACATGATTTTATACTTTAAGATATTATGTCAACTTCATCATTAAAACTCGACAAATATTCTTCACTTTTCAACTATAAAAAATTTATTAAACAATTAGCTAGTGAGTCAAATTTACTTATAATTCAAGACCTCGATGGAGTTTGTATGGAATTAGTAAAGGAACCTTCAGCTAGAACTATAGATAAAAAGTATGTAGAGGCTGTACAAATATTCAAAGATCATTTTTATGTCCTAACAAATGGAGAACATATAGGAAAAAATGGAGTTAACTTCATTATAGAAAAAGCTTACCAAAATAAAATTAAATTAGTAAAAGATAAAAAATTATATTTACCAGGATTAGCAGCAGGAAGTGCACAATGGCAAGAATCTAATGGAGATGTTACTTATCCAGGCGTAAGTGAAAAAGAATTGTTTTTTTTAGCTTCAGTACCTGAATATATTCAAAAAAACTTTATAAAGTTTTTTTCTAAAAATAATTTTAATTTAAGTGAAGAGACAATAAGAAAGTCAATAAAAAAAACAGTTTTATATAACAAGGTATCTCCTACTGTTAACCTCAATATATTGTATGATCTTTTAAGTCAACAAACAGATAATTATATAAAATTACAAAAATTTACTTATCAATTAATGTATAAATTGTTGAAAAAAGCTCAACAAGAAGATTTATATAATTCTTTTTCTATACATTGCACAGCTAATTTAGGTAAAGATGAACAAGGACAAGAAATTATACAATTTGCTAAAGATAAAAGTTCTGGGACAACCGATTTTCAATTTATGCTAAAGGACGCTACAAAAGAGGCTGGAGTGTTATTAATTTTAAATAATTATATGTACAAAAAAACTGGTGATTATCCTTTAGGAAAAGATTTTAATTTTAAACAAGTACCGACAACCAGGCAAGAAATATTATCTTTGATAAGAGATCACTTTAATCCTTCTTATATTCCAACTATTATAGGTGTGGGTGATACAGTTACTAATGAAATTATAGAAAGTTGTGGTAAATTCAGTTGTGTTAGGGGAGGTAGTGATAGAAATTTTTTAGAATTAATTCAGTTAATAGGCGAAAGATTTAATAAACGCAATATTATTGCTTATGTTAATAGTAGTACCGGAGAAGTTAGGAATCATAAAGCATTAAAAATCAGCTCTCATAAAAGTAAAAACATCACTATAAATGGCATGGATAAACTTCAAGATGATCCTCTCAAATTAAATATTGTTTTTTCTAAGGGTTACCAACAATATATAAACTGTTTTAAAAAGGCATCTAGGATAAGAAAAAATTTTTTGAAAATATATAAATAATTTGTACTTTATTTAAAGACTAGGGATATTTTGCCTTCAATATTTCGTCTCTTTAATAAATTTTTTTTTCATAGCAACTGGATATATTTATGGAACTATTAGATTCTAAAGGTCGTTTACTGGGAAGAATTAGCATTCTAGATCTGGGAGCTGGATTAGCTATTATTTTAGCTATTGTTAGTATTTTTATTGTTCCAAATAAGTCTGGAACAAGCACTATCGCTCAAGTTGTTAGAACCCCAATTGAAGTTGATGTTATCGTGAGAGGCCTAGGAGTAGGTGATCCAAATTCCTTCATTAATCAATTTAAAAAAACTAAAGTTACCAACATCGTAATTCGTCATCAACCTGCTGGAGAATTTGAAATCAGGAAGATTACACCACTTCCTAGAACTATAGCAGTTCCTCAGCCTGATGGTTCTGTAAAAGCTCTTCCTGATCCAAGGCCAGAAATTATATTTTTCCAAGACATGATTTTGACATTGAAAGGAAATGCACAACTTACGGATACAGGAGCAGTTGTCGGAAAGCAAAAAATTAAAATTGGTACTAAAATTGAATTAGAAGGTAAGGATTATAATTTTAATACAAGTACTATCGCAGTAAGAATTTTAAAATAAATTATTAATCTACTATCATTGCAAAACTATAATAGACTGCTCTTCTATTTCAATAGAATTCAAATTTATGTATATACTTTTATACATAAATACTGTCATGTGTTATCTAGGCTATAAATAACTTTTTAAGCTTTTTTATTCTACTTAGTGGGCGACACTAGTAGTATATAGTTACTAAAACATAACTAATTTATGTTTTAGTAACTTATTTATGAGATCTATATCAATTTTGGATAAATTTAAGTTCCAACTGCTTCTTTGGCTGCATACATTAATTCAAGTGTAATTTCAGAGCAGTTACGTTCACGAGCAAATTTCTCTGTATTACGCTTTACCTTACCACGTACAAAACCAGGAATTTTATTTAATTCTACTTGTGCTTCTTTATTCCAAGCTAAATCAGAATTGTTAGATATTCCTTTAGTAATCATTTCTTTAGTATCGTGTCCCCCAAAAATTTCAAGTAAGTGATCTTCCATTCCTAGTGTAAAAGAATTATAAATTAAATCGGTAATTTGGTTTGTTCCTTCATATCCAACAAAAGGCTTATATCCTATAGGGAAGTTCTGAATGTGAATTGGTGATGCAATTACTCCACATGGAATATTCAACCTTTTACCAACATGACGCTCCATTTGTGTTCCAAATATTGCAGCAGGTTCTAAGCGTGCTATCGTGTTGGCAATTTCACCATTATCTTCACTAATCAATATCTCACTGCAATAATCGCCAACTTGTTCTCTAAACCATTCAGCATCATACTTACAATATGTGCCAGCTAAGACAACATGAATTCCCATCTCTCTAGCTAAAATTTTAGTCATAGCTGCAGCATGAGTGTTATCACCAAAAACCACTGCTCTTTTACCAGTCAAATTCTGACAATCAATGGACCTTGAAAACCATGCCGCTTCAGAAACATATAATGTTTGCTTATTAATATAATCTTCAAAATTTACATCTTTACCTTGTGTATTGATTATTTGCTGAATTTTGCGAATACACTTTGCAGTTTCAACAACTCCTATCGGTGTTATATCAACATAGGGAATATCAAATTCCGAATCTAAATATTTGGCAACACTTAATCCTAACTCTCTGTAAGGAACTAAATTGAACCATGCTTTAGTTAGATTTTTTAAATCGTGAACTGATGCCTGGTCAGGAATTATAATATTTACAGTAATTCCTAAATCTTTCATTAATTTTTGTAATTCAGTACAATCATGCTTAGCATGGAAACCAAGAGTCGATATACCTATTATATTAACAGAAGGATTTTCCGTTTTTTCAATTGCCAATTCACATTTTTTCTTTGCCTTATCTAGATAAAATTTTACAATTTGATGTAAAGTTCTATCAGCTGCTTGCAACTCATTGTAACGATAATGATTAACGTCAGCTAGAATAACATCTCCCTTTGTATCCATCTGTGCACGTTCTACAAAATTACCTAAATCTTCTTGCAGAATACTTGAAGTGCATGTAGGAGTTAAGACAATAAGATCCGGACTTTCTTCTTGATCTTTCCTAACAATATTATCAATAACTTTCTCTTGAGATCCGCGAGCTAAAACATTACGGTCTACTACACTTGTAGTAACAGGGGTAAAATTTCTTTCTCTTTCCAACATAGATCTCATAACATTAAAGTAGTCGTCACCAAGAGGTGCATGCATAATTGCATGAACATTATGGAAAGAACTAGCAATACGAAGGGTACCAATATGGGCTGGTCCAGCATACATCCAATAAGCAAGTTTCATAAATTTCTCCTCATACACACTTCATAAAATAATTTCAATCCTCTTCATTATCTCAAAACAATTGCATTTACTAAATTGTTGCTTAAAAAATCTTATATTAACAATAAGCATATTTAATAAATACTAAGTATTTAAAGTTTATAGAAGTTAATTAAGATGATAAAAAATCATCTTAATTTTTAAATCTTAACCGTATGGTCCAATTTCGACTCAACATCTCGTATTTTTTTACCTTTCCAGAGCAAGCGAATAGGAGTTCCAGAAAAACCAATTTGTTGACGAAACTGACCTTCTATATACCGTCGGTAATTATCATTAAATCTTTTAGGATCGTTAACAAATAAAACGATAGTTGGAGGTTGATTAGATACTTGAGTTCCATAGTAGATTTTACCTTGCTTTCCCTGTCTTGTTGTAGGAGGAGAATGCCATCTTATAGCTTCCTCCAAAACTTCATTAATTACAGAAGTGTTAATACGGCGACGATGCTCTTTTACTGCTGTATTTACAAGAGGAAAAATTTTTTCAATGCGTTGTCCTGATTTTGCACTAATAAAGATAATATCTGCCCACTCCATGAAATATAATCGATTCATTACATTTTTTTTATGTGAATAAATAGTGTAAGCATCTTTTTCCACAGCATCCCATTTATTGACAACAATTATTGCTGATCTTCCTTCCTCAATAATACGATCTGCTAGCTTAATATCTTGTTCTGTGACTCCATCAATAGCATCAATAACTAGTAACACTACATCTGCTCTCCGGATTGCCTTAAAGGCTCGATTAATACTAAAGAATTCAGCCCCATATTCAACATTCTTTTTACGACGAATTCCTGCTGTATCAACTAAACGATAAACTTTTCCTTTGCGTTCTACAACTGTATCAATGGTATCTCTTGTAGTACCAGAGATAGGACTAACAATAGCTCTATTCTCTCCTAAGAATGCGTTTAGAAGACTTGATTTACCTACATTAGGACGTCCAACAATAGAAACATTTATTTCTTCAGTATTAAATATACTATTAGAAGATGGTAAATTTAAAATAAGTTTATCTAAAAATTCTCCTGTTCCATTTCCATGAATTCCTGAAATTGGATAAGGTTCTCCTAACCCTAACTCCCAAAACTGTGCTGCTTGTATCAAGCCATATTCAGGGGATTCACACTTATTAACTACAAGTAACACTGGAACTTTTTGTTGTCTCAACCAGCCTCCTATTTCATAATCTCCTGCAGTAGGTCCTAATTGTCCATCTACTACAAAAACAGCCACATGAGCCTCACTTAATGCTGTCATGGCCTGCTCTCGAATTAAAGGAAGAAATTCAGTATTATCATTAAATACTAAACCCCCTGTGTCTACTACAAGGAAATCATGAGTACGCCAAAAAGCTTGCCGATAAGTGCGATCGCGGGTAATTCCTGGTTCATCATGAACAATTGCTTGTCGGTCTTTTGCCAAACGATTAACTAATGTTGATTTACCTACATTAGGACGTCCAATAATTGCAACAATGGGTAATGTCATATAATCAAATTTTAAATTAATAGATCTTAGAATAATAATTCTACTTTGTCATATATTAAAATACTTCTAGAGTTAGAGTCTGTAGTATATATCTGCAAATATTACCTTAATTGCTAATAAAAATATCATGGAAGTTATAAGACTGCTAATATTACTAGAGTAATAATAAAAAAACATACTATTAATTATTAGTAATTAAGTAGACTTTTTATAGAAGATATTTCTATTTATATAAGAATGTTCTTTATAGCAAGTCCCACAGAAATTATTCATATAAACCCGAGTCAATATATTGTATAAAACATGATGTGTTTTGTTATTACAATTCTATGAAATATCTTTAAATTTAAGTATAAACTAAGAATCTTTACCACTAAAAAATACTATAGAATATTAGCAGATATAGTCTTGTAATGCTTTAACTTTAAGAGGTTGACTTTGTAAAGAACGAATAGCAGTAACTGTAGCTTTCGCACCAGCTATTGTTGTAACTACTGGTAATTGATAATCTAATGCTGTTCTTCTGATTTTTTGCGCATCTACCTGTGATTCTTCTCCATTTGGAGTGTTTATAATAAGTTGAATTTTTTTATTCTTAATCCAGTCAATAACATGGGGACGACCTTCATGAAGCTTTGGAACTATTTCTACTCCTTTGATTCCATTATTTTCTAAGACTTTTTGAGTGCCTAATGTTGCAACTATTTTAAATCCTAATTCTTCTAAATTTTTAGCTATTGGAACAGTTAGAATTTTATCTATATCGCTAGTGGAAATAAAAACGGTTCCACTAATAGGTAAATTTACGCCAGAGGCAATTGCTGCTTTTGCAAACGCTTTACCAAAATCATTATCTATACCCATAACTTCACCTGTAGAACGCATCTCTGGTCCTAGCAAAGTATCTGTCCCAGGAAATTTTTGAAAAGGTAAAACAGCTTCTTTAACAGAAACATAGCGAGGAATAAGTTCTGTATGCACGCCTAATTCACACAAAGTTTTTCCTGAAATGAGCAAGGAAGCAATTTTTGCAAGAGGTCTTCCCGTAGTTTTAGATACATATGGAACAGTACGAGATGCACGTGGATTGGCTTCTAAGATATAAACTTCTTCTCCCTGTACTGCATACTGAATATTAATTAGTCCAATAACTTTTAAACTATTTGCCAATTGAGATGTCCAACCACGAATAATATTAAGTACTTTTTGAGAGAGTGTTATGAAAGGAATTGAGCAAGCTGAATCCCCAGAATGTATGCCTGCTTGCTCAATGTGTTCCATTATTCCTCCAATGACTACCATACCAGTCTTGTCACATAGAGCATCAACATCGACTTCAATAGCATTCTCTAAAAATTTATCAATTAAAATTGGATGATCAGGTTCTACTTGAATTGCATAATTCATATAGTGTTGTAGTTCTTTATCAGAAAAAACAATTTGCATAGCTCGTCCTCCTAATACATAAGAGGGACGAACTACTACAGGGTATCCAATATGAGAAGCAATATTTAAAGACTGCTCAAAACTACGAGCAATTCCACTAGGAGGCTTCTTAATTTCAAGATCATATAATATTTTTTCAAAGCGCTCTCTATCTTCTGCTAAATCAATAGAATCAGGAGAGGTTCCCCATATTTTTGTCTGAACAGAACAATTTGGACTGTCAAAATATTTTTGTAATGGGACCGCAAGCTTTAATGGGGTCTGTCCCCCAAATTGAATGATAACTCCTTCAGGATTTTCCACTTCAATAATATTTAAAATGTCTTCCTTTGTTAAGGGCTCAAAATATAAACGATCACTTGTATCATAGTCTGTGGATACAGTTTCTGGATTAGAATTAACCATTATAGTTTCATAACCAGCCTCAGTAAGGGCAAAGGAAGCATGACAGCAACAATAATCAAACTCTATTCCTTGTCCAATACGATTAGGCCCCCCACCTAAAATCATTATTTTAGGCTTTTGAGTCGATAAAACTTCTGTATCTTCTAATTCATATGTAGAGTAATAATAAGGAGTAAATGCTTCGAATTCAGCAGCACAAGTATCTACGACTTTATATACTGGAATAACACCTAAACTTTTACGATATTCTCTAACTTCATTTTCTGTAGTTTCAGTAATTTGAGCTATTTGATAATCGCTAAAACCTTTTTGCTTGACTAATCTCATTTGTACTTTGCTTATATCCTTGAGAATAAACTGCTTAAGATATTTTTCAGTATTAAAAATATCTCTTAATTTATCTAGAAACCACATATCAATAGCAGTTAATTCATGAATTTCTTCTATCGTCATACCTAATTTTAAGGCTTTATAAATTAAAAAAATTCTATCAGGACTTGAAATTTCTAGTTTAGAACGTACTTCGGATAAAGAGGAGAAATCTGAGGTTTGATCACAAGTAAAACCATGACATCCTGTTTCTAATGATCTTAAAGCTTTTTGGAAAGATTCTTGAAAAGTACGACCAATAGCCATAACTTCTCCCACTGATTTCATTTGAGTAGTCAAAATTGCTTGAGAACCAGGAAATTTCTCAAAAGCAAATCGTGGTATTTTTGTTACTATATAATCGAGAGTTGGCTCAAATGAAGCTGGAGTTTTTCTAGTTATATCATTCTTAATTTCATTAAGAATATAACCAACAGCGAGCTTAGCGGCAAACTTAGCAATAGGGAATCCTGTAGCTTTAGAAGCTAGAGCAGATGAGCGAGAAACACGAGGATTCATCTCGATAACGATCATATCACCATTCAAAGGATTTACAGAAAACTGGATATTGGCACCTCCTGTTTCTACACCTATTTCTCTAATTATTAATTTAGAATAATCTCTCAACTTTTGATACTCTTTATCTGTTAAAGTTTGAGCTGGTGCAACTGTAATCGAATCCCCTGTATGTACTCCCATTGGATCAAAATTTTCAATAGAACAGATAATGACAACATTATCTGCTAAATCTCGCATTACTTCCAACTCATACTCTTTCCATCCTAGCAATGATTGTTCTACTAATATTTGAGATACTGGAGATGCATCTAAACCGAGTTGTACAACACTTCCAAATTCTTCTTGATTATAAGCGATGCCCCCTCCTGTACCTCCTAAGGTAAATGCAGGACGAATAATTAAAGGATAAGAGCCAATATCAATTGCAATTTGTTCGGCTTCTTCTAAAGTATTGGCAATACCAGAAGGACAGACAGGGACTCCAACATTATTCATTGCTTGTTTAAATAATTCCCTATCTTCTGCCTTTTCAATAGCTGACAGCTTTGCTCCAATTAATTCAACATTGTATTTTTGTAAGACTCCACTTTTAGCTAAAGATACAGCTATGTTAAGTGCAGTCTGTCCTCCCATCGTTGCTAGTAATGCATCCGGAAGTTCTTTAGCAATAATTTTTTCGACTATATCAGGAACAAGAGGTTCAATATAAGTTCGATCAGACATTTCAGGATCAGTCATGATCGAAGCTGGATTAGAATTGACTAACACAACTTCATAGCCTTCTTCTCTTAGAGCCTTACAAGCTTGAGTACCAGAATAGTCAAATTCACAAGCTTGTCCAATCACAATAGGACCTGCTCCTAAAATCATAATTTTTTTCAAGTCATCCCGGCGTGGCATAGGCAAATTTATAAATGTAATATCGTTTTATTGTGTAGCTATTTTATGATTTCTCGATTTAATCTAGAATAATTATTCAATTTATATACATACTATCTTCTTTGTGAAAAATTTTCATCTATTCTGTCGGAAAGAGTTTATTAGAAGAGGAATCAATATTACTCACTTGACTAGTTAGTAAGAGATCAAAAATTGATAAAAAGTTAAGATAATTCATATATTCAAATCTTCTCTTTAATTTACTTCTAAAAAATTTAAATAACTGAACCATGCTTGCTTAAAAGTATATATAGATATTATGATCGACACCAGATGAAAACCAAAGGTTATCATTCTATTTGACAATTTTGATAATATACGTGTGCCCATTTGTACTCCTAACACTCCCCCACATCCCAAGATAAAGCCAGTAAGCCAGAGTACATTATCGTTTAAAGCATGGCCTATACTGGAAGAAATTGAAGTAATAAAAATTACACCTAAGCTGTTTTGAATTGATATCTGCATGGTTTCTCGCAATAATAAAATTTGTAGAGGAACCATAATTATTCCTCCTCCAATTCCAAATAAACCAGCTAGTAAACCGCCTATTCCTCCTGTGAATAAGCTTAAAAAGTGATATATAAAAACAGAGTTATTCTCTTTATATATCACTTTAGTTAAATAACGCCGGTAACTATATAAAAAGATATTAAAAGTTAAAAGAATGCTAAATAAAAGTAACAACCAATACTCAGGAATATAGTTAGCAATTTTTACACCAATTTGCGCTGTTATAATTGCTGGTGTTCCTAGTAAAAAAACTTTCTGTAAACTTAGATTCCCCATTCGACGATTTTGTAAACTACCTGAAAAAGCAATAATTACAATAGCCACGCTACTAGTAGCAACTGCTTGCAATGGTGTATTTTGGAATGCCAGTAGTAAGGAAACTAGAATAGCTCCTCCTCCTATCCCTAAAACTCCTGCTAATAATCCAGAAAGCAGCCCACTAATACTCAATATAAGAATGTAATCTAACATTTTTTATTTACATGTAGATGTAAGCCTTTTTAAAACAAAAAAATTATTTCTTACCTTACATATATATTAGTCCTTTAAAGGTAAAGTATTAAAAAATAATGTCATTTTTTTGGATAAAATCAAAGATTATTTACTACATAGAGGTAAGTTTTAAATCTGTAACTAAATAAAAGATTTTATAGTTAGCAATCTAATTTTTCAATTTCTGTGCTTCGTTTAATACTATTTGGTTGAGTATTCTTAATTCATGTAAAAAGATTTTACGTTTCTTATTAAGTCACATTAGTATTATTCTTTGAATTACATTATTTGTAAAGAATTATTTAATTATACATTAGCCATATTATTATTAATAAATAATAATTCAAACAGAATTCAGTTTTTTTTATAAAAGTGAAATATTATTATTCAGAAGTATCACGACGATTAGATAAGAAAGAAGGAATATCTATTCCACCTAGATCTATAGAGTGTATTTTCTGTTCTGGAGTAGCGAAAGAATTTTTTAAGGTATTAATATCATCGCTAGATACCATTTCTAAGTTTTCTTCAGAATCCTTGCTTCGGCTAAACCCAGTTGCAATTACTGTTATACGTATTTCTCCCTGCAGTTCTTCATCTATTACCGCACCGAAAATTACATTAGCATCAGTATTATCTACAACCTTTTCGTATATAGCTTTTGAAGCAATGCTTACTTCATGCAAAGTAAGGTCACTACTACCCGTTATATTGAGGACTACTCCTTTTGCTCCTCGAATGGAATGTTCTAATAATGGAGAAGAAATAGCTAAGGAGGCTGCATCAAGAGCACGTGATTTACCAGAACCATTTCCACTACCCATTAAAGCAGAACCTGCATCAGACATAATCGCTCTAACATCAGCAAAATCTACATTAACTAATCCTGGGATAGTTATAATGTCAGATATTCCCTGCACTCCTTGCCTTAGGATATCATCAGCAAAAAGGAATGCTTGTTTAAGTGAGGTCTCTTGATCAATTACTTGTAGCAATTTATTGTTAGGTATAACGATTAAAGTATCTACATTATTAGTTAATTCCTCAATACCTTGACGTGCTTGTACCATACGTCTTCTACCTTCAAAATCAAAAGGACGAGTTACAACTCCAATGGTGAGGCAACCCTGTTCTTTTGCTATTTCTGCTACTACAGAAGCTGCTCCAGTTCCTGTGCCACCACCCATCCCTGCAGTAACAAATACTAAATCAGTGTCTTGAAGGGCTTCTGTAATTTCTTCACGAGATTCGATGGCAGCTTCTTTACCAATATTAGGATTACCCCCAGCTCCTAATCCCTTAGTTAATTTTTTCCCAATTTGTATACGATTAGGAGCTAAAGATTGACTAAGGGCTTGAGCATCAGTATTAATAGTCCAAAAGTCAATACCTGTTAATGAACTTTCAACCATTCTGTCAACTGCATTACATCCTCCTCCACCTACTCCAATAACTTTAATTCTTGCAGTACTATTTGGTATTATTTGTCCTTTTTCATTATTTTCTGAAAAACTTGTTGAAGACAAGTTACCTTGTGAGAAAGATAAATCATGATTGTTTCTAAGATGACTTTTTATTTTATTTGATGGTAAAGATTTGTCATTGTGATTAAAACCAAAATAATCATTCATTAATTTGCTATTAGAAGTATCCATATCGAATATCGAATTAGTTATTTTAATCAAAAATTTCAGGAATCAGTGTATCATTAAGGACACTTGAATCGCTATATATTATTAATAATATATATATCTTTTAGTGGTAGGTAAGTTCTTCTGATTTGAAGATATATAAGGCTTGTAGTAGATTGATGGTGAGTCAAAGCTATACACTTCTATGTAATCTAATAATTCTGTTTTATTTTTGAAAGACAATCCTTTCATCTTGCCTAGTGCCATAAGTTTTTTTGAAAAAGTTTTATCATATATTCCATAATGCACTATTCCTAACTCAGTGTCTAAAATTAGGTTATTGGAATCTTGCAAATTAAAATTTTTAATTTTGATAGGAGAATATAAAGATAGAGGATAAATATTTTTCCAGGAGATAAAAGATCGCTGTTTTTGACCAAAAACTTTTAGTTTAACAGAGGATATAGTTTCATATTCTAAATTGTAGAATTCACTCGATATCCAAATTCCTAAAGAGTCAAGGAAACCTTTTTTTTCTGCCATAAGAGCAAAAGCGACTGGTCTTCTCTCTTTAACTATAATTTTGATTTTTGCCGGTAGCAAACTACGTATAATATAGACATTTTCAAGAGAAGGTTGAGGTTTAAGATTTTCTCTTAGCTGGTGAATGGGTAGTTTCCAAATTAATTGAGGATAACTGATGTCTAACATTTTTAGAATGTCAGATTCTGATAATAGTTGATTTCCTATAATTCTAATTTGTGACTGATTACGAATTAGCCAATAAGGTAGACTACTGCTATATAATAGCCCTCCAGTTAAGAAAAAAGAGATTAGTAACCTCCATCCTTTCTGTAATACCTTTAATTTTTGTTTATAATACAAAGTCCTACGATCTTTTTCAAAAAAGTTAAAAGTACTCAAGTTACCATCTATCATTAAACTATAATCATCAATATTCAGAAAATGTTATACTCAAATAGTGCTAATTTATTGGAAAACAAATCAATAAGATTAAGTTTAACTAAGTAGTGTAAAAAAAGTCTAGAATATGACTATTCAAGTATAGTTCAGACAACTTTTTATTTTAGGATTAGTACTGAAAACTCGTGTAAGTTTAATAAATATATACTTAGTCTATGATTAATTATAAAAAAGGGTTGATACTAGGTGCAACTGCTGCGATTTTGACTACTGTCGCTGTCACTGGATCAGGAGTTCATCTTTCCCGTAGTTTGGCTTATTTAGAAGATAACCCTAAAAGACTTGTCGATGAAGTATGGCATATAATCAACGATACATATGTTGATGATACTTTTAATCAGGTAGACTGGCTTGCAGTTCGCCAAGATTACGTTGTTGGAGATTCTCAGTCTTATCAAACTAAAGAAGAAGCATATAAAGCAATTCGTGAGATGCTAGAGCAACTTGGCGATCCATATACTCGTTTCATGGATCCAGAAGAGTTTAAAAATATGCAGATTGATACTTCGGGAGAACTTACTGGAGTCGGTATACAAATAACTAAGGACGAAGAAACAAAAGAACTAACTGTTGTTGCACCTATAGAAGATACGCCAGCATTTAAAGCAGGAATACTATCCAGAGACGTCATAACTAAAATTAATGGTAAAGTTACAGAAGGAATGGAAGTAGAAGATGCAGTCCAACTTATTAGAGGAAAACCAGGTAGCAAAGTAATATTGACAATTCGCCGTACTAACCAAGAATTTAGCTATCCTATTGTTAGAGCTAGAATTGAACTTCATCCAGTAAAGTCTCGTATTCAAAAAACATCTTCTGGGAAGGTTGGGTATATTCGCTTAGTTCAATTTAGTGCTCATGCTGGAAAAGAAATGCGTGATTCAATTCGGAAAGCTGAGACGGCTAAGGTCAAAGGTTATATTTTAGATTTAAGATCTAATCCAGGAGGTTTACTTTATGCAAGTGTAGAAATAGCAAGAATGTGGCTTGATAAAGGAAAAATTGTTTCGACAGTTAGTCGTAGTGGAGAAGTAGAAGCACAAAGAGCTACTAATAGAGCTTTAACAAATAAACCTTTAGTAATACTCATAGATGGTGGTTCAGCAAGTGCTAGCGAAATTTTGTCAGGAGCTTTGCAAGACAATAATAGAGCTACTTTAGTAGGAACTAAAACTTTTGGTAAAGGATTAGTTCAATCGGTTAGACGTTTAGGAGACGGTTCTTCAGGATTAGCCGTAACTATAGCTAAATACTTAACACCTAGTGGTCGAGATATTAATAAACAAGGAATTGAGCCTGATATTCTAATAGAGTTAACTGATAAAGAAAGAAAGGATTTACAGCAGTCTAGAGAAAAAATAGGGTACTTGGGCGATCCTCAATTTGATAAAGCTTTAGAAATTTTGAACGAAGAGATATCTCACTTTAGTAAGATTAATATTAAATAAAAAATATACGTCCAAAAGTTTAAGGTTTGTTCCTATATTATATAAACAATACAAAGCTCTGATACATAAAATAGATTTTATCAGGTTTATTAGTCTAGAATATTCTATGGGCTACAAATTCAATCACAGCTAGATTGAACAAAAAAGTTATCAATTACTCTGACATAAATTAATTTTTTAACAATCAACAATAACTTGTTATCAAGTATATTCATAAGACTTTAAATAAATAATTTTATAATGCAACATAGTCCTGATATTTACCGTCAATTAATAATAACTCTAAAGTCAAGAAAACTAGAGAATATCGACTAGCTAGAAAACAACTAAGATTCATAAAATATGAATACTGAATATGATTATTCGCTAAATTCTGCTTCAAATAATTCTACAAATAGTGAAGTAAAATTGAAATCTGGATATTACTATAATTTTAAAGAAAAAATTGAATTTGACGATTATGGTGTTAATCAAATAGTTGATAGTGTTGCTACAAAAAATAGTTTCAAGCAATTTCCTTCAGAGTTACAATTTCTGCTGTCTATTCAAAAAGGTTTTACAGTATTAACTGTAGGATTAGTTTCTACTATGCTGGGGATATATGCCTGTACTGCAAATAAAACAATTGAATGGAACAAAAAATATTTTGAATTAAAAAATATAAAAACGTACGAAATTCCACTTGCTTCTTTTGGTGAATCTTTAAAATACACGATAGCAGAAGAAGCTAAAAAACCCCACTCCAATTTAACTCCACCAAATCCTCATACATCTCTTTTGTTTCTTGCTCCAGTTGATATTCCCAATGTTAAAGTTTTTCTTGAGTCTAAAACAAAAAACATTCCTAATTAAGTTTTACCCTTTAAGTTATTTTTTAACCTATTCTGATAGGCAAATTTCAATGAAATTCGTAATATTATCTATAGGAATCAATGAGGTTTTAAGAATTGATGATATTTCCTGAATCGTTATATCATCTAAAAAAATATCATTATCGTTTTTTAACATGACTGAAGGTATTAAAACTCCATCCCCTAAATATATATTTTGTAATCCTGATATTAAATCTTTACCGGTAAGTAAACCTGTTACAGTTATCTCTTGTCCCCAATATTCGCTTTTAAGTGCAACTAACGTAACCGTTAAGTTCTCAACTTGATTAATTTTTTTTACTAGAGGCTGAAAAACCTTCTCAACCGCATTTCCTACTACCCAGATCAAAGTTTTTTCTTTATCAATTTTTATTGGCAATCTTTTTTCACATATTGAATAAAACTCTTTGATAAATTTTCTAATAGATCCAACTCCATTACTAATTTGGGGATAGTCTTCATAATGAAATTCAGGGGGTAATTCTTTTTTTGCTATTAAAAACCATTCATCTGCTAACCAAACAAAATGACTATTTAGCTCAGAAAGAAATTTTTTTTGCAATAATTGAACTTGTCTGATAACTTCCTTTGATTTGGTTTCGTCTACAGGAATTAACTCATTCTCTCTAGGACGAAAGCGAGTTAAACCTACAGGGACTACAGCAGTAGATATCACAGTGGGATTTTCCTTTGAGTGAAATTCAGCTAATCCAAGCAGAGTTTTTTCCAAGTGGATACCATCATTTATTCCAGGACATACTACAATTTGTGCATGAATTTGTAATCTTTTATCTCGGAACCACTGTAATTGTCTTTTAATTTCTCCAGCTCTCTCATTTTTTAAAAGTTTGACTCTAATGTCAGGCTCAATTGCGTGAACTGAAACAAAAAGGGGAGATAAACGCATATTCTCAATACGTTTCCATTCTTTTTTTGTTAAATTAGTCAAAGTCAAATAACTACCATAAAGAAAACTTAATCGGTAATCATCATCCTTAAGATATAAGCTATCTCTTTTTCCTAAAGGTTGTTGATCAATAAAACAAAAAGGACAACGATTATTGCATTGTATTAATCCATCAAATAAGGCTGTTTCAAATTCTAAACCTAAATCTTCATCATAATCTTTTTCAATTTCTACTTGATAAGATACTCCTTGAGTGTCTAATACTTGCAAGAGCAAAAAAACATCAGAACATAAAAAATTATAATCAATTAAATCCCTAGGCGCTGTTCCATTAATAGAAATAATGGTATCACCTACTTTAAAGCCCACTTCCTCAGCGATAGAACTAAGTAAAATATTACTTACTCTAGCAGAATAATTTAAAGATGAAGTCATAATTAACTGATAAAAATAATAAATATAAAAAACTATTTAAACTGATCAAAATTATATTGAAGATAATTATAATCTTAATCAATTTAAATTTTTTAGAATAACATTTATAGCGTCTATTGAAAAATATTGTTAAATTTATTAGTGACATGGCAGTCTTTATATCACAGTGTTTAATACAGCTTTAGGATTGCCATGATCATACACTAACGGTTATTGACACATTTGCAAATAGATAAATACTTTTTTGTCTCTGTGAATTACCAAAATATTAATAAATGCTTAGAAAATGCATATGAACCTTGTTAATTTTCCATGGTTAACTACCATTATTTTTTTTCCGATTATTAGTGCTTTATTAATACCACTTATTCCTGATGAAAACGGTAAAACTGTACGTTGGTATGCACTAACAGTAGGATTAATTGATTTTATTTTTATTGTTTACGCCTTTTACACAGGATATGACTTCAATAATCCTAATCTTCAATTAGTTGAGAGTTATACTTGGATTTCTCAAATCGATCTAAAATGGTCCGTTGGTGCTGATGGACTTTCCATGCCTTTAATATTATTAACTGGTTTTATAACAACATTAGCAATTATGGCTGCATGGCCAGTAACTTTTAAGCCTAAACTTTTTTATTTTTTAATGTTATCTATGTATGGTGGACAAATCGCAGTTTTTGCCGTGCAAGATATGTTACTTTTTTTCTTAGTTTGGGAATTAGAGTTAGTACCTGTTTACTTAATACTCTCTATATGGGGTGGCAAAAAGCGTCTTTATGCTGCAACTAAATTTATTTTATATACTGCAGGGGGATCGTTATTTATTCTTTTAGCTGCTTTTACCTTAGCTTTCTTTGGTGATACAGTAACTTTTGATATGAGTATAATTGCATCTAAAGATATCCCTTTGAAACTACAACTATTACTATATGGTTGTTTTCTTATCGCATATGGCGTGAAATTACCTATTTTTCCCCTTCATACCTGGCTTCCTGATGCTCATGGAGAAGCAACTGCTCCTGCCCACATGCTATTAGCAGGTATTTTGTTAAAGATGGGAGGATATGCTCTTCTAAGAATGAATGTAGGGATGTTACCTGATGCACATGTTTATTTTGCTCCTATATTAATTATTTTAGGAGTAGTGAATATTATTTATGCAGCATTAACAGCTTTCGCTCAGCAAAATTTAAAAAGAAAAATTGCTTATTCTTCTATTTCTCATATGGGTTTTGTTTTAATAGGAATTGCTTCATATACATCTATAGGTCTTAGTGGAGCAATGCTACAAATGATTTCTCATGGATTAATTGGTGCAAGCTTATTCTTTATGGTTGGCGCCACCTATGATAGAACTCATACTCTTATGCTTGATGAAATGGGTGGAATTGGTCATAAGATGAAAAAAATGTTTGCAATGTGGACTACCTGTTCAATGGCTTCCTTAGCTTTGCCAGGGATGAGTGGCTTTGCAGCAGAGTTAATGATATTTATTGGATTCGCTACTAGTGATGCCTATAATTCCATTTTCAAAATAGTTGTTATTACTTTGGCAGCAGTAGGAGTTATTCTAACCCCTGTATATTTACTTTCTATGCTTAAAGAAATACTATACGGACCAGAAAATAAGGATTTAACATTTCATGTAAAGCTTATTGATGCAGAGCCAAGAGAAGTATTTATTATTGCATGTTTATTAATTCCTATAATTGGTATTGGTTTATATCCTAAAATTGTTACTCAAATGTATAGTGCTACAACTGATCAGTTAAATACTTTGTTGCGTAATTCTGCTCCAACATTGGCTGAAAAAACTAATGTTGCAGCTATTCATAGCAAAATATTTAGAGCACCAAATATTTAAACACTTTATCAATAGGTTATGTTCAAAGTATTTTTTATAAATTTTGAACATAACCATATGGTACATACATTAATCTTTTAAACTTAGTTATTAATTCATAGTAAGATTGTTCTTTAGCTTTGTACTATATGTATAGTGCCTATTAGGACTTTAATTTGTTGGTGGCATACCTTCTATATATATCAAAGCATCAGTTACTATTTTTGCAGCAGGTGCTGCTACTGTAGACCCAGAAGTATTATTCCCTTTTGGTTCATCTAAAACTACCAAGACTAAATATTTTGGAGATGTTATAGGTAGAATTGAAACAAAACTAGTGATTTTCGAATTAGGTAAATATCCCCCCTTACCAGCTTTCTGGGCTGTGCCCGTTTTACCTCCAATACGATATCCTTGTATTTTAGATGCTTTTCCTGATCCTTTATTAACTACAGTTTCCATAAGTCCTATGACTTTTGTGCTTACAGAAGGAGAAAAAATTTGTTTAGACTTATATTCTGGTATCCAGGCTAAGGATCCTTCAGGATTTACTAATCCTTTTGTTAAATGAGGAGTAACTAATTTTCCTCCATTAGCCAATGCTCCGTGTAATTGTGCCAACTTAATAGGAGTTAAAGAAAAGCCTTGTCCAAAAGAAGTTGCAGCTGCCTCTATAGAACTTGTAGTAAATACTTCTTTACTTTTTAATCGTCCTTTTACCTCTCCAGGTAGGTCAATATTTGTTTTTTGAGTAATATCTAGTTGTAGTAATCTATTATAGTAATCTTCTTTTTTTAAGCGTTGCATTATTTGAACCATAGCTACATTACTCGAAGTTTGTAAAACTTCAGCAATATTAATTAATCCATTTCCTGATAATGAAGCATTATAGATATTCCAATTATCAACTTTTATAAAACCTATATCTTGGATTACAGTATCTAATTTTATTACTCCAGCTTCTAAAGCTAAAGCAATATTGATAGGCTTAAATGTTGAGCCTGGTTCATAAAGATCAGTAACCGTCCAATTTTTTAATAGCTCACCTTTAACATTATAAAAAACATTAGGATCGAATGTTGGTTCACAAACTAAAGCTAATATAGAACCATCTATTACATTCATAATAATTATTGCACCGCGTTTTGCTTGAAAAGTATTTAATTTTTCTTTTAAAGCAAAACGTGCAGCTCTTTGTAATCGTATATTAACTGTTAATTGTAATTTCCAATCATTTGATCTGAAAAAGTTTCTAGGAAGAGAAGTTGGTATGATGCCTCCTGAACCAGTTTTCCGTACTGTTACATATTTAGTTTGTCGGTGTAATAAATTATTTTGGCTCATTTCGATACCTGCTTTTCCTTGCTGATTATCGTTAACAAAACCCACTACATCAGACATTAGTTCTTTCTGAGGATAGGAACGATCAAAGTTTTTAATAAATTCAAAAGCTTGTCTATACTTCTTTGTAGTCTTGTTAAGGATTCTTTGATATTCATGTGTAGTTATTTTGTCTAATCCAACCCTATTTACATTTCTTTTATCTAACAGTAATTTTGTTAAATCATAATAATTCTTATTTAGTATCTGACTAAGTTGTTTTGCTATTTTTTCTTTATCTTCATCTTTTGGTAGCCGATCACGGTAAATAAATAGGTCGAATTTTTCTATATCCATAGCTAATATATTACCTTCACTATCTATAATGGGTCGTCTAGGGTTATCAATACGTATTTCTTCATTTTGTTGACTGTCTGCTTTTCTTCTAAATTCAGTGACTTTAACAAACTGTAACAAGAAAATTTTTCCAATTAATCCAAGTATGGCCGAAACAATAATTGTCCAGACCATAAGTAATCGAAAATTAAGTAGAGATAATTTTTTCATTATGATGTTAAGTCTTATTTCCAAATAATTAGAAAGGTAATATACAATAAAAAATTTATATAAAAAAATCCATCTCTATTAATATACATAGTTGCTTATAATTCGTTTTAATATCAAACGTTACATTCTTAAGTACGCAGGAAATAAAAAATTGCTGAAATACTTAGTTTTAGAAAAATAAAAGATTAGATAACTTATGTAAGCCTATTACTTATTTTTTAATATAAATAATATTAATTAGAAAAAATCGTTATTTATTATAAATATAAATACTTAGTCTTAGTCAGTCAGAAAAACGGATAATATCATCATCACCTAAATATTCTCCATTTTGTACTTCAATCATTACTAGAGGAATAACACCTGGATTTTCTACACGATGCCTAGTGTTCATAGGGACATAAGTTGATTCTTTTTGTTTTAGAAGATGTTCTTTCCCATTGAAAATAACTTTAGCTGTTCCAGAAACTACGATCCAATGTTCGCTCCTATGATAGTGCATTTGAGTACTGATATGTTGACCAGGCTTAACCTCGATACGATTAATACGATAATGAATACTTTCTTCTAAAATAGTTACAGTACCCCAAGGAGGTGTACGCATAAGTTCACCAGATTTTTTTTTTCTCGTTATTCATATTAGCTTAGCCATTCTTTCATATATTATTATTTTACTTATAAATTCCTGAATAGAAGCGGTCAATAAAATAAATAGGTTTTACAATTATTCACTTTTTACGAAAAAATAGCTTATTAGATTCTAAATCAACTAAAATAACATCACCAGAAGTAAAAGTCATATCTAGAATTTTTGTAGCTACTGGATTTTCTAACTCCCGTTGGATTGCTCTCTTTAAAGGTCTTACCCCATATACTGGATCGTATCCAGTATCTACAATATGGTCAAGGGCTGCACCACTTAATTGTAAACAAATGTTTTGTTCTTCTAGTAAACGTTCTATACGTTTAATTTGTAGTGTCACGATACGTCTCAAATGTTCTTTTTGAAGTGCATGAAATATTATTAAATCATCAATACGATTTAAAAATTCTGGTCTAAAGTGTTTGCTCAGTGACATTAGGACTTCTTTTCTCATTACCTCATAGCTATTATTATTTCCTACTATATCTAAAATGTATTCACTTCCAATATTGCTAGTCATAATAATAATAGTATTACAAAAATCTACTATACGTCCTTGAGAATCAGTTACACGACCATCATCAAGAATTTGTAAAAGAATGTTAAAAACATCAACATGAGCTTTCTCTATTTCATCTAATAAAATTACTGAATAAGGCCTACGACGTACTGCTTCTGAAAGCTGACCACCCTGGTCATAGCCTATATAACCAGGAGGAGCACCAATTAGCTTAGAAACAGTATGTTTTTCCATATATTCTGACATATCAATACGAATCATTGCATCTTGAGAATCAAAAAGAAATGCAGCAATTGCACGAGCCAATTCAGTTTTACCTACTCCAGTAGGTCCCATAAAGAGAAAAGAGCCAATAGGACGAGAAGGGTCCTTAATTCCAGCTCTAGCTCTACGAATTGCAGCCGCAACAGCCGCAACTGCTTCTTCTTGGCCAATAATTTGTTTATGTAAATAACCTTCCAATTCAAGTAACTTTTTTCTTTCTGAACCTAGCAAACGATTAGTTGGAATTCCAGACCATCCAGCTACTATTTCCGCAATATCAGATTCAGTTACTTGTTCTCGAAAAAAGGTTTCGCTTTGAGATTGAATATTAATTAATTTTGTCTCTTTCTCTTTTAAATCATTTTGTAGGCCTTCAAGCCTACCATATTTAAGTTGAGCTGCCTTATTTAAATCATATGCTCTTTCTGCCTGTTCTACTTGAACTCTTAACTGCTCTTCTTCTTCTTTCAAAGTATTAATTTCTTCTAGCATTTGTTTTTCTAATCTCCACTGGTCATCTAATCTCTTATGAATATTTTCTAAATCTTTAATTTCTCTTTCAATTCTTTCTAAACTTTTTTGGGAAACTGAGTCTACTTTCAAAGTTGCTCTTTTCTCTTCACTTTGTAAAGAAAGTTTTTCCATTTGTAATTGCATTAAACGGCGGTCAATATCTTCTAATTCAACTGGTTTAGACGTAATTTCCATTTTTAGTTTTGCTGCAGCTTCATCAACAAGATCAATCGCTTTGTCAGGCAAGAATCTTCCAGTGATATACCTATCAGAGAGCTTAGACGCAGCCACTAAGGCAGCATCTGTAATTTTAACTCCATGGTGAACTTCATAACGTTCTTTAAGCCCTCGTAAAATAGATATAGTATCTTCCACACTAGGCTGATTCACATATACTTGTTGAAAACGTCTTTCTAATGCTGGATCTTTTTCGATATGTTTACGATACTCATCTAATGTACTTGCACCAATACAACGTAGTTCTCCTCTTGCTAGCATAGGCTTTAAGAGATTACCTGCATCCATAGAGCTTCCTTCTCGTGATCCCGCTCCTACAACAGTGTGGACTTCATCAATAAATAATACAATTTGTCCATTAGAATTTGTAACTTCCCGCATAACTTTATGTAAACGTTCTTCAAATTCTCCCCTATATTTTGCACCAGCAACTAAACTTCCCATATCTAGAGATATTAATTGACGATTTTTAAGAGAGTCAGGAACGTCACCATTAATAATACGTTGTGCTAACCCCTCAGCTATAGCAGTTTTGCCAACACCAGGTTCTCCAATTAAAACAGGATTATTTTTAGAGCGACGAGATAAAATTTGGATCAGACGACGTATCTCTTCATCTCTTCCAATAACTGGATCTAGCTTACCTTGCTTAGCTTGTTCAGTAAGGTCTCGTCCAAATTTTTTTAAAGCTTCGTAAGCTATCCCTTGATCATTTTGGGTAATTTTCTGAATCTCTTTCACTATCTTGACTGCTTTTTCTACATCTTTTCTTTCTAACTGAAAACTTTTCAAGAAGTGTTTTCCAAGTCTCTTATCTTCAGTGAAGCTAATCAAAAGATGTTGAACTGTAATATATTTATCATTCCATTGTGTGCATAAAACATTAGCTTTATCTAGCAACAAATCTAAATTTCTTCCCAGATATAGCTGATCAACAGCAATTAACTTGGGTTGTTTATCTGTAAAAGTTTCTACATATTGAACAAATTCAATTTTATTGATTTCTAATTGTTCCAGTATTTGTAAAGTTAACCCCTTTTCTTGCTCGAGAAGTGAAAGCATCAAATGTTCTACTTCTAGGTTTTGATTTTGG
Source organism: cyanobacterium endosymbiont of Braarudosphaera bigelowii (assembly GCF_020885515.1). Taxonomy (NCBI): domain Bacteria; kingdom Bacillati; phylum Cyanobacteriota; class Cyanophyceae; order Chroococcales; family Aphanothecaceae; genus Candidatus Atelocyanobacterium; species Candidatus Atelocyanobacterium thalassae. The sequence continues at coordinate 941,691 of NZ_AP024987.1, read as the reverse complement.
AAACGTCGGGCTACTTCTTGCGATTTTACAATGGCATCCCAAGCTTGTTCGGTAAATTTTGCAGAATCAGTTGGTTGCATGAACAGCTCAATAAATCTCTTGATATAATAACAATTACAAAGAATAGATATCAAGTTTCAGTCATTATTATTTTTAATGATTAATTCTATAAGCCTTTAAATAATAAGATTACCGCATAAGAAGATATTCCTTTTTCTCTTCCTACTGGTCCTAACCTCTCATTAGTAGTTGCCTTGATAGATATTTCATTTTCACAAATATTTAAAGTTTGAGAAAGTCTTTCCTTAATAACTTGAATATGAGGTTTTATTTTAGGTTTTTCAGCAATAATCGTTGAATCTATATTTCCAACATACCATCCTTCTGATTTAACCAGCTGATCTACTTGTTTCAATAATACCAAACTATTGGCATTTGCCCATTGAGAATCAGAAGGTGGAAAATAGTGACCAATATCTCCTAAACTTAATGCTCCTAGCATTGCGTCCATAATAGAATGAGTTAAGACATCTGCATCACTATGACCTAGTAAACCAAATTTATGAGGAATTTGAACACCTCCTAAAATTAAAGGTCTTCCTAAGACAAGGCGGTGAATATCATATCCATTGCCAATTCGAATATCTACCATGATCTATAAAATTTAAGTTTTTAAACTAGTAAACAGGTTGTTTATTCCTAAAATATACTCTACATGAAAGAATAAGGTACTCTCAATATATATTTCCTAAGCCTAAGATACTAATTGTTTAGGCTTAAAATTAACAATAGTTAAACATTGGCCATCTCAGTTCAATATTCACTTTTTAGCTAAAACAGCTAATATTAAGTTGTTAGAGAATGTTATATATCATCTGAGTTTATTAATCAGGACAGTAAATTATAGTTATAAATATAAAATACAATTTATAATTTTTTGGTATAGAAAAAGTCAAATTCTTATTGCTTTGAAAGCAAAGTAATCAAAAATTCACAATTTTGAATTAATTACAGTCTTATAGTAATTTCTTAATTGATTAGTAGCCATAGGCCATGCCCACTTCTCTGCTTCTTTACGAGCATTTTTTTGTACCTGTTCTCTCTCAGTTTTATTTTCTAATAAACGTTTAGTTGCAACAATTGCTCCATTTGGATCATCAGGATCAAATAAGTAACCATTAATTTTGTCAGTCACAATATCAGGAATTCCTCCAGAATTAGCTGCTATGACAGGACACCCTGCAGCCATGGATTCTAACAAAACTAGTCCCAGTGTTTCAGTACTAGAAGGGAAAATAAAAGCATCTGCAGAAGCAAAAGCCGATACTAGCTCTAATCCTTGAAGATAGCCAACAAAATGAGTTTTAGTACCAGAGAAATGTACTTTTAATGCTTCTCTGTTAGGGCCATTACCAACAATCGCTAAGCGAGTATTCGGTATTGCTTCTAAAATAGGTTTTATTTTATCAATTTGTTTTTCAGATGAAACCCTTCCCACATAAAGTAATAAAGAATCATTAGGATGTCCTTCTGATAGATATGAACGCATTTTATTAGATGCTAATCCGGGCTGGAACATTTCTGTATCTACACCTTTTTGCCATAGTTTCACCCTTTGAATACCTTGATTTTCTAGTGCTTTCACCATTGCCGTCGAAGTGCATAAATTTAGCTGTGCCTGATTATGAGCTAACTTTAAAAATTTCCACAATAATCCTTCTAATGAACCCAAACCATAATGTTTTAGATATTGAGGTAAATGGGTATGATACGAGGCAACTAAGGGAATATTTTTAGATTTAGAAAAATAGATTCCTCCTAATCCAAGAAAGGCCGGATTTACTACATGTATTAAATCTGGTTTGAATATTTCTAACTTTTTGCCAATAGTAGGAGTAGGAAAAGCTAATTTCAATTCAGGATAAAGAGGTAATGGAATACCGTTAGCTCCATAAATTTCTGCTCCCTTATATTCTTCTATTCCTCCATTAGGAGAAAATACCATGACTTGATCGCCAGAACGTTGTAGATAGTCAATCGTTTGACATAAACGTGTAACAATACCATCAATTTTAGGTAAGAAAGTTTCTGTGAATAAAGCAATTCGCATACTACTATTAATTTTGAGAATCACAATAAATATAGTAGGCGATTAAACGCCTTTTGGGTTACAAGTTTATAAGAATAAGGTATGTTCAGGAACATACCTTATTCTTATAAACTTGTAACAGCAAAGCATTCTATCATTTATTTATTATGATAACTATTTACGTAATCAATTATTATTCACTTTAAATAAAAAAAATTAGTTTCTATTTATTTATATTAATTAATACTTATAAGATATACATAACTTTCTTAAATTTATAATACTTTTTATTATCACTAACTACTTCTAATAGAATCATATTTCTATTATTTAAAAATTTTGCAAATTGTTGCAACTCTTAATACATATTAAGATTATGTTTATTAAAGCTGATAAGAGTGTAATCCTCCTATTCACCAAAATTTCAATAAGTTAACAATTATTGTATGGACTATGGAAAAGACTATTAATTGAGTGTATATTTGGGGTATGATTCCGTAAATGTTAGTTCAAAAGTACTGCTGAAGTATATAAATACAAAATGATACACAGGAAATTCGGTGTATGGATACCATCTTCAATTAATAATGCTAGGACACCCACAGCAGTCGCTTTAGGAAACTTTGATGGAATTCATCTTGGGCATCGACAGGTCCTTAAACCAATTTTAAAACTAACTAAGGAATATACTCCTACTGTAGTTACTTTTGAACCCCATCCCCAAGAGTTTTTTAGTGGAGAATCTCGTCAGCTGTTAACGCCTACAAACGAAAAAATTCAAATACTAAGCTCTCTTAAAATTAAACAATTAATCCGATTGCCATTTAATCAAGATTTAGCATCTCTTAGTCCTTTAGAGTTTGTCGTAGACATTTTAATTAATAAGTTAAACGTAAAATATATTTCAGTTGGAGAAAATTTTTACTTTGGATACAAAAGGACAGGAACAGTCGAGCTTTTAAGAGATTTTACAGAAAGATTTGGGATTTCTGTCCACACTACAAAATTACAAACTTTTTTGAATTCTAATAGAAAGACTCCTTTACGAATTAGTAGCTCTAGAATTCGTAAATATTTAACAGATGGAAATATGACAGAAGTTAAGCAAATGTTAGGATACTCCTATTTTTTAAGAGGTCTTGTTGTCTCTGGACAAAAAATAGGAAGAACAATTGGATTTCCTACTGCTAACCTAAAACTACCTGAGGATAAACTATTACCTTGTGATGGAGTTTATTGTGTTTATGTAGAACTTGAAAATAAAAATATCAGTAAAGGAGTAATTAACATAGGAAAACGTCCAACGATTAATAGTGGTTCGACAGTAGAAGTACACTTATTAGATTGGTCTGGTAATTTGTATGGTAAAACACTAACTGTTTATTTAGAAAAGTTTTTACGTTCTGAGCAAAAGTTTTCATCTTTAAAAACTCTAAAAGATCAAATTGAACAAGATTGTAGAAAAGCAAGGTCAATATTAATATAAAAAAGTCATAACTTGACTACATCTATAGTGGTTTAATAGAATTTCCATTAGGCTAACTAAGTACCTAGTAAATAAATTTTATTAGGTACTTAGTAGTTAACAAAAGAATTTTCAGAGTAATTTTCTTTTTATAATTAAAAATCATGTTTATGTATAAACTTTAGTGGTGCTCATTTGTTAGTTAGAATTATTCCAACTAACAAATGAGCATTAAACTCAATTTTAAGAAATCCTATTTATTTACTAAATTTGTTTGATTACTAACAACGATTATGTCAACTCTTGTTATTGTTGAATCACCTACTAAAGCTCGCACTATAAGAAATTTTTTACCTAATGAATATCAGGTAGAAGCTTCTATGGGACATGTACGAGATCTTCCAGCCTCAGCAAGTGAAATTCCTGCTTCTTATAAAGGTAAAAACTGGGCAAATTTAGGTGTTAATATAGAAAATAATTTCGATCCTATTTATGTTATTCCAAAAGATAAAAAGAAAGTAGTCCAAGGGTTGAAAATAGCTTTAAAAAATGTAGATGAGCTGATATTAGCTACAGATGAAGATAGAGAAGGAGAAAGTATTAGTTGGCATTTACTGCAAATTTTAAAACCTAAAGTACCTATTAAGCGTATGGTTTTTCATGAAATTACCAGAGATGCAATTAAGAAATCTTTGAATAATTGTCGTGATATTAACGAAAACTTAGTCCATGCTCAAGAAACTAGGAGGATACTGGACCGTTTATATGGTTATACACTTTCTCCTTTGCTTTGGAAAAAGATTGCTTGGGGATTATCTGCTGGTAGAGTACAATCAGTAGCAGTGCGTTTACTAGTGCAAAAAGAACAAGAACGTCTTAGTTTTGAATCTGGTGAATATTGGAATTTAAAGGTTTTATTAGAAAAAGAAAAATTTTTTTTTGAAGCTAAATTAATAAGTATCTCTGGAAAAAAAGTTGCCGTAGGTTCAGACTTTGATTCTAAAACTGGCAAAGTATCTCATAATCGAAATGTTATTCTTCTTAATGAACAAGAAGCTAATATTCTGAAAGAAAAATTAGAAGATGAAACTAAACTTTGGAATATAGCTAAAGTTGAAGAAAAACAGGTTAATAATAAACCTTCTCCTCCTTTTACAACCTCAACCTTGCAGCAAGAATCTAATCGAAAGTTAGGTATCTCGGCACGGGATACTATGCGAACAGCTCAGAAGCTTTATGAGGAAGGCTATATTACTTATATGCGTACAGATTCTGTGAATCTGTCTAGTGAAGCTATTAATGCAGCCAGAGCATGTGTAACTCAAAAATATGGAGAAGAATTTTTAAGTCCTCGCCCACGCAAATATACCACTACAAGTAAAGGAGCACAAGAAGCTCATGAAGCAATCCGTCCAGCAGGCAATAATTTTCTTACACCTAAAGAAACAGAATTGTCTGATCAAGCATTTTCTCTTTATGATCTTATCTGGAAAAGGACTGTAGCATGTCAAATGGCTGATGCAAAGTTAACACAAATTTCAGTAGTCATAGAAGTAGACAATGCAGAATTTCGAGCTTATGGAAAACGTATAGATTTCCCAGGATTTTTCCGTGCCTATGTTGAAGGATCAGACAATCCTGAAACAGTACTAGAGAGCCAAGAAATTATACTTCCATATCTTCAAGAAAGAGATCAGCTAAAATGCGAAAAGATAGATGTACTAGATCATAAAACTCAGCCTCCTGCACGTTACACTGAGGCATCTTTAGTGAAAGTATTGGAGAAAGAAGGTATTGGTCGTCCTAGTACATATGCTAGTATCATTGGGACTATACGTGATCGTGGTTATTCTCAAATGCGCAGTAAAGCATTAGTACCAACTTTCACAGCATTTGCTGTTGTAAGCTTACTAGAGACCTACTTTCCTGATTTAGTAGATACAACGTTTACTTCAACAATGGAACAGGCACTTGATGAAATTGCTACAGGAGAAGTACAAAGAGTTCCTTATTTGGAACAATTCTATTTTGGTGACAAGGGTTTAGATACTCAAGTAAAAGTACGTACTGACGAAATTAATCCAAATTTAGCCAAGGCTATTAATCTAAATAATTTGGATACAACAATTAAAATTGGGAAGTTTGGTCCTTATATAGAAGTAGAACAAGACGGGAAGATCATAACTGCTTCCATTCCAACAAATTTGACTCCATCCGATTTAAATATTGATCAAGTCATAAAATTATTAAAACAAAAAACTGAAGGCCCAGAGAAGATTGGATTACATCCTGAGACTGGTGAACCTATTTATTTATTAATTGGTAGTTATGGGCCATATGTTCAGCTAGGAGAAATTACAGAAGAAAACAAAAAGCCTAAAAGAACTTCTTTACCTAAAAATATTAATCCTGAAGATGTAAACTTAGAAATAGCTCTAGGATTACTAGCATTACCTCTTCTACTGGGAACTCATCCAGATACCCAAGCGAATATTAAAGTTAACATCGGAAGATTTGGGCCCTATGTAGTACATGATCAAGGAAAAAAAGGAAAAGATTATAGATCCCTTAAAAAAGAAGATGATCTATTAACCATTTCTCTAGATAGAGCACTGGAATTACTATCTCAGCCGAAACTTATGAGAGGTCGAAAAGCAAAAAAACCATTAAAAGAATTAGGGCTTCATCCTGAAGATAGCGAGCCTATTAATATTTACGAAGGACCTTATGGTATTTATATTAACCATAAAAAAATAAATGTGGGCTTATCAGAAAAGGAAACAGTTGATAGTATTACCTTAGAAAAAGCATTAAAATTGTTATCAAAGAAAACACCTGTTAAGAAGAAAAATACTAGGAAAACCGTAAAAAAGAAAACAACTGCTACAAAGAAAAGAAAAAAGGATTAATTAGATTAGATTCCTAATAACATATTACTATTTAAAATATCGAAAATCTTTAAATAGAACTTACTTAACTTTGCTTTTCTTGATTTTATTTAGATATTTGCTTCATAAAATATTATTAAACTAACATAAAATTATATAAGCTTGACTTTATAAGTATAAAAAGTACATTTAAAATTAAATAGTTATAAAAGTATTTTTATACTTTTATAACTATTTAATTTTGAACTTATTAACTAATAGTACTATTTTGAGAATTAGAGCAATACTTTTGTTATATACAAAATACAGTAATATGATGTTGAAATGACATCTGTAATCTATTTCAAAAAAAAATAATTCGATAAAAAATCTATGTTTCACCATATTTTTATCAAAAGTCGATAAAATATTTCTTGTAAATAAGTTTGTATATCAAGCTTCCTAAAATTTTAAGAGGGTTAGTATTATTTATAGCTCTAATATATATGATGTATATGAAAAAATTTAATGACCAAATTTGAGAAAATTAACTTTTGTGAATCTCTCAACTTTTTTCTCGAATAATATTTATTATGCCTCTACAAACAATATTTATGAAAGCTATTAAATTTTTAGGCCACTTTCTAAAAATATTACCAGTTGAGAATGTTTGGTCCTTTTATTTGATAGACCGCTACATCCTATCACAACTAGTAGGACCACTAGTTTTTTCAGTTGGTTTAGTGTCCGTACTTGGAGTAGCTATTGGTTATTTATCTGATCTGGCGAATAAAGTAGTAGAGTCTAATTTACCTTTAATACAAGCATTAGAAATAATACTATTAAAAATTCCAGAATTTACTGCCTATGCATTACCGATCTCCATGATGTTAAGTACTTTATTAACTTATGGGCGTCTAAGCAATGATAGTGAATTAATTGCCTTACGAGTTTGTGGAGCTAGTCTTTACCGCTTAGTTATACCCGCTTTTATCGTAAGTCTGATAATGACAGGCATAACTTTTATGTTTAGTGAATTGATAGTTCCAGCAGCTAATTATCGTGTTACTAGTATATTAGTTGAACATCTTCAGGAAGAACGACCGTATTGGCAAAATAAAGATATTTTTTATCCTGATTATGAAAAAGTAGTTCTTCCTGATGGAAGTACTGAAAAACAACTTAAGCATTTATTTTTTGCAGAAAAATTTGATGGTCACAAGCTTGAAACCTTAACAGTATTAGAGTGGCTTGAAAAGAAATTAAATCGTATTGTCGTTTCAGATTCAGCAACATGGAATAGACAAGAAGAAACCTGGGATTTTTTCAATGGTACTATTTATCAATTAGCTCCAGATTCTTCCTATCAAGATACTTACTCTTTTAAACATAGACAATTACCTCTCACTAAGGCTGCTTTTGAGTTTGCTCAACAAGGACGTGACCCTTATGAAATGAATATTTTTCAAGCACAAAAATATATGAAAATTTTAAGAGTTATGGAAGATGAGCAAAAACTCCGTACTTTTCAGGTTAGAATTCAACAGAAGATAGCCTTTCCATTTATATGTGTTGTATTTGGAGTGATTGGATCTGCTCTAGGTACAAGCCCTCAATATATAAACCGTGCTATAGGATTTGGCTTAAGTGTAGTAGTAGTATTTGTATACTATCTTCTTGGTTTCTTGATTGGTAGTTTGGGGTTGATAGGTCTAGTTTCACCATTTATTGCTGGTTGGCTACCAAATATTATTGGATTGGGTATAGGAGTATATTTACTTTATTGGTTTGCTGAATCTTAAACAAAGTGTGAGATAGTTCTATTCTCAACCAGAGAAATTAATATACTTTTTATTTTTTACATAATATTTTTCAAAGCTATAATTTTTTTTGTTATGTCTATGCGACAACAAAAAATATATTAAGTAGTGAGTCAATTAATATAAAAGGAAAGATTCTCCTATTGATAATTAAGTTTAAAGTTAGACAAAATTATGTTAGTTTATAAAGGTCGTTAAAATACCACACATTCAAGACTTCGGGTGTTTCCGAAACGAAATCCACTTGAATGGAGGATTAACCCGAAATAGGAGAAAATAAATTATGCCAGTAGTATCTCTTTCTGAATTACTAGAATCTGGAGTTCATTTTGGACACCAAACCCGTCGCTGGAATCCCAAGATGTCCCAGTATATCTATACAGCTCGTAATGGAGTTCATATTATTGACTTAGTGCAGACTGCACAGTTAATGGAAGATGCTTATCGGTATGTCCGTAATGGGTCTGATAAAGGAAAAAGATTTTTGTTTGTGGGGACTAAAAGACAAGCAGCAGGAATTATTGCTCAAGAGGCTTCTCGCTGTGGAGCTAACTATGTTAATCAACGTTGGTTAGGTGGAATGCTTACTAATTGGGAGACTATTAAAACCCGAGTTGAGCGTCTAAAAGAATTAGAAGCAATGGAAGAAGATGGTCAGATTGAAAGACGTCCAAAAAAAGAAGGCGCAGTATTGAGAAGAGAATTAGGTAAATTGCAAAAATATTTAGGAGGTATTAAAACAATGCGACGACCTCCTGATGTTGTTGTTATTGTAGATCAACGACGTGAATACAATGCTATCCAAGAATGTCAAAAACTAGGTATTCCAATGATTTCTTTATTGGATACTAACTGTGATCCTGACTATGCAGATATTCCTATCCCAGCTAATGATGATGCAATTCGTTCTATTAAACTAATTTTAGGAAAATTGGCGGATGCTATACATGAAGGCTCTCATAGTCGTTTAGAGGCAAACGATGACTACGAGACTCTTGGCGAAAGTCTCACAGAAAATAATGATGAGAAAAGTGAAGAAGTTGATCCTCTATTACCCAATATAGAAAGTGAAAATGTAGAAGAGAAAGAAATTTAACAACTCTTATTTTGTTAAGACATAGTCTTAACAAAATAAGAGTTGTTAAAGAAGCTTTTACTAAAGTTTAAGCTGACAACGTCCCAGGACACTTTTTTCACTCAGGTGAGTCAGCTAATTAATCTTTTCAGTTATATAAAAAAAAGTTCATTTAAACTACTCTTAATGTTATCCTCTCTTATGTCATGATCATCTACAGTAAAAACAAAAACTAAAATGGTTGAAATTTCAGCAAAACTGGTTAAAACACTCCGCGAAAAAACTGGTGCAGGCATGATGGATTGCAAAAAAGCACTTCAGGAAAATCAAGGTGAAGTAGAGAAAGCAACAGAATGGCTACGACAAAAAGGAATCACTTCTGCTGAGAAGAAATCAGGTAGACAAACAGCAGAAGGTTTAGTTCATAGTTATATACACACAGGAGGTCGTATAGGAGTTCTTGTAGAGGTTAATTGCGAAACAGATTTTGTCGCACGTAGAGACGAGTTTAAAGAATTAGCTCAAAATATTGCTATGCAAATAGCTGCTTGCCCTAATGTTGAGTATGTTAATCAGGATAATATTCCTAAAACAATTGTCGATAAAGAAAAAGAAATTGAGATGGGAAGAGATGATTTAGGAAATAAACCTGAAAATATCAAAGAGAAGATAGTCCAAGGGCGTATCGAGAAGCGTAAAAAAGAGCTTTCTTTACTAGATCAACCTTTTATTAAAGATTCTAATATTACAGTTGAAGAATTATTGAAACGCAATATTTCACAGCTTGGAGAAAACATTCAAGTTCGTCGTTTTACTCGTTTTATTTTAGGAGAAGGAATTGAAAAACGTGAAACTAACTTTGCTGCTGAAGTTGCTGCGCAAACAGGGCAAAGTATAGGGTAAGTTATCCTAAGAATAACTTTTATTTAAGCAAAAACTTGATATTTACAAAGAAAAGTAAAAAGAAAGTAGATTCTTTAAAAGATGATTGTCTAATAATGAGACAAAAGTAGGAAAATATTTCTAACTTTTGTCTTTTTTATGTTTAAATTTATTTGCAATGTTCAGTATATTATGAGATCTTTCCAAAAAATTAATAAGGAAAAAAAAGAATTAGAAAAAAAGTCAATAAAGCTTTTTACTGAATTGAATAACATTTATAGAGATTACTTAAAGTTGTTAGGTTCTGCATTAAATAAACAATTAATATTAGCAGTTTATCAAATTTGCACCCATATCTACCCTGAATCATTTTTAAGATTATCTAATGATCAAAGAAGAGAGATGCAAGAGAAAATTAGAGAACTGTGTAATAAATCTGAATCCGAATTGTTATCATATGTGACTTTTCCACAACCTATAACTTCAAAAATGGTTATTAGATATATATCAAAAAATCTATTCCCGTACAAAAAAAATAATATGAAGCACCTCAAAAATGAGAAAAAAAAGCTATTTTTTGCAAACAAATTAGATAAGTACGATGTACCTGAAACTATAAATCCTGAAGATTTAGTTAAGTGGTGTGGAGATATTGAACAAGGAATTCAAATAACTTTGAATAGCCTCTCTCAAGAAGTTAACAATAAATTGAAAAAAAATAAAATCATCTCTAATCATTTACCATCTCATTTACTTGAAGTAACATCGCAAGTAGAAGAAAAGAGATTTTTACCAGAAAGTTATCCTAATATCCTTAACTTACAAGTAGAAGAAAATGTAAATAATAAAACATTAGATTTAGATGGGAAAGATAGTAGAGAACCTTCTAATATAAAAATATCTACACTTTATCTCAAATTATCTGATATTGAGTTTAATGATTCTCAATTAAGTTTTCAGAGAAAAAAAATAAATCAACAAGTTGAGAAACTGAATGAAATAGAAAAGAACTATCAAAAAATAAAAAAAGAATATACTCAATCAAAAGCAGAATCGCTATGGGAATTAAGTTGCTGCGATTAAAGTTACTATTGAAATTATGTAATAGTAGATATTAAAAATTATTATAAATATATAATTTCAAACTTAAAGAAACTTGATAGTATCAATACACCAAATTAAATCTATAGCTTAACCGCTTTGTCAATTATGAGTAAAGATTAATTACTCCAGAAAAAAATCTCGTTAACTCAATATTGTATTTAAATATTAATTTTTAGAAAACTTCTAAATCTAATATAGAGAAATATTATTTAAAAATCTAGTATGTTTATTGAGTAATCATATTGCTATAGATTATGTACTACCTATAGTATATAAAATTTTTCTGAGGATAATAAGAACTTATATACTTTACAGTTCTCCTATGCTTAACTTCTTATTATTAAATACTTTCCATCCTAAACGAGTGGGTTGCTTGTATATTTGTTTTAATGTATTAATATCTTTTGAAGATATAGGAGTAAGTAAATTAGTTGAAGAATAGTAAAGAACATCACCTTTGTCCATACTATGTCCCCAAATACCTAGCCCGTGTCCTAGTTCATGTCGTGCTGCAGACAAAGTAGAAATTTCTCCTAAATTTGAACTAATATTTATCATCATACTATGAAGCAATATGTCATTATGGATATAAAATTTATAACTAGTTTGTGCAGTTTTCGCTTTTATTATTTGTAAGTGTTCTTTCCTTAAAAGGTTTTTGATCATTAATGGTGGTTCCGTTCTTGAAATAATAATTTCTGCAAGCTCGATATTAGAAGTTTCTACTATAGGTAAGTAAAAACTCCACTCAAAAATAGCCTTCTTGACAATACTGAACCATTGATTGATTCTTAGTTGTTCAGTAGATATTTGATCAATATTTGAGTAATTAATTTTGTCTATGTAGACTTTTACAGGGAATCTAGACCACACGAGATACCCTATAAGATCACTTTTAATAATATTCAAATAATTATTTGAATATGACTGATCATTGACTTGTTTTAGGGTAATTGGTAAAGGATGTGTCTGAGGCAAAGACAAAAAATTGATAAAATCATTATCTTGTGCGCATAGTGTAGATATTTTTGGTATGAATAAGCCAAAAATAATAATCAGTAATTTAAGATAATTAAAAAATACCATACATAGAACTATTAAACGTGGTTTTTATATATTCATATATAAAGTATATAGATTAGAGTATTTATTGTTTTAAAAGATAAATGCCCTAATCTATACTCAAAGAGTATTTAGAAAACCATCTACTAGATTAGTACAATAGAATTTATTGAGTATATTGTCCTGTAAAAACTTCTTCTGCACTTCCGGTCATATATACTTTACCGTTATCTTCCATCCACTCAATAGAAAGACATCCTCCAGGTAATTCAACAGTACATATTCGATCATTTTTTTTAGCCACAACTCCTGCAACAACTGATGCACAAGCACCTGTTCCGCAAGCTAAAGTAGCTCCTGCACCTCTCTCCCAAACTCGCATTTTTAAGTAATTAGAACGTATAACTTCAACAAACTCTGTATTAATACGTTCTGGAAAAACAGAGTGATGTTCAAATAATGGACCCAACTTCTCCAAATCAATCAAATCACTATTTTTAATAAAAGTAACACAATGAGGATTGCCGATATTAATACAGGTAACCGGCCAAATTTCTTTTTCTATCTCTAATGGATAATTTATAACTGTGTTGTTCTTGTCTTTTAAAGTTGTAGGAATTTGTTTATTTAAAAGTAGAGGAATTCCCATTTCTACCTTTACTTGTTTTTTAGTTTGTAGTTCAGCGCTTATAATACCTGCCAATGTACTTATCTTATAAGTTTTACTAGTCTTTTCAAACTTTTCTAAAGTACTAATAAAACTTACTAAGCAACGAATCCCATTACCACACATTTCCGGCTCTGAGCCATCAGAATTAAAAATGCGCATACCATAGTCGCTAATTTCATTTCCAGCTAAAACAAAAATAATTCCATCAGCCCCAATTCCAAAATGACGATTACACATTTTCAATATTTGTTCAGAAGATAATAGAAGCTTAGAACTACTTCTGTTATCAATCAAAATAAAATCATTACCTAAACCTTGATATTTAGCAAAATACATAATTTAGCTCTAATTTAACTATTGAAATAATTCTTTGATATTAGAATAATAATACGCAAAAATTACTGACTATCTACAGCATTATTATTGTAAGTGTAATAAGTTATTCTCCATACTATTAGTAACTAAAATTAGACTATTCTAAAATTTCGAAGTTTAAGGAACTATTTTTATGGATTTACGTCCTCTGATGAAGAATATCAGGGATAAAAAGATATATCTTGGGTAAACTTATGAGTCAAGCAATTTCGGCACCTGGTCTGTTCAGCCAATGGCAAAAGTATCAATCTAAAGTGCCTCCAGAAAAGCTCTCCAATTATGATCTTATTATCTTATGTCAGAAAGGAGTTAATCCTGATAGAGGAGCATTTACCGAATTATTAAATCGCTACCAATCTCATGTTGACAGAGTTCTTTATCACTTAGCACCTGATTGGCAGGATCGTGCAGATCTTGCTCAAGAGGTTTGGATTCGTGTTTATAGAAATGTAAAAAGACTTAATGAACCAGTAAAATTTAGAGGATGGTTAAGTCGTATAGCAACAAACTTATTTTATGATGAACTCCGGAAACGTAAACGAGTTCGCCATCCTATGTCCCTAGACGCACCTAGAAGAGTAGATGATGGAGAAATAGAATGGGATATTGTTTCAGATTATCCAAGTCCTGACGACAATCTTGCGACTCGTGAATTTTACGACCGCTTACAAGCTGCAATTGCTGGCCTACCAGAGGCATTTCGTGTTGCAATAGTTCTTCGTGAAATAGAAGGCTTAGCCTATGAAGAAATTGCAGAAATGACAGAAGTTTCTTTAGGAACAGTTAAGTCAAGAATTGCGAGGGCTAGAGCAAAGCTTCAAACTGTTTTACAAAAATATATTGATTAATTTTAGTTTCATTGTGGTTTTCTTCTTCATTAATAAGGAGTATCACGACAATACTAATATTAATTCCCGCCTCTGCAACCAAAGTTCTTGGTCTATATATAGGGAGTTTAGTCACATTGTCTAATTCTAAACATAAGAAAAGGTCTATAACAGAACAATACAATAACGTAAAAGACGAATCTAAGCGTTTCGAATTATTAAGTGCCTATATCGATGGTGAAGTTACATCTAAAGAAAGTAGAATGATAAAATATTGGTTAGATACTGATCCAAATTTTAATAAATCATATAAAGCATTACTACGAATTAAAAGAGAAACCTTTATTATTTCTACACCTGTAAGTATTAAATCTAAATCCGCTTTTTCTCAAGACATCTTTGATAAAATTGATCGTCAACAGCGTAAAAAATTTAATACTATTCTTGGCAGCTTAGGTACTATGGTTATGATATTCAGTGGTATTTGGTTACAAGACGGATTTATATTTCATCATTATGTTCAGAAAAATGAAAATCAAGCTCTAACAATTGCTTTAAATAGACCTGTGTTAGAGATACCAAACACTAGAAATAGATAATAGAAACTTTACCATCTTATACTACGTAATTGTTGATATCGTGGATATTAGTACACTCTAAAAGTTGATTCAACCTCCATAACACCAAAATAACTTTTAGTTCAATTTATCATTCCATAATTTTACCTATATAGTTATTAATAGTATTAAAAAAAAATAATTTTAATTAAGTTAATTATTATCGTATGATTCTAATGACTAAGACAATTTTCTAGTTATGCATAATATTAACAGCTATAAAAATATACTTTATGATTTAATAGCTAAAAATCGCTATCGTGTTGACTATTTAGCTATTAGACTTGAAACTTGTGAAGGAACTAATATTCAATTACGGACAAATACAACAGAAAATTTTAGTGAAACTACTTCAAAAGGGGGACAAGTACGTGCTTGTCATAAAGGAGGATGGGGTTTTTCTTCTTTTGATTCATTTTCTCATTTGTTTCAAAGTATAGAAAAAGCAATTGGCTCAGCAATTTTTGTAGGGACAAATAGAACTATTCTTGCACCTGTCATCCCTATTCAGACTACATGTGAACTTCCTTTAACTAGTCGTAATCCATTCAAGGTTAGTTTATTAGAGAAAAAAGAACTATGTTATAAATATAATGATATTTTACAAACTGTAAGTCATCAGATTACAACTACTTTAGTTAGTTACAATGATAGTTCTCATCACGTAATTATTGTAACATCTGAAGGAATGATGATTGATCAATCCTGGATTGATATCGAAATGAGATTTTCTGCAATTGCACAAAATGGTGAAAATTTAAAGATCGGGCGAGAAACTACTGGATCCAGGGAGGGCTATGACAAATTAACTGGACTAGATAAAAAAGTACGAAGTGCAGCAACAAGAGCTATCAATGCTTTGACCATGCCCTCAGTAAAGGGCGGTTGCTATACAGTAGTTATAGATCCAATTTTAACCGGATTGTTTGTTCATGAGGCTTTTGGACATTTTTCAGAAGCTGATATATTTTGTAAAAATCCAGAACTTTCAGAAGTAATTAGCTTAGGGAGAAAATTTGGACCTAAAATATTACAAATTTTTGATGGAGCAGCACCTCAGGGACATAGAGGAAGCTATTTCTATGATGATGAAGGAGTTCCAGCTACAACTACTCAACTTGTTGAAAATGGCTTAGTAGTTGGTAGACTTCATTCTCGTGAAACAGCAGGAAAACTTAATGAACGTCCTACCGGTAATGCACGTTGTTTAAACTACTACTATCCTCCTTTGGTTCGGATGACTAATACTTGGATTGAACGAGGAAAAACTCCAGTTAAAAATTTATTCGATGGTATTAAGAAAGGAGTCTATGCGAAAAATTGGTTGGGAGGGATGACTAATGGAGAAACATATACTTTTAGTGCAGGGGAAGCTTGGATGATAAGGAATGGTCAAATTGCCGAACCAATAAGAGATGTTACACTATCAGGAAATACATTTAAGACACTAAGAAATATTGAGGCAATTGGTAATGATTTTGATTGGGATGAATCAGGAGGTTGTTGTAAAGAAGGTCAAAATGGCTTACCTGTAGGTTGTGGAGGGCCAAGTTTACGTATTAATAACATAATTATTGGAGGGGAAATATAATAATATAAATTATTCAAATAAATGACTAAGAATTTGTTTTAAAACAGTAGCTGTCCAAGTAATATCATTTATAGTAGTGTCTTTGCCTAAAGTTAAACGAATTCCGCTTATTGCATCACTTGCGGAGTATCCCATGGCTAATAGTATTGGACTGGGAATCAATTTACCGCTATGACAGGCTGAGCCAGCACTAATACCAATACCTGCTAAGTTCATATGACGAACAATAGTTTGACCAGTGATTTTTTTCAATTTTTGGTTCTTTGATAAATTCGAAACAATAAAGCTTACATGATGAGGAAGACGATATTCTTGATGTCCACTAAGAATTAGATAAGGACAATCAGACATATACTTAAATAATTGATTTCGTAACTGTATTAATCTATTATTTTCTTCAATTATTTCCTCGCAGACTAATTCCGTAGCGACTCCAAAACCAGCGATAGTAGCTAAGGATTGAGTTCCAGAACGTATTTCCTGCTCTTGTCCTCCTCCATAAAGTAAAGGAGAAATTTTAATTCCTGGACGTATATATAAAGCTCCGGCCCCTTGAATTCCATAAATTTTATGAGCTGAGAAAGATAATAAGTCAACATTTAAATCTTGAACATTAATAGCTAATTTACCAATTGCTTGTGCTGCATCTGTATGAAAAAGAATATCATAACTTTTTGCAATTTGACATAGTTCTTTAATAGGTTGTACTGTTCCTACTTCACTTTGCCCATAAATTATAGAAATAAGAATAGTATCTTTTCTAATAGCAGCTTTTAAATCATGAGGATTAATTCTACCCTGACAATTTACAGGTAAACGAGTTACTTTCCACCCATGAGTTTCTAAAAACTTTATAGGTTTATTAATTGATGAATGTTCAACACTAGAAATAATAATATGTTGTCTTTTTTTATATTGTTTGGCAATACCTAAAATAGCTAAATTGTTAGCTTCAGTTCCCCCTGACGTAAAAATAATTGATTCTAGATCATTAGCTTTGATTGAATTAGTTATTTGTTTTCTTGCTGTTTCTAGAATCATAGAAGCTTTCTTTCCCCACTGATGTATGCTGGAGGGATTACCCCAATTTTCTGAAAGCACTTGATTAACACAAGTAACTACTTCTGGCCGGGGAGGAGTTGTAGAACTATAGTCGAGATAAATCTGCATAATATAGTGACAATAGTAATTTGATTAAAATATTTATACTAACAAAATTAATTAACTTATTTATATTAAAACAACATTTTTATAATAGATATGTCGTAATTTTATTAACAGATTTTATATTGTTTTAAGAGATTGCTAATAACAATATGAACACATATTTTATTATTTAGCCATATAGTAAATTAATACATATTCCGCAAAAATAGACTAAAACAAAAATACTTTTATATTTACCACTTTTGTCAAGATGGCACTTACTTCACTCGATACACCACTAGAATCACTAGCAAAACAAGGACATTGGATTGATTACCATAGGTATATGGAGATATGTAACATATGGAAAGCTATAGTTACACATGATATTCTAATCAACACAGATATATTATCTATTAGTCAAGATATTGTTTATATTGCAACTTCAAGCTCAGGATGGTCTCAAGAATTATCATTCCAACAATATTCTTTACTTAAAAAAATTAATCAGCATTTATTAGTTACTTCCATTAATAAACTTCACTTCTCTTCAGCTAAATGGTCTGAAAAGAAACTTTTTAAAAGTCCTCCATATAAGAAAGAAAAAGCTTGTTTTTTCTCACATAAAAATTCTTATTCATCTGTTTCTAAAATTACTATAAGAAAAGATGAAACCGCTCAAGAAGCTTTTGAGAAATGGACTATGGCCGTAAAAAATAAATTAACATCTTTTTCAATTTGTCCAAAATGCCAACGTCCAGCCTCTTTACGCGAATTACAGAGATGGTCCAAATGTTATCTTTGTATAAGATAGATACTCTAACGACACATAAAGTTAAGAATTATTGGCAAAAAATGAGTATTTTAAATAAAAAATAATAGTAACGATATTGAAATAATTTTTTTGAGACGTGATTACTTGTATAAAAACTAGCATGATTTTACTTCTATATCTTATGATTGCAGAAGGACGTTTATCTCATCAAATACAGATATCTCAAGTTTAAGAGCTTAGATATTTTTTACGAACCTCTGTTACTAATTAACTTATGGACTTTTCTAGCAATATTGCCAGCCAACTCAATGCTGGAACAATTCTTCCTGAAGGAATTGTCATTATCACTTTGATCTTGATTCTCGTTGGAGATTTAATTGGAGGACGTAACGCCAGAATATGGCTTCCTTATGGAGCAATAATTGGCTTGTTTGCTTCACTAATTTCTCTTTACATTAATTGGAACAATCCCTCTACTATAAGTTTTTTAGGAGGCTTTAATGGAGATCATTTAAGTATTATTTTTAGAGTAATTATTGCTTTATCTACAATTATTACTATTTCTATGTCTATTCGATATATAGAACAAACAGGAACACCCTTAGCAGAATTTATAGTCATAATGTTAACAGCTACACTTGGAGCCATGTTCCTTTGTGGTGCTAATGAACTAGTGATGATTTTTATTTCTATGGAGGTGCTAAGTATTTCTTCATATCTAATGACAGGATATATGAAACGTGATCCTCGGTCTAACGAAGCAGCTTTAAAATATCTTTTAATAGGAGCTTCTAGCACAGCTATTTTCCTTTATGGAGCTTCTCTTCTATATGGAATATCAGGAGGAGAAACAATTCTTAGCTCTATATCTAGTAATATTGCGAATGGCAGCCGTAGTTCTTCTTTGGAGTTAGCAGTTGCTTTAGTATTTATGATTGCTGGCATCGCGTTTAAAATATCCGCAGTTCCTTTTCATCAGTGGACACCAGATGTCTACGAAGGATCACCTACACCAGTGGTTGCTTTTCTTTCTGTAGGATCTAAAACGGCTGGTTTTGCTTTAGCTATTCGCTTACTGGTAACTGCTTTTTCTTCTATAACAGATGAATGGCATCTAATTTTCACTGCTTTAGCCATCATGAGTATGATACTAGGAAATATAGTAGCTTTAGCCCAAACAAGCATGAAAAGAATGCTGGCCTATTCTTCAATCGCTCAAGCAGGATTCGTAATGATAGGTTTAATTGCGGGAACGGATATTGGATATTCTAGTATGCTATTTTATCTACTAGTATACCTATTTATGAACTTAGGAGCTTTTAGTGGTGTAATCCTTTTCTCTCTTCAAACTGGAACGGATAAAATCAGTGATTACTCAGGACTATATCAAAAGGATCCTTTACTAACTTTATATCTTAGTATATCTTTACTTTCCCTTGGTGGCATTCCTCCGCTAGCAGGATTCTTTGGTAAGATTTATCTTTTCTGGGCAGGCTGGCAGGCTGAACTTTACACTTTAGTATCATTAGCATTAGTTACTAGTGTTATATCCATCTATTATTACATTCGTGTAGTAAAAATGATGGTTGTCAAGGAAGAAAGTGAAATGTCTGATGCTGTTAAAAACTATCCTAGAGTTAGATGGGACTTACCAGGAATGAGACCTTTACAGGTTGGCTTAGTTTTATCCGTAGTAGCAACTTCTTTGATAGGAATCCTATCTAATCCTTTAGTCACCTTAGCTCATGATTCAGTACTAAGTACTCCAATCTTACAAGCAAGCGTTGATAGTATTCATGTTTCTAAAACAGAAGCATTAGTCATGTCAATAGATTGAAACTACAGCTCCAATAAGATTAGTAATAGTAAGGTGGGTAATGCCCACCTAATTAATTATAAAATCGATAATATGATTCTAATTCAAATAGTTAAAATATACTTATGTACTTAATATACAAACTTAGTACATAAGTCATAAAAAACATTTATTAAAAATAAATTGATTATTAAATTGTAGCTTGTATTCTTTACAAATATTTTGATAGTACAAGGCTAAAATTAGAATAGAATTTTTTACTTTTCAATGATTCCTCCAGCTAAAACAACATCATCATTGTATAAGACAGCTGCTTGTCCAGCTGTAATTCCGAATTGTAGTTCTTCAAAAACTAATTTATAACGATTATTTTCTATAGGTATTATGTTTGCATAGACGGCAAGAGAACGGTATCTAACTTGAACTTCTACCTTCATAGGAGCATTAGGTTCAAATATAGAAATCCAGTTTACGTCTTTAATTATACAACTAGAACGAAGCCCATCAGAACGTTTTCCTACAACTACTTGATTATTACGAAAGTCTAATTTCAATACATATAAAGGTTCTGAGGCTGATATTCCAAGTCCCTTTCTTTGACCGATTGTGTAATTATGAATCCCTTTATGATTGCCTAGAACCTTACCCTTTAGATTAACGATATTTCCTGTTTGAGGTTGAATATATTTTTCTAAAAAGGATGCCATAGAACCATAAGATTCTATAAGGCATAAATCTTGGCTTTCTGGTTTGTTTGCAGTTTTAAGTTTAAATTCAGTAGCCATACGACGAGTATCTTCTTTAGTTTGCTCTCCTAATGGAAAAATTGTTCTGGCTAGTATTTCTTGAGGGAGATCATATAAAAAATAGGATTGGTCCTTACTACGATCTATTGCTCTTAGTAAGTGATACTTGTCGGTTTCTTTATCATAACGTATACGAGCATAATGACCAGTAGCGATTAAATTACAGTTTAATTCTTTTTCAGCATAATCTAACATCGGCTTAAATTTTACAGAACGGTTACACTGAGAACAGGGTGAGGGAGTTATTCCAGATCTATATCCTGATACCAAATAATCTACGATATTTTTTTTAAATAATTCTTTAGCGTCTACAATATAGTGAGGAATGCTTAACTGTTCGCAAATATGTGCTGCATCTACCATTCCTTCTGAACAACATTGACCTTTTCCTTTCATTAACCATAGAGTTAAACCAGAAACTTCGTAATTCTGATTACACAAGCTTGCAGCAGCTACTGAACTATCTACTCCACCTGATAAACCTACAACAACTTTACTCATCATTAAATATTTATTATAAATAAGAAATTAATTATTTATTTATTCTAGATTAACATCTTAAACAAAATAATAGTAACACTTTGATAATGTTGAATAAAAAATATACAACTTATGTCTTTTAGCAATTATTTTATTAAATCAAAAATAAAAATAAAACTTTTTATTTTTACATTTTTATTAATTACAAGTTTAGTGTTTACTGATAGACAGTTACAAAAATATTTTATTAAACCTAAAGTTATATTTATATTAGGTGGACACGAAGAAAGAGAGCGGTTTTCTGCAAAATTAGCGCTTAAACACACGAATTTGGCTCTTTTGGTATCTTCAGGTGGACCGCAAATATATATAACTAAAATTTTTATGAATGCAGGAATTAATAATAATAGACTTTATTTAGACTATAGAGCAAAAGATACTGTTACTAATTTTGTAAGCTTAATTAAAAAATTACAGATTCAAAAAACTAAAGGTATTTATCTCATAACATCAAATAATCATGTTAATCGTGCCAAAACTATAGGAGAAATTATATTTGGAACTCAAGGAATAATATCAAAACCATTCCCTGTACCCTCTAATACACCTTCAGAGCCTTTAGATAAACTTATAAGAGATGTGGGTAGATCTTTATTATGGATTATTCAATAGTCACTAACACTATCATAGTTGAAATTAATAAGTATAATATTTCATAAACTAAACTTATAAAAATTAGTAAATATTAATAGGAATATGTTACTGAAAAATTAGTACACTGTTGAGGACTGTTTAATGAATTGGTTGCTGGTTTGGATAATATTAATTACTTCCCAATTTTTTATTACTATTATAGTTATTGCTCAACAGACAGAGAGAAACTATACAGATCGTAATATAAATACGATAACTTATAAATCCAAAAATAATATTAATAAATCTTCTTATCAAGTAGGTAGAGTTACTAAAGTTGTTTCTAGTAAAGAAGGAAGTATTTTATTTATTGAATTGCCTGATAGTAGTGAGCTAAGATTTTATTATTCAGGCAATTCCTTAGTAAAAAATGAACAAGTTTTAGTTTATCAAAAAAATGGTAGTCATTTTCTTATCGAAGCATCTGATCCAAGACGATAACTAAAAATATATCATAATAAAATTCTTAAAATTTATTTTTTTCAATACTTTGGCAAGCTATAGGATATTATTCTTTCTCTAAAAATCTAAACATATTTTGCATATTGAGACTTACTAATTATTCTAAAGCTAATCTTCCTTGCTTGCTTAATCTAACTAATAAGAAATATATAAAATATATAGCATATATTAATAATCCTACAAGGCCTATGAAGCCCAGAAAAACAGGTGTTGTATTACTATGGAAAGTTGACCAATACTCAATAGGGGGGGCAATCCAGGCTTGACATGATTTAATTTCTAAAGCTTTTATGGAAATCAAACAGGAAAAGAAAGGAATACGAAATACAATTCCCATAGCGCTATAAATAGTTATAGCCCATCTCCATGAAGTGAGCGCTAATTTGAGAGAACTCCAAGATAAATCTTTGATTTCATCATTTAAGTCTATCCAAAACCATAAAGATATTGGAATTAGAATACGAGCTAAAATCGCAGTAAAAAAACCTAAATGTGTACAAAATGTTTCAAAAGAGTTGTTCTCTCCAGTCCAACCGGGTATTAATAAATAAACGGTAATTAATAATAAACTAGATACCCGCCAATAAATAACTAGTAGACGTCCAATTGCGTCAATTCTTTGGAGGAAGGCTAAGATTGTTAATATTAAGGGCACAATAACAGCAAAGACTATTGCTAATCGATAATCTATCCATATAAGAGGTTGAAACCAGAGATTTTTCATAGTTTTAATAAATTCATTAATAATCTTGCAATATGTCTCTAAAAAATATTTCAGTATATTTTTTTAATTATTTATCTTTCTTATTATTTTCTGTAATTAAACGAGCTCCACGACCTTGTGTGAAATAATTCCAGATCCATTGAACTAGGACAACTAATTTATTATCAAACTCGATAAGATAATAAATATGAGCCGAAATCCAAATAAACCAAGCTAAAAATCCTGAAAGTTTAATAAATTTAAAGTCTGCTACAGCTTTATTCTGTCCTATAATTGCCATACTACCATAGTCTTTATAAATAAAAGATGGTAGTGATTCACCTTTCAATCGTTTTCGTATTAACTTTGCAACATATTTAGCCTGTTGTATCGCTACAGGGGCTACTCCAGGTAAAGCTTTATTATCTTGATGAGAAAAATTTGATAAATCTCCAATTACAAAAATATCTGGAAAATTTGTAATACTGAGATCTGGTTCAACAATAACTCGACCAGCTCTATCTAAACTCACACCAGTTCGCTCAGCTAATATCTTACTAATTGATGATGCTTTAACTCCTGCAGCCCATAAGATTGTATGAGAAGTAATTTGTTCATGTTTTTCTCCTTTACGTACAACAATAGTATCTTCACTTATATTTGTTACTATTGACTTGGTATGTATTGTTACACCAAGATTACATAACTCTTGTTCTGCCTTAGAAGATAATTCTATAGGATAAGGAGGAAGTACACGTTCCAAACCTTCGATTAACAAAATCTTTGCATCTTTAGGATCAAAGTTCCTAAAATTGCCTTTCATAGAGTTATTTGCAATTTCTGCTATTGCTCCAGCTAATTCTACTCCAGTAGGTCCACCACCAACTATTACGAATGTTAGCCAAGCTTGTCTTTTTATAGGATTGTTTTCCTTTTCAGCTGCTTCAAAAGCCATAAAAACACGGTTTCGAATTTCTAAAGCATCTTCAATATTGCTAAGTCCTGGCGCAAAAGTTTCCCATTGATCATTACCAAAATAATGATGAGTTACTCCAGTAGCCAAAATAAGAACATCATAAGGAATAGATTGATGATTATCAACAATTATTTGTTTATCATTGGGTTTTATATCGATAACAGCATTTAGTAATACTTGTGTATTTTTGTTTTGACATAAGATCGATCTTAAAGGTGATGTTATATCAGCTGGAGAAAGACTACCTGTGGCAACTTGATAAAGTAGTGGCTGAAAAAGATTAAAATTACGTTTGTCAATTAGAGTAACTTGTAAAGGAGAATTTTTTAGTCCTTTAGCTGTATATAATCCTCCAAATCCACCACCAACAATAACAACTTTAGCTTCTTTTTTTAAAGTATTATAATTCATAGCTATTTTAAACTCCTAGGAAACGATCTAAAGCCGGAAATTCGTTTTACTGAATATACCGAAAAATGAAAAATATAGACAGAAAGAATATAAGCAAATTTAAATAACTACATTTACATGGGGTAGTCCATCGCGTCAAGTTCCTTAAAAATGTTAGGATTGCGACAGAAAGAGAAACATGATAAAAAAAGGGAAGAGACGTTGAATGCAAGAATTTGATAAATCAATATCTTTTGACGGAAGAGATATTCGACTAAAGCTAGGGTTATTAGCTCCCCAAGCAGGTGGAGCAATTCTAATTCAGTCCGGAGATACGGCAGTTCTGGTAACGGCAACAACATCAAAAGGAAGAGAAGGTATTGATTTTTTGCCTTTAACTGTAGATTATGAGGAAAGGCTTTATGCTGCAGGACGAATTCCAGGAGGATTCTTACGAAGAGAAGGACGTCCTCCAGAAAGGGCAATTCTCATTAGCAGGCTAATTGATCGTCCTCTACGTCCTTTATTTCCTAATTGGCTTCGAAACGATATTCAGATTATTGCTACTACTTTATCTATGGATGAAGAAGTTCCTCCCGATGTTTTAGCGGTGACAGGTGCTTCTATGGCAGTAATCCAAGCTCAAATTCCTTTCTTTGGACCTATGGCAGCCGTTAGAGTTGGTTTAGTGGGAGATGATTTTATTATTAATCCTACTTACAGAGAAGTAGAGGATGGAGATCTTGATTTAGTTGTTGCAGGTAGTCCTGACGGCGTTGTGATGATTGAAGCTGGAGCCAATCAACTTCCAGAACAAGATGTTATTGAAGCCATTGATTTTGGTTATGAGGCAGTTAGAGATCTAATTGGAGCACAACAAGAAATAATGGAAGAACTGGGGATGAAATTGGTGCAAGCCGAACCTCCAGCAAAAAATGAAGTTCTAGAAAAATTTATTAGTGATCAATCATCTGAATCTATAAAAAAAGTTTTAGTTCAATACAACCTTGGCAAAGCAGAAAGAGATACAGCTCTTGATCAAATTAAAGAAACAACTATTAATGAAATAATAACTAATCTCCCAGAAGAAGATTCAATAAAAGTTGCTGTTAAGGAAGATCCTAAAGCTGTAAATAATCTTTATAAAGGCTTAACCAAAAAGTTAATGCGATCTCAAATTATTAGCAACGAGATTCGTATAGATGGTAGAAAACTTGATGAGGTTCGTCCTATCTATTGTAATGTGGGCATTTTGCCTCCAAGAGTACATGGTTGTGGACTATTCAACAGAGGGTTAACTCAAGTATTATCTCTAGCAACTCTTGGTACTCCAGGGGATGCACAAGATTTAGGTGATGATTTGCATCCTGAGGATGAGAAGCGCTATCTGCATCATTATAATTTCCCTCCTTTTTCTGTTGCAGAAACTAAACCATTAAGATCTCCAGGAAGAAGAGAAATTGGACATGGAGCCTTAGCGGAACGTGCTCTCCTGCCTGTATTACCTCAACAAGAAGAATTTCCTTATGTCATTAGAATTGTATCAGAAGTTCTCTCTTCTAATGGTTCTACATCTATGGGATCTGTTTGTGGATCAACTTTAGCTTTAATGGATGCTGGAGTTCCTATTGCTAAACCAGTTAGTGGAGCAGCTATGGGACTTATTAAAGAAGGTGAAGAAATACGTATTCTTACAGATATTCAAGGAATTGAAGATTTCTTAGGAGATATGGATTTTAAAGTCGCTGGAACTGATAGTGGTATTACGGCTTTGCAAATGGATATGAAAATTACTGGATTATCAATGAACGTGATAGCAAAGGCTATTGGACAGGCCTTACCAGCTCGTCTACATATTCTTGAGAAAATGCTGTCGACTATTGATAAACCACGTCCAGAACTATCAACATTTGCTCCTCGATTATTAACTATGAAAATTGATCCTGAAATGATAGGATTAATTATTGGTCCAGGTGGTAAGACTATAAAAGGTATTACAGAACAGACTGGATCAAAAATTGACATTTCTGATGATGGAATGGTAACTATTGCTGCTATTCAAGCGAAAAAAGCGGAAAAAGCAAAAGATATTATCTTCAACATGACACGTAAATTAAACGAAGGAGAAGTTTATTTGGGTCGTGTTACTCGTATTATTCCTATTGGAGCTTTCGTTGAAGTTTTACCAGGGAAAGAAGGTATGATTCATATTTCTCAGTTAGCCGAAAGAAGAGTAGGAAAAGTAGAAGACGAAGTTGCTGTCGGAGATGAAGTAGTAGTTAAAGTACGTGAAATTGACAACAAAGGACGTTTAAATCTGACTCGTTTAGGTATTCATCCAAATGAGGCTTCTGCTGTTAGAAAAATAGTTTAACTATTAAAATAAAAACCTAGGTTAACCTAGGTTTTTATTTTAATAGTACTTAATTAATTGTGAATACTTCTATTTTGCAAAATATATTTCAAATCACAGGAAGCATGTTTTTAATTGGTTCTTCCCTAATTTCACTTAATGTTGGTAATAATATTATTTTATTCAACAAATCTCCTAGATTAATTGATACAACAACAAGTCTAAGTCAAACTAAAGTTCATGGTGCACAATATTATTTTGTTATGACAGTGCCTTTAGAGACTGGAGTATCTTTACAAAAGGTAGTATTACAACAAATTAAAGGAGTTGATCAAATATATTTTAATTTAGATCAGACTGTTGCTTTTATCGGAAAACCAATCAGCCCTGGAGATAAATTACCTATCAGCAAAGTTCAAAGAAATTTGGATAATAATAAAATTTCCATAACCTTCAAATCTTCAATTCTGCCTGGTGAAACTTTTTTTATTGTAGTAAAACCTAAAAATAATCCTGTGGTAGGTGGAAATTATCAATTTGGTATAACAGTTTATCCAGAAG
The DNA here is from genome assembly GCF_020885515.1 of cyanobacterium endosymbiont of Braarudosphaera bigelowii. Lineage (NCBI taxonomy): Bacteria > Bacillati > Cyanobacteriota > Cyanophyceae > Chroococcales > Aphanothecaceae > Candidatus Atelocyanobacterium > Candidatus Atelocyanobacterium thalassae. The sequence continues at coordinate 914,086 of NZ_AP024987.1, read as the reverse complement.
GTAAACATCCTCAAGGATTATATATTGGAGCAGGAGCATTAAATTTCCGTCAACATGGTAATAGTTTTCCATAAAGAAGAGAATTTTTTTAAATTTTCCAATAATAAATTTTTTGTTTTTTTTCTAATGTAACTATGCTTATTAAATAATTTGATTGAGTAATAAAAGACAGTATTCTCCATGGAAGATAATTTAAAGGAGAGACATCAATAATTTGCATAGGATAATCAGTTATTATCTTCACTGTATTTAGTCTTTGACTTATTCCTTCTCCTGTTGCTTTTAGGTATGCTTCTTTTCCTGTCCAGAGTCTTAAAAATTCAATATTTTTGTCATAAGAATTGAAGCTTTTGAGCTTACTAAATTCTTGAAAACAGAAGAAACGCTTTGCAATTTTTTCCATACCTAATAAAGGACGAATATATTCAATATCAACTCCAATAGGATATTGACATGTAATCCCGCAAATTATTAATTCTTCAGAGTGAGAAATATTAAACTCTATCTGTTTAGTATTAATCGAATCAACAAGTTTAGGCTTGCCGCGAGTAGTGTACTCAAGATTTATTTGGTTAGGAGCAATTAGTAAATATTTACTCAGAATAAGTTTTAATGCTCCTCGGGAGAGGATAAAACGTTTCTTATCTTTTACAAATTGGATGTGAGGAATTTTTTTTTTCTTCCTGATTAAGCATGGTTAAATAAAATTCAACAAACAAATAAGATGTTGATAAATCAATTTTCCATACATGAATTTCTTGAGGATTGATAATAAGCGTATCAGTAGAGTATTTCCACATCGTTCAATATAGTCAAAGATTGTTTATTAAACAAGATATATTCAAATTCTATATAAAACTTAGACTACTGCTGAAGCCAAATTTTTTGTATGCCTAAGTGTTAAATAATGACGTCTAAAATTTGATAAAATCACATAATAGAGATGAAGAAAAAACTTTCTCATGTAGAGACATAAGTTAGAAAACTATAAGGGCGAACGATGGGACTCGAACCCACGAGTGGCGGGACCACAACCCGCTGCCTTAACCACTTGGCTACGCTCGCCATACGATTACCTAATATAACATATTTTTAGAGAATGAATACTATCTGTTAAGGAATCAACATAAAAAATTGATTTCTTAGCAGATAGTATTATTTATTTGAGACTAACCAATAAAGGCTTTTACTGGTTTAGAAACACCTGAAGATTTATCACCCTTGAGATAAGCTAACATGGTATCAGCATCGGATACTTCAAAGGGATCACTAGGACAATTATCACTAAAATCAGACTCAACAAAAATCTTCTCGATTTCACAGTTGTTGACCAACATGGAATAACGCCATGAGCGCATTCCGAAACCAAGATTAGATTTATCAACTAACATACCCATTTTACGAGTAAATTCACCATTCCCATCAGGCAGTAAGAAAACGTTTTTCGCCTCTTGCTGCTTACCCCATTGAAACATAACAAAAGCATCATTAACTGATAAACAAACGATAGCGTCTATTCCTAATGCTTTAAACTCACTGTATAATTCTTCGTAGCGAGGCAGATGGTTAGATGAGCAGGTTGGAGTAAATGCACCAGGTAGGGAAAAAACAACGACCTTCTTGCCTTTAAAAATCTCTTGAGTAGTTAGATCTTGCCAACGATAAGGGTTGGGTCCAGCTACAGACTCATCACGAACACGGGTTTTAAATACAACATTGGGTACAGTTTCAATAACGCCCATATTTCACCTCTTGACAATCAAATTTGAATCAGCCTTTGCTGCTACAACTTAAAGTAATTCTTAATCGAAGAAAAAGTCAATAGTTAAAATAGTTTGATTTAGTAAAAAAAATTATATAAGTTTAAAATAATAGAATTTTAGACATCGCAATATAGAGATATCTCTACATTAAACGAGCAAATTGATGTAAAACAGTTTTTAAATTACCTAGAAAGTCTATTCTTCGAAAATAAATAGAAAAAAAACAATTTTTGTCCGAAATCTTAATTAATAAAATTCTATTTTTAACAGTTAAATAATTTTTGATGATTACATAATTTTTGGTAATATCCAGAGCATTTGCAAATATTTAGGATATTTATTGACCTGACAAAACTGCTTAGATAAAAATATAAAAATATTTAACCTTTAAAATATTACTAACTACACTAAATAAATGATTTTTAAACTAATTAGATTAGTTAACTTAGCTAGTCTATTTTTATTAAGTTTTAGATTATATTTATAAAAATTTAGTAATCGGAAACAAGTAACTATAATCATAAATAGTAAATAAGGATTAATATAAAATAGGGATTGATATATAATCATTAACCAAAGTAATTATTAAGAGAGAATTAATGGACCTTAAAGAATTAATTCGTGATATTCCCAATTTTCCTAAGCCTGGTATAGTATTTCGTGATATTACAACTTTATTAAATAATCCAAAAGGATTGCAATATACAATTAACTTGCTAACTAATAAATGTCGAGAAGCTAATTTATTGCCTGATCATGTAATTGGAATGGAATCACGAGGATTTATTTTTGGTGCTCCGTTAGCTTATCAACTAAATTCAGGTTTTATACCTGTCAGAAAGCCTGGTAAGCTTCCTAGCTCAGTCTATCAAGTTCAATATGATTTAGAGTACGGTACAGATACTTTAGAAATTCACCAAGATGCCTTACAAAATTTTCATAGTGTCGTAATTGTAGATGACTTGTTAGCGACAGGTGGTACAGCGCAAGCAACAATTGAACTACTCAAAAAAGTTGGTTGTAATGTTTTAGGATTCGCTTTTATTATTGAATTAGAATCTTTAGAAGGCCGTAAAAAATTACCTGATGTTCCTATTATTAGTTTAGTTAAATATTAATATATAACTATTTTATTATTATTTATGTAGCCCTTTAATTCATCGTTAAAATAATGTTTTATATTTCAAAGAGACTTTTTCAAGGTCTCTTAACTATATTATTAACTTCAATATTAAGCTTTATTATTATCCAAATTGCTCCGGGAGATTACTTAGATACTCTAAGGCAAAATCCTAAAATCTCACGAGAAATAATTCAAGAGCTAAATATTCGTTTTGGTCTTGATCAACCATTTTATATTCAATATTGGAAATGGTTAGCACAAGTAATAACCCATCTGAATTTTGGGGAAAGTTTTGTTTATAATCGTTCTGTATCATCTTTATTGGCGGAAAGAATACCAGCAACATTACTGCTCTCTATTTTCTCTATAGTTTTAACTTGGATAATTGCCATACCGCTAGGAATTTTAAGTGCAGTGAAACAAAATACTTGGATAGATAAATCATTAAGAATAATTAGTTACCTTGGACAAGGTTTACCTAGATTTATTGCAGCCTTAATTATTTTAATTATTGCTCAACACATATCTCCTATTTTACCAGTTGGAAACATGACTAGTTTAGAACATGATGAACTATCGTTAGTTGGCAAAATATTAGATATAGGATGGCATATGATATTACCGACAATTACCTTAAGTATTATTGGCTTTGCTGGATTAATGAGATTAATGAGAGGACAAATGTTAGATGTAATGCAAAGGAACTATATAGTAACTGCTAGAGCGAAAGGACTTTCGGAAGAAAAAGTAATATATAATCATGCATTACGTAATGCAATTAATCCCTTAGTTACTCTATTAGGATTAGAATTTGCCAATTTATTAGGAGGAGCTTTTATAGCTGAATTTTTCTTCAATTGGCCAGGGTTAGGACGTTTGATTTTACAAGCAGTCACTGCACAAGATTTGTATTTAGTCATGGGCAGTTTAACAATGAGTGCAGTAATGTTAGTTATTGGCAACATACTAGCAGATTTACTACTTGTTTTAGTTGATCCTCGAATTCAGTTAGAAAAGACATGAAAATTATTGTTTGAGATACTCTTTTTCAATGCATATAAATTAAGAATACTTTACAGATAAAACTAATATTAATTATTTATAGAAACGTAATATATAATTAATTACCTGACTAATAGATTTACTATTTATACTAAATAAGTAAATTATTTTTTTTATTGCTCGACAAAAAATGGTTGATATATTTATATATCAACCAAAAATATTACTAATTATGCATAATTAGTAATATTAAGAATAGTTTGTTAATGAGCTGTTCCATTACCTTTATAATCATCAGAATCATAGAAACCATTTTTAGTCCCAAAAAATAGGCATGATACAGTAAAAACGGCAGTTAGAATAACCAGAATTAATTTAGCATCCATAATCATATTGTTAACCTTTATATTTGAGTAATAATCTTACAATATCTTGTCTAAATTAATATAAATAGAAGTTAGTTTTCAATTACTTCTGTAGATGGATTTGCTAATAGTGGATTTATCAAACCAGAAGTTGAAGAAGGAAATTCTTCAACTTCTGGTAGAAATTCCATAATTAATTCTTTAGATACCTTAACTTTTCCTGAGAGATGTTTTAATAGTTTTGGACGAGGATCACGTAAAAGGTAAATAATTTCATCGCCAATTTGCCAATCTTGAGAAGCTTGAACTATCTGCAAACTACCTTTCCTTTTAATTAAAAGAGGTAAAACTTCTCCTTCTTTAATTAAGGTAAGAAAATGAGCTTGTTTTGGGAATAATCCTGATTCTTGAAAATGAGTAATTCCTAATTTAAACTGTCCTTCTATAAGATATTGGTTCCAGATCTTAATTAATTGTTGGTCTATGAAAGCCCGCATTATTTTTGTTTTGTTTGAAGTTTGATCCCTATTAGAATTACTAGGAAAAATAGCAAACACTCTAGGAGGTTTAAACTCCTCAACAGCACGTTGAGCTAACACCAAATTTACTTGGCCATTACTTGTCAAAGCCATAAAAGTTCCCATTGAACCAATCCCAGCCTCTTCTAAAACGTTAGGATCTAATGCACTACTCTGAAATACTGATAGACCTTCAGATTGAGCTTGATCACATGCTTCTGGATCAGTATCAATTAAAACAACTGACTCTCCTCTTTGTGTGAAAAGTTTTCCCATTAATCTTCCTAGAGAATTGCATCCAACAATAACAGCTCCTTTAGCTTCAACAGCAGTAATTTTTAATCCTTTTGCTACCCAGCGAGCAGATAAGCCTTGAATGAAGACTGTCATCATAATGGTTAAAAACACTAAAGCTTTAATTGAATCTCCACCATTGATGCCTTGTTGAGTTAGTAGAATAGCAAATAAGGATGCAATTGAAGCTGAAACAATCCCTCTTGGAGCTATCCACCCAAGAAAAAATTTTTGTCTCCAACTTAAATCACTATTAATGGTGCAAAGAATGACACTAATAGGTCTTACTATCCACATCAAAGTAAAAACTGTAAGAACACTTCCCCAGCCTAGAGCAAAAATACTGTCAATAGATAGATCTGCAGCCAAAAGAATAAACAATACGGAAACACATAAAACTGTTAATTGCCCTTTAAATCTTCTCAAAAGCCTTTCATCAGGGATAGAAGAAGCTCTAAGCACAATTCCTGCTACTACCGTTGCCATAAGACCTGATTCACTTCGAATAAGTTGAGCTAACCCAAATAGTCCCCATACTCCTGCAAGCACAACTAAATTTCGAAGATCTTCTGACAGGAAACTAGTATTCTTAAGAATAAAGCCTAGAGCAGCTCCACTAACACCACCAATGATTACACCAATTGCAAATCTCAATAATAAGCCACTAACAATTTCTAAAGGACTAGCATTGCTGTTGAGAATAGTATCAAAAACTACTACTGCTAAAATTGCGCCTACAGGATCGATAAGAACTCCTTCACTTTCTAATAATGTAGCCACTTTTCGTTCTACTTCTACCTGTTTAAGTAAAGGACTTATTACAGTTGGACCAGTAACAACAACTAAAGCGGCATAAAGAAACGCAATAGACCAAGGAAACTCTGCAAACCAGTGGGCAGCCATACCGCCACCAACCAAAGTAATTAGAGTACCAAAAGTAACTAAATTTCGGAGACTACCTGAGACTCTTCCTAGATCACGCAGTTCTAAATTTAAACCTCCTTCAAAAAGGATAATTGCTACTGATAAAGCAACTAAAACTTCTAATCCAACACCTAGTCCATGAGGATGAAGAAAATTAAAACCATCTGCACCCAATAGCATGCCAAACAAGAGTAAAAAGACAATGCTCGGAACTCTGAAAAGTTCAGCAATAACTTGAGCACTAATGCCTGCTAAAACAGCTATCACAATTTGCAAAGTGAGTTCAAAGGATAGTTCCATAAACTTATTAATGGCAGATAACTTTTAAAGGGCGTGTTGGTAAAATAGCACCCAGAATCAGTTAAGAATACAATCACAAAAATATTCAGGATACATACAAGGTTTTTTAAAATACTATTTTTGTAATAGAATAATTTATTCTCATATCTTAACATTTAGATATTAATACAATTAAGTTTCTTTATTTTAGGTACTGGCTTCAGTGTAGAGGTAAAAATCATTTCTGATAAGTAATATAGAGATTAAAGTTGAGAACTTTTAAAATTTTATAATGTGGAAAATAATCTATCTACTACTTTAATCTTCCCCCTAAATACAGAGGGAAGATTAAAAAAAAATTAGAGGAACCTAAGCCTAAGCTTCTAAGAAATAAATCATATAACGAAAATCATATCTTCTTTTGACTAATCTATTCGTAATTTGTTTCTATCAAAAATAAAATGATTATAATAATTAGTTTGTTTTTTCAGAAGATAGTTAAACCTTGTATCGATAACTTTTCATGAATAAATTTTAATTAATAGTTTGTTAAACAATATTTATATTTTTTTCATGTACAAATGTTCATGTCAAATATGTAGATACTTATTTAAGATGTTTTATTCCTTTAGCCTTTATGTATTTATACTATGTAAATAATTACCATTTTTTACAGAACAAACTCAAGATGGTTACTAACGCAAATTATGTTTAAGCAATATATTTTGAAGTGATTAAAACTTTTCTAAGGTTTCTGGTAACATTTAAATATTCGACTAATCAAAGAAATAATTAACAGTTATATGACTGTACTTCATCGAATTATTACAATTAGCAGTAAGATTTCTTGGCAAATTTGGGCAGTTCTATTAATTATATTTTCTGGGACGACAGGCTTTACAAGTACGTTGATTTTTTTAGATCCTACAATTACACCAAAATGTACTCGTTTTTTTTTACCTGTCGCTTCGATCTCAATAAAAATTTATTGTGCTCAAATAGAGGCGAAAAAAAATACTTTAGAAGGTTTTTTAAGAGCGATTAATTTGATCCAAATATTTCCCGAAAAGCATTCTCTTCATAGTGAAATTAAATATAATATTAAAAAATGGACAATAGCCATCTTAGATATTGCTGAAGAGAAATTTCAGCAGGGGCAGTTACAACAAGCTATTAATATAGCTCAAAAAATACCTACTAACAGCGATACTTATGACATAGTGACTCAAAGAATTAAGAAATGGAATAATTCCTGGAATGAAGGTGAAAAAATCTTAGTAAGGGTGGAAAGTCAGTTGCACAATTTTAGTTGGAATTTAGCTTTCAGAGAAGTATTAATGCTTCTTGATCTTCCTAATAAATATTGGGCTACTACTGGATATAATGATGCAATTAAAAAAATAAGACTAGCAAAAAAAGAGAGTGGTCAACTAGATAATGCATTTATTTTATTAAATCGTGGTGGAGTTGATAACTGGCTAACTACAATAAATGACTCTCAGAAAATAAATTTTGATAGTTATGCGTATCGGAAAGCTCAAAGTTTGATACAAGATGCTGAATCTAAAATAAGTAATCATATTAATGAATTGATTGAGAATAAAAATTGGTCAACATTATTAGAAGTAATTAATAAAGTTTCAGATAAAAATATATTTACTGATAAAGTTGAAGACTGGCATGTTATTGCTAAGGCAGGATTGGATGCCAACAAAGGGACAGTAGAAAGTTTGAAACTTGCGATACTGACACTTAAAGCAATCGACTCAAATAGTTCTCTTTATCAAAAATCAAATAATTTAGTGGATATGTGGGAATTAGATATAAAGTACATAGCTTATCTTCAAAAATCTAGAAAATTAGCTATTCAAGGCACCATTAAAGATTTAAAAACAGCAGTTCAATTAATAGAACTAATACCTCCTAACAACTCTCATTATCAAGAAGCTAAAAAGGAAATTGATAAGTGGAATAATTTAATACAAATTGCAGAGGATAAACCAATTTTAGATAAAGCTAAAAATTTAGCTGAAGGAGGTAATATTTTAGACTTAAAAAGAGCAATTAATGAGGTAAATTCAATTGGTTCAAAACGTGCACTTTCAACTCAAGCAAAAGAAAAAGCTTATCAATGGTACATAGATATTCAACGAAAAGAAGATCAATTAATTTTAAACCAAGCAATTATCATAGGAAACACTAAAAATTATGAATTAGCTATTCTCGTCGCTAAAAAAATCACTTCAGATCGACCACTCTATGGGAAGATACAAAATGATATTAAAAAATGGCAAATAGAAGTTAAAGCTAAAAAAGATTTAAAGAAAGCTTATTTAGTAGCTCAATCACAAACTCCTCAATCTTTAGTTTCCGCTATTTCCATCGTACAAAATATTCCACCTTCAACAGATGTAAGTCCTCAAACAAAGAAATCCTTGAAGCGTTGGAGTTTTCAAATACTATCTATGGCTCAAAAATTAGCTGATCGTTCTCTATTTAATGAAGCAATTCAACTAGCAAAAATAATTCCTGAGAAAAGCCCAGCATATAATTCTGCCAAGACTAGGATATTAACTTGGAATAACTTATTAAAATAAGCATATTCTATTATGTTATTTATATATGAGACTAAATCATAATTGATTAATATTAAGAGTTCTGTTCTTAGTTTTCACAGTTTAATTAGTGTATTTAACTCTTTTTCGTGAAAGTCGTTACCATAGATAAAAATTATAAAAAATCAACACATCTCATGTATTCTTCTAATATTCTTTATCCTGTAGCAATGATTGGGACTACTAATCAGGCTTGCAGTCTTTTACATCCTCTTTGTCAAGATTTAAGAGGAATACTTTATATGCCAGAAAAGTTACCCTTAATTGACGAAAAAACCCTTTATTATCACAGTCCTCTTAAAAATCATTTGGCTGATATTTTTTTAAAAAATCGTGCTCTAGTATTTTGCTTGGCAGCTGGAGCTGTAGTTCGTCTTATTGCTCCATTATTAAAAAGTAAAACTCATGATCCAGCTATTATTGTCATAGATCCAGAAGGTAAATTTGTTATTAGTCTATGCGGCGGGCATCAAGGAGGAGCAGATAAATTAACTAAATTAATTGCGAGTTACTTAAATGCAGAGCCAGTTATAACTGGTGTATCAAATACTCTAAATTTACCGGGTATTGATATATTAGGATTCCCCTTTGGATGGAGAAGAGGAGCAGGAAAATGGAAAGATGTAAGTTATGCGATCGCTTGTCAGAAAACTGTACAAATAATACAAGAAGGCGGCTCATTTCTTTGGAGAAAAAACTTTTTAAATAATTATAATTTTAAATTTTCCTTACCTGATATTAAAAGGGATCAAAAATCAACATCATATATTATCATTAGCCATAGAAAGTATCCTCTAGATACAAAAGCTGATATTCCCACTATACAATGGTATCCCCGAGTATTGTGGATAGGTATAGGATCCACAAGAGGAGCATCTTATAAACTGATTTCTGATGCTATATCTACAGTTTTTGATCAACATGGCTTAGCACCAGAAGCAATAGCTGGGATAGCATCTGTTGATTTAAAAAAAGATGAAATTGGTATTATTAAATATTGCCAAATTAAGCAGTTACCTTTCTTTACCTATTCTGTGAATACTCTAGATAAGGTTAGTGTTCCTAATCCTTCAGCAATTGTAAAGCAAGAATTAGGAACTGCTAGTGTGGCAGAAGCTGCTGCTATTTATAGCTCTAATTATTTTTTTAATAATGATACTGTTCTTTTAGTCTCTAAGCAAATTGTAAAATTTGAAGATCAAGCAGTTACTATCGCTATAGCCCAAAGCAGTACAGAATATATAGGAAGAAAAGGAAAATTATATTTAGTAGGGATAGGGCCTGGAAGTTTAGATCAAATAACTCCTGCAGCAAAGAAAGCAATTGCTGAAGCCGATGCTATTGTCGGTTATTCTTTATATTTAGATCTCATAAAAAGTTTATTTCACCCTGGTCAAATTATTGAAGATTTACCTATTACTGAAGAAGAAAAACGTGCGGAAAGATCAGTTGAACTAGCACAATGGGGACTAAATGTTGTAGTTATATCATCAGGTGACTGTGGTATTTATGCTATGGGAGGGTTAGTACTAGAAAAACTTAAAAATACTTACAAAAAAGATAATATTATCGATATCAAAATTTTTCCAGGAATTACAGCTTTACAAGCTGCTGCCGCTAGGGTTGGTACACCTCTAATGCACGATTTTTGTGCAATTAGTTTAAGTGATCTATTAACACCTTGGAGTGTAATTAAAAAACGTTTAAAAGCTGCTGCTCAAGGAGATTTTGTTACTGCTATTTATAATCCAAAATCAAAAACTAGAACACATCAAATTATTGTGGCTCGAGCCATCTTTTTAAAATATCGTGATCCAAATACTCCTGTTGCTTTAGTTCGCTGCGCATATCGTAAAAATGAAACCATAGTGCTTACAACATTGAACGAAATGTTAGGATATTATATAGATATGTTAACTACTGTACTTATTGGCAATCATAGTACCTTTTTTTATAAAGACCTAGTGATTACACCAAGAGGATACCATCATAAGAAAATGCAGAAATAATGTAATTCTATGTTTTATTTCATTTATTCAATGTAGATTTTTTAATTATTAAGATAATAGATTTTAAAGATTCAATAAAAATATAATGTATATTTATTAATATGCTTGATCAAAACTTAGCTACTAACTATATTCAGAATAACGATAGAAAGAACTTAGAAGTTAATCAAATTTTTTCATCAGCTGATAATTTTCTCAGCAGACATATAGGGTCGAATAGTCAAGAAATAGATGCAATAATCAATATACTAGGCTTCTCTAATATAGATCAACTAATTGATACAATAATACCTCATCACATAAGATATCACAAAAATCTCAGTTTACCAGAACCTAAAAGTGAACATGAAGCATTAGCTCAATTAAAGTCTTTTGCTTCAAAAAACAAAGTATTTCGTTCTTATATTGGAATGGGATATCATGACTGTATTACTCCTTCAGTAATTCAACGTAATATTTTAGAAAACCCTAGTTGGTATACAGCATATACTCCTTATCAAGCAGAAATATCACAAGGTAGGTTAGAAGCTCTTATCAATTATCAAACAATGATAATTGAATTAACTGGACTTGAAATTGCTAATGCTTCGCTTCTAGATGAAGGAACAGCTGCGGCCGAAGCAATGAGTATGAGTTATTTCTTATGTAAAAACAAAACTGCTCATACTTTCTTTGTTTCTTCTTTGTGTCATCCACAAACTATACAGGTTCTTCAAACTCGTGCAAATCCCTTAAATATTAAAATTATCGTAGATGACCATAGAACTTTTAAATGTGACGATAATATCTTTGGTGCACTTCTACAATATCCTGCTACGGATGGTTCGATACATGATTATCGTTGTTTCATTGAAGACATTCATGAAAAAAATGCTTTAGTTACTGTTGCTGCCGATTTACTAAGCTTAGCTCTAATTACTCCTCCTGGAGAATTTGGAGCTGATATTGCAATAGGTACTACACAACGTTTTGGTGTACCTCTAGGATATGGTGGACCACATGCTGCATACTTTGCAACAAGAGAAAGGTATAAAAGGCAAATTCCAGGACGTATCGTTGGAGTTTCTAAAGATGTAAGAGGAAACCCTGCTCTTAGATTAGCATTACAGACTAGAGAACAGCACATTAAACGTGAAAAGGCAACAAGTAATATCTGTACTGCACAAGTTTTACTAGCAATAGTCGCAGGGATGTATGCTGTTTATCATGGACCTGAAGGGATAAAAAATATTTCTTTAAAAATATATAAACTAGCTGTCATACTAAAAGATGGTCTAAAAAAGTTAAATTATGTTGTAAGCAATGATCCATTTTTTGATACGATTAACTTAAGTTTAGAGAAAGATAGACAAAATAGAATTATTGAAACAGCGTTAGAGAAAAAGGTAAATTTACGATTATTCAAGAAAGGGGTAATCAGCATTAGTCTAAATGAAACTACAACTGTTGATGATATAGTTGAGCTCTGGCAAATTTTTGCGGAACAAGATAAGCTACCATTTTCTATCGAAGAAGTAATAAATAAAGCAGATTTTCATTTGCCCCTTAATCTCGAACGTACTACACCATATCTTATAGATCCAATTTTTAGTAGCTATCATTCTGAGAATGAACTCATTAGATATTTGCATCAGCTAGAAAAAAAAGACTTAGCCTTAAATACTTCTATGATCCCTCTAGGATCATGTACTATGAAATTAAATGCTACTGCAGAGATGACGCCTGTAACTTGGCCTGAGTTCAGTAAAATTCACCCTTTTGTTCCTCTTGACCAAGCACTAGGATATGGTATCTTGTTTCAGCAATTAGAACAATGGTTAGGAGAGATAACAGGTTTTTCTGGAATATCATTGCAGCCCAATGCAGGTTCTCAGGGTGAATATGCAGGATTGCAAGTAATTCTTCGCTATCATAAAGCGCATAAAGAAATTCAAAGAAATATATGTCTCATTCCTGAATCTGCTCACGGGACAAACCCTGCTAGTGCAGTAATGTGTGGCATGACAGTTATAGTAGTAAAGTGCGATAAAAATGGAAATATAGACATTTTAGATTTAAAACAAAAAGCTAAAATGTATGAACATAATTTAGCAGCATTAATGATTACCTATCCTTCCACCCATGGGGTTTTTGAGAAACAAATCATAGATATTTGTAGTATTATTCATCATCATGGTGGACAAGTTTATATGGATGGGGCCAATATGAATGCTCAAGTTGGACTAATGCGTCCTGCTGATATCGGAGCCGATGTTTGTCACCTAAATTTACATAAAACTTTTTGTATTCCTCACGGAGGAGGAGGTCCAGGAGTAGGACCTATCGGCGTTAAGTCTCATCTTGTCCGTTTTCTTCCTAATACCAACATAGAAAAATATATGAATCCTTATGATATTAAAGAAGTAAATCTTGATTCTATAGGTGCAGTATCTGCTGCCCCATGGGGGAGTGCTAATATTTTAGTAATTTCTTGGATGTATATTGCTATGATGGGGAGTAAAGGCTTAACTCAAGCTACAAAGATAGCTATTCTTAATGCTAACTATATTGCTCATCGTTTATCTAGTTACTATCCTATTTTATTCAAAGGAGATTCTGGATATGTAGCACATGAATGCATTATTGATCTACGCCCTCTTAAAAAACAGACGTCAATCGAAGTAGAAGATGTTGCAAAAAGATTAATGGACTTTGGCTTTCATGCACCTACAATCTCTTGGCCTGTAATAGGAACAATGATGATAGAGCCAACTGAAAGTGAAAATCTACCAGAATTAGATCGTTTCTGTAATGCTATGATAGCAATCTATGAAGAAGTAAAAATGATTGCAAGTGGTGAAATTGACCGTACCAATAATCCCTTAAAAAACTGTCCTCATACTGCTATAGAAATAGCTTGTGACGAATGGAATCGGCCTTATTCGAGAGAAAAAGCTGCTTATCCCTCTCCTTGGACAAAAAAAAATAAATTCTGGCCATCAGTAGGACGTATTGATAATGCGTTTGGAGATAGAAATCTTGTATGTTCATGTGATGGAATGGAAGCATATAAACAAGACTAAGGATATGTTATATCATCAGTCTAATATTAGTTATCCTCAAAGAATAGAGAACTAAAAATCGTTTGTATTTATCTAATTAGTTTTTTATAAAAAATTCAATGAAACCAAATATTGAGATATTAAATTTATTTAAACTTGCTTCTGGAGACGAAATATCCATTCAAATATATAAGTTTATCGGTAAGCAAAGCGATAAGAAAATCTATATTCAATCTAACTTACACGGTTCAGAAATTGTAGGTAATTCAGTGATTCATCAACTAGTTGATTTTTTATCTACTCTGGATAAAAATCAAATTGATGGAGAAATATGGTTAGTTCCAGTATGTAATCCGTTAGGAACGAATCAAAGAAATCATTTTTTTTCATCAGGACGTTTCAATAGTTATGATGGTAAGGACTGGAATAGAATATTTTGGGATTATGAAAAGGTTTTTCTTGGCTTAAAAGATTTTGTTAAAAATAACTTTAATTTTGATTGTTTAACAATACGAGAAAACTTTTTAAAACAACAAAAAGCTGCATTCTCTCAACATGCTGAAAAAATCCAAAGCCCTAGTAGTGCCCCTTTGTTCGAACAATATCGCTATAAACTGCAATCTCTTGCTATGGATGCAAATTATTTAATTGATATTCATAGTTCAAGCAATAAATGTATAGACTACCTTTTCTGTTTTCCCGGAGAACAAGAAGAAAATGCTATATATTTCAAACTTGATTATGGAATTCTAATGAATACCTTTGATGGAGATAGCTTTGATGAAGCTTTTTTAAAGCCTTGGTTAGCATTACAAAAAGAGTTTCGAAAATTAGGAAGAGAAATAGTCATTGATCGAGAATCATGGACATTAGAATTAGGTTCAGGAATGGAAATGCAGCCAAAATCTGTAATTGCTGGAGTTTCTGGAATTAAAAATTATTTGGTAAAAAAAAATATATTGAAATTACATAATTATTCTTTAGGGAAAACAAAAATACATTTAGTTTCTCGTGAAAAAATAAAAAATTATTACGCTCCAACGGGAGGAATGATTCAAAGTAGATTAATTCTTAAAACTCAAGTAAAAACAGGGGATAGACTTTATCAAATTATAAGTTTTAACAAGCAGGGAAAATTGCCTGAGGTTATAGATATTTATGCAGAAAAAGCCGGCTTTGTTTTTGATCTATCTACTAATTTTTCAGTTAATCAAGGAGAATATGTTTTAAGTATTTTTAGTTTAAATTAATACTTAAATTTTTTCTATTGTTAATAGAATTAAGAGAACGATTATGTTTAAAATATGCTTCCATAACTTGACGGACTATTGGTGCTGCGATAGTTCCACCTCCGCCACCAGAATGTTCAACAAAAGCTACAACAACAATTTCTGGACTATTGTAAGGAGCAAAACCTCCAAACCAAGCATGAGATTTTCTAGGAGGAGCTTCAGCTGTACCGCTTTTTCCAGCCACAGGAGGTAAGCTTGGAACATTTAAAATCTTTCCAGTTCCTGATAAGACTACTGCTCTTAAGCCTTCTCTCAGAGTTCTAATTGTACTAGACTTAAAACCTATATAACTTTTTAGATATTCTTTCTCATAAACTTTTTTTAATAGCTGAGGCTTTATTCTGTACCCACCATTAGCTATAACGGAAAACATGATAGCCACTTGTAAGGGAGTAGCTTTGGTGAATCCCTGGCCAAGAGACATATTAACTGTATCTCCGTCAGTCCAATTTCCCTTATGTTTCTTTTTCTTCCATATATTATCTGCAATTAGTCCAATTTTTTCTTCTTCTAATTCGATTCCCGTTTTTGAACCGAAACCATAAAGACGTGCATATCTAACTAGATCATCTTCTCCTATCTTTAGACCAATTTGCCCATGAAAAGTATTACTACTCAATGCTAAAGCTTTTATGTAACCTATTTTTCCAAAGCCTAATCTATTCCACTCTCTAAAATGGGTTCCTCCTACACTTAAATAAGGAGAAGTTGATAATATAGTATCCGGAGGATACTTACCTGATTCCATAGCTGCAGTAGATGTAACTATTTTGAAAGTGGAAGCAGGGGGAAAGCCTTGCAAAACTCGATTAAGAAGAAATGCATCTTTCTGTTGTAACTGCTTCCAAGTTTTGGGGGCAAGCGGAGTTGAAAAAAAGTTAGGATCAAAAGTAGGGCTACTAGCCATTGCTAGAATTTGTCCTGTATATGGTTCAATAGCAACGACAGCTCCTGTACGTTGTCTCAAGGCGAATTCAGCAGCCTTTTGTATATCAAGATCAAGAGTGACAGTAATATCTTTACCTAGTTTTGCTGCTTTACGTCCCAATACTTTAGTGATTTTACCTGCTCCATTTACCTCTAACTCAATACCTCCCCATTCACCTCTTAACTTTTTTTCATAGGCAGACTCGATTCCCATTCTTCCAACAGAATCACCTAAAAGATAACCTTCAGACTGCTTTTCTTTTAATTCCTGACTACTTAACTCTCCAATATATCCTAGTATATGAGCACCTATTTCTTTATTAGGATAATTACGAATATTTTCAATATCCATTTCTAATCCGTCGAGCTCCTCTTTGAATTCTTCTAATGCAGTTATTTGAGCAGGATTAAGCCGACTAGCAATTTTAATTAAAATTGAAGAAGAATATCCCGTCTTTTTATTTATACTCTCACTTATCTTAGCTTCAATATTTTCTTCAGAAATAGAAAGTAAGTGTGCTAAAGATTTTCTATTTTTAGGCCAATTAGGCTGGCTAACAACGACAGGCCATAAATAAACTGAATGACTAAAACGGTTTGAAGCTAAAATACGTCCTTTTCTATCAAATATAGTACCTCGGATAGGTGGTTTTGGCATGACACGGACACGATTATTTTCAGATTTACCTCTGTAATTTTTACCTTCTACTAGCTGTAAAAAAAACAAACGGCTGCCTATAGCTCCTAACAAAACAAAACTGATAAACATCATTATTAATAATGATTGACTATTTTGTCCGATAGTTAAGTTATTCTTCTTTTCCCTAAAAATTCGAAAGCCATAATTCTTTTTTTTAATTAAGTTTTGCCAATGGAATTGAGAGCCTTTTTTTTTCCACATATTGCTAACGAAATCTGAATTTAAAACTTTCAGGATAGTTCTTTTTATTTTGGGTATTTTACCATTAAACTTCTAGTAAAAAAAATTGGAGTATAACAATCATTCATCTATTTTAAAAATCTTGATTTATACATATTTCAGTAATTTAAGAGTGTTATATATCCATTAATATGAGAACTTTTCCAGATAATTATTTAAATTAAAAAAGTAGCTTTTCATAATATTAAAAAATAATGATACTATATTCCGTATATACACTTAACAAGAAATGGTACTAAAAAAGTAAACATAAAAGTTAAAGGTAATCCGACACGAGTAAAGTCTAAAAAACGATATCCTCCAGGCACATAAACCATAGTATTTGTTTGGTATCCTATAGGAGTAATAAAACTATTAGAAGCTGCAAACATTACTACTAGCATGAAAGAGACGGGATTAAATCCAAAGCCTTCTGCTACCTCTACAGCAACTGGTAACATTAATAAAACAGATGTATTGTTTGAAAGTATTTCAGTAAATAGAGCAGTAACAAAATAAAAAAGAACTAAGACTAAATAACCAGGAATATAATTTCCCATGCTAATGATGTGTTGAGCTATCCAATAATTAGTACCAGATTTTTCCATGGCAATCCCTAAAGGAATTAGTCCTGCCAACAAAAAAATAATATCCCAACGAACTGTGCCATAGATTTCTCCAGGCTTAAGACATCCAGTAAAAATCATTAGCATGACACCTACTAAGCTACTAACTAGAATTGGTAATATCTCTAATGCAGCAATAGTAACAACGCCAAAAATGATGACAATGGCTATATAAGCTTTGTTTTGTCGTAAGGTTTCAATATCTCTTTCCTCAAGGACTAATAGTTCTCGTGTTGTCTGTAATCCAATAAAACTTTCTTTTGGGCCCTGAACTAGTAATAAATCTCCAAATTTTAGACGTACTTTTCCTAATCTGGTTCGTAATAACTCTTCTCCTCTACGAATAGCAATGACAGTAGCATTATATCTTTGGCGAAAACGTAAATCTTTCAGTGTGGAGCCTATCAATCGTGAATTAGACAGTATGAGAACTTCAGCTATTTTATCTTCTCTATAATTAATTTCGTCTTTAAATTGCCTCTTATCAAATTTAATATTAGCTAAAATATCAACTCCTTTTTCGTCTCTAATCTGTAATAAATCTTCTTTGCTTCCACGGACTAATAATATATCTCCTAATGATAAAACTCTATCAGCTAAAGGTTGTGGAAAATGAATATTATTATGAATTATTTCTAATACATCAATATCAAACTTTCTCTGAATTTTACTTTGGCGTAAGCTTTGTCCGACTAAGTTAGAGCGTGGAGTAATAATAATTTCACTAACATAATCTTTCATTCCATAATCAACATTAAACCCATCATTATTGATTGATTTACAATCTGGTAATATTCGAGAACTAAAAAAAGTTAAATATATTAATCCAATAATAAATACAGGAATTCCGATAGGGGTAATTAAAAATATGCCAAACTCCCCATAACCTAACTGCTTCGATAACCCACTTGCTAATATATTAGTAGAAGTTCCAATCGTAGTAATAACTCCTCCTAAAATGGCTGTATAAGACAGTGGAATAAGTAATTTTGATAAAGAAATTTTCTGCTTTTTACCAAAAGCTTCTACTATTGGTAGGAAAACAGCAACGACTGCAGTATTATTAATAAAAGCACTAATAGAGCCTACCATAATACCCATAAGAGCAATCTGTTTATTTAAGTTTTTTCCTCCAATCTGAAATAGAATATCTCTAACAACTTGTAATCCTCCAGTCCTAGTGATTCCACCACTTAAAATAAACATAGCCATTACAGTAATAGTCGCAGAATTACTAAAACCAGATGTACCTTCTTCAGGAGTTACTAGTCCACATACAATTAATATAACTGTAATTCCAATAGCTGTAGTATCTGCAGGGAAAAATTCAAAAATAAAACTAATTAGAGCTGAAAATAGAATTATTAATGTTAAAACAATGGGTGGAATAGACATAATAAAACTACCATACCTAGTAAAAGATTCTCATCGTAACACGTCAATGAAAAGATAAGTTGATGAGGAAAAAAAATAACTAATTAAATTTAATATAAATATTTCGGGCTAATTTAACTTTAAGTTAGGATAAAAGGTGAAACATTTGTATCAGATTTTTACTAGTTTAAAAAATATAAATAATATTCTATAACACTACAGTAAATATTATATTTACTATCTTATAAATTTACTATCTTATAAAAAAGATTAATCTTTTTTATAAATTAAGATACAACTAAAAGTAAATAATATATATGTTTTTAGTTGTATAAATTTTACAAGATGTTATATTAAAATCGTTAATTCTAACAGTTAATATATTCAATAATTATTGTTAATTATTGAATATATTAACTAACATACAAATACAGCTAAGAAACTTTTATGTAATTTATTAAAATAATATGATCGAAAAAATCTTAACTTCAAGTTGAGTTGAAATTTAATCTGCTAAAATATAAATATGAACTAGTATATTGTGAGAAAACAATGTTAATTCTACCAGGGACAACTGTCAAAATTATTAATCCTGACGATATTTATTATTGTTTTGAAGGCTTGGTGCAAAGAGTCAGCGATGGAAAAGCTGCTGTTTTATTTGAAGGGGGAAACTGGAGTAAATTAGTTACTTTCCCTTTGTCCGAGATTGAGGCAATTACTCCTAAGACCAAAGTTAAGGAAAAAAAGTAGCTATGTAGTTTAGATATATGAAATTTTAAACTTATGTAGAACTGCTACAAGCAATCATCGTATTTTCTTAAAATTTGGTGAAGCCTTTAAATGAAAACAAAATTTCTGAAGTTATAACATGATAAACTTCAGATATATGTTTTTTCTTAAGTTACTAGGTATTTAAATCTTACATAAAAGTACTAATTAATCAGAATATGGAAAAGCTTGTCAAATGTCACATATAATATTCTTGCTTGTATCACATCTTTTTCTTTAACTCAAATTAATAAGTTAACACTAAAGTTATACAATCGAATTATATTGCAGAGACATAATTTTCTGTTCAGTGTTTAAAATTAAAACATTTAAGCTTTCCAGTGATGCTTCTGTTTGGAGGTTGGTGCAAGTTTTAGATGAAGAGTCAGAAACTGTGATTGTAGCTATTATTACTTATGCAACTTGTTACTCTTATAGACTTTGAACATCAGCTAGAGGACTACGATAACCGGTAACAGAGTTATGAGAACAGCAACTACAAATATTTACAAAGTGTAAGGCGATAATTATTGGTTTTAGGGATTTCTTCCCTTTCCGAGATGAAACTATATCTACTAATATTCGCCATCTTGCTCTCCCCAAATTGATCAAGCAGCTTATTAATACAAAGAAAAAAAAATTATTAGCTTTAGTAAAAAATTCGAGTTTTTAATAACTTTACTGTAAGTTAAATATACCTCAATAAGTACTCTAATCGTAGCTTCTAAAAAAAATATGTATTTACTAGAGAAGGCTAATAAAAGTTGGTTAGTTTTAATGAGTAAAACTCTAGAAATTTTCCTGGAGGATAATTATGACTACTATATTCTTAATCAAGTAATTACTTAATTCTTTGTCTGATCCCTTAAAACCTCAGTTACTTTGTCAACAACATAAAGTTCATAAGCAATATAAAATTTCAACAAAAATAAATTTTTATTTTATTGCTATTCTCTGTAGTATATCTGCCTTATAATTTTCTCTAGAACCATAAAAGCATGAGAGTCAAAGAATTAAATCGAGAGAAATTTATGGATGCTTCTGAGGCTTCATTGGGTAACCTTAGCAAGATTATAAATGATGGTAGTAGAGTAAAAGCCGAATCTCATTTATTTCAATCACATACTATTGATATCAAGCAAGCACGTATAGAAGCACAAGGAAAATGGGTAAGTTCAATCTCTGCTCTAGAAACATTACTTCTATCTTATTTAGAACCAACTGTAGTCAATAAAGAAAATTGCCAAGGACTTATATTATCAGCTCCAACTCCAATTTTATGTCATCCTGCTCTCATAAAAATATTACATACTGGTATTTTTACTTTACAAACTAATACACTTAATCTCTGGAAGCAATTTAAACTTCCTGCAGACATCAACTGTTCTAGTCAAATTCATCCTAATATTTTAAGTGTAATGGAGTTACCAATACTCCCACAGGATCCTCTCGCATCTGAACAATTTTGTTTAATTTTAACTTCTCAGTTTTCTTTAATGATAGTTTTAGGGGAAAATCCTCTAGGTTTTCCTACATTTCAATTTACATTTGATCCAGAAATTAACTATAAAGGATGGCTAAGATTACGCTTTGGCCTCAATACATTGAATTATTCTCAATTATTTGAGTTAGACCAGTTAGTTCAAAAGTTTATACCTATTTTTCCCCGTTGCCAAATTATTGAAGAATTTAGTCGTCTACTGCTCCATAATTTTACTTCTATATCGACAATAATCTATAAGAAAAATCTATGTAATAAAGATTTAAATACAATAAATGAAAATAATCATTTATCCAAAAATATTTCTCTTAATGTTGAAAAGGCAAATGATCTAGATTTACTTCGAGCACTAAGTCATGAAGTTCGTACACCTCTAACAAGTATTCGAACAATGACTAGGTTATTGCTTAAATACCAAGATTTAGAACCAAAAATCACTCAATTACTAGAAAACATAGATCAAGAATGTAGTGAACAGATTAACCGAATGGAATTGATTTTCCGGGCCACTGAATTAAAAAGTAAAAACTATCAAAACTCATCTGTTGAATTAGTTAAAACTTCTTTAGAAACCCTGTTAAATAGATGTATACCTCGCTGGAAGAAACAAGCACAACGTCGAAATATTGATCTTGATGTAGGGCTACCTAAAACATTACCCCAAGTAGTTAGTGATCCCCGAATGCTAGATAAAGTCTTAACATCTTTAATCGAAAAATGTACTCGGAGTCTTTCTGGGCAAGGTTTAATTCGAATTCAAGTTAGTACTGCAGGACATCAATTAAAATTACAATTTCAGACAGAATCTTATGGACAGCACAATCCTCTTGAAGCTCTAGGACAAGTATTAATGTTACAACCTGAAACAGGTAGTGTTAGTTTAAACTTGGATGTAACAAAAAATCTCTTTCATCGATTAGGTGGCAAATTAATTGTTCGCCAACGTTCAAGAAGAGAAGAAACTTTTACCATTTTCTTTCCTCTAACATAGTGTAAAAAAATTCTATTTTTTTATACTATGAGTTAACAACTGTATTAAAAAATTAATTACTGAATATATTAATAAAGATTACCAAGAAAATATTATTGATTTTGTATATCTTCAAGACACTAGCAATATAGTTAATTGTTAGTTAGATTTTTTTCAATAAAGTTTGTATATGTTTCTCCTTCTAAGAATGCTGGTACTTCTATTACTTTTTTATGAAAGTCAATTGTCGTAGGAACTCCAGTAATAGCACATTCTTTTAATGCTCTTTTCATTCTTTTAATAGCAGTTGAACGGTCTGGTCCCCAAACAATTAATTTTCCAATCAAAGAATCATAATATGGAGGAATTTCGTAATCGGTATAAATATGAGAATCCATTCTGACTCCCGGACCTCCAGGTGGAAGATATCCACTTATCTTACCAGGATGAGGACGGAAATTGAAATTTGGATCCTCAGCATTAATACGACATTCTATTGAGTGACCTTTTAATATAATATCGCTTTGCTTTAACTTTAACCTTTCTCCTTGAGCAATAGAAATTTGTTTTTTAATTAAGTCTAATCCTGTAATCATTTCTGTTACTGGGTGCTCGACTTGAATACGAGTATTCATTTCCATAAAGTAAAAATTATTCTTACTATCTACTAAAAATTCGATAGTACCAGCTCCAACATAATTAATAGATTTGGCAGCTTTGATAGCCGCATCTCCCATTTTCTTCCTAAGTTGAGGGGTTAAAAAATGGCTAGGTGCCTCTTCCAAGAGTTTTTGATGTCGGCGTTGAATAGAGCAATCTCTTTCTCCTAAATGGATTACATTTCCATAACTATCTGCTAAGATTTGGAACTCAATATGACGTGGGTGTTCAATAAATTTTTCTAGATAGACACTAGGATTTCCAAAAAAAGCTTCCGCTTCTCCTTGTGCTGCTTGAAATAATTTAGAAAATTCACTTTCTTCTCTCACCAGACGCATTCCACGTCCACCACCACCTGCTGTAGCTTTGATAATTACAGGATAACCAATATCACGGGCAATACTTAAGGCATTCTCTTGACTTTCCAATAGTCCCCAACTACCAGGAATAGTTGGGACTCCGGCCTTCTGCATTGTTTTTTTTGCAGTTGACTTATCTCCCATAGCATAGATAACTTCAGGAGAAGGGCCAATAAACACTATTTTATGATCAGCACAGATCTCTGCAAATCTTGCATTTTCGGATAAAAATCCATAACCAGGATGAATTGCTGTCGCATTATGAGTTAAAGCAGCTGAAATAATATTAGGAATATTTAGATAACTTTTACTACTTGAAGGTGGACCAATACAAACACTTTCATCAGCCAGTTGAACATGGAGTGATTGGCGGTCTATTGTAGAATGAACAGCTACTGTATTGATACCAAGTTCTTCACAACTATGTAAAATTCGTAAAGCTATTTCCCCGCGATTGGCAATTAATATTTTGGAAAATTGCATAATTTTACCCGTATATTGGATAGGAGTATATGGTAAGAATTTAGTTATGTTTTTTCAGTATCAGTCAAGACTAAAACTAGAACAAGTTATCTTACAATTACATCTTTTAAGGTGGTCGATATCATTCATATGATTATAAGCTAAGTTATTTTAGCCTAATTTATGATTTTTAGTAAAGAATTATCACTCTGTTTCCTACTATAGAATGATTAATTTATCGCTTTGAAAGTAATCTTAAATGAATTTCAAAGTCATAAATAATCTTAAAAATATTTAATCAAGATTCGAATAAGCAATAGTTAATACTTATTCGAATCTTGATTAAATATTTTTAAGATTATTCGATATCTAGTAACTCAATGTCAAAAACCAATACAGCATTGGGAGGAATAACACTACCTGCTCCTCTTGAACCATATCCTAAAGCAGGTGGAATGATTAATTTTCTTTGACCTCCAACTTTCATAGAAGAGACTCCCTCCTCCCAACCTTTAATTACTTGTCCAATACCTATCTTGAAAGAAAAAGGTTGATTGCGGTCATAAGAACTATCAAATTTTTTACCATTTTCGAGAGTACCTATATAATGAACAGAAACAAATTGCCCAGTCTTAGGATAAACTCCACTACCTTCTTGAGTGTCGACATACTTTAGTCCTGAAGTAGTAGTAATAGTTTTTTCTAAATTCATATTTTTAATTTTTTGTTAACAATATTAAATAAAGTGTAAGTATATTTACTTTTTAGAAAGAGACTAGATTCATAAATATTTCGATTGTCAAAGTTGAGATTATTAATAATAAACTTCAAACCTTGATAATATTAAAATTAATGAAGATTTTTCGCATAATTTTTTTTCTAAATTGAATCTTGTTAGTTCCAGGACTTATTCTCGAGATCTCTGACTTGATGCTCTAAACGATCAATCCTTCCTCTTAATTCGTCTATTTCTGATTGTCTTGGAACACCTAAATCTCGTAGAATATTACGAATTTCGCGCTCTATATTTATTTCAAAACTATTTTGTCCGACTTTAATTTGGCCTAGTAGTTCATCAACAAAACCTTGAGCTTGATCAGGATTAATTTTGCCCTCTTTTACCCATTCTTCACTAGCTTCCTTTAATTTTTCAGCAGCCATTGAAGTTGTACCGATACCCATAAGTACTAATTGTCTAATCCAGTCATTATTCTCTGTGTTAACTTTGTCTCCATTCATAATACTAATTTAATAAAATAACTTTAGTTTTATCTCTAAATTTACATTAAGAAACGGTTTTTTGTAATTAGAGAAATTTATCATAGAAAATGATATACTTATCAAGTATAGCAAGCATAATTTCTATTTTGTATTTTGTCCATAAATTATTGATATCATTTTAAATTGATATTTAATATTTTTAAATATTTATGATAAAAGTTCATTTGACATAAGTAGTAATATATTTAAAAAATTTCTATCATTGATGATAATCTCATATTTTTATATTTTTTTAAAGAAATAATTAATATTTATTTGAACCAATTTCTAGGTAAATACGATGAACTTTTATCTGGAGTTCTTTTTTTTACGTTTATATATAAAAAATTGTAAATACCATTGCAACAAAAAAAAAAGTTTGTTATAGTTATATACGGTACCGAAACAAAGTTCATGCCGGGATAGCTCAGTTGGTAGAGCAGTGGACTGAAAATCCTCGTGTCGGCGGTTCAAGCCCGCCTCCTGGCATAAATAAACTATGATATTTTTTACTCATATAGTAAGAAATGTCATAGTTTACTTAATTTTTATGTCAAATATACCTTGCTTATAGAAGTCTATACTTATTCATCCAATAATTTTTCATATCATAATTTCTAAATATAATCAATTATGAACTGAATACTATCTATTCGGGAAAAATCCTCAACTTGACAACCTTCTCTCTTAACTCATCAAGTGGTACTTCAACGACTTCTTCGCTTAATGATTCTAAAGATGTTAACATTGACCTTAGATTAGGGCTACTTTCTCCAGTGTTAATATATAGTTTATCCGAAATATTTTTTAGACGTTTCCAAGCTATATAAAATTTCACTACTATTTGTTCCAGTTGAGAAGCTTGTTGAATCAAATTTACGGTAGTGTTTAAGCAATCTAATCTTATCGATTCTTCTAATACCATTTCTATATCTAGATGAATTTTCTCATTTTTTAAAGTTTGCAACTGTGCAGCGGCATCTAAACATTTAGCTAAATTTTTTGAATCTTTAGTTAATAGCTTAATATTATCTATTTCAGAATTCTTAAAAACTTCTTTTTGAATACTTTTTAGATGACAATCAGGTAAACTCTTCATTGCTTGAACCAATGGAGCTACATGATGAGACATTAATATTCCTTGCTCAATTTTGTCTTTAATTTTAGTAGGTAATACGTCAGAACTCATAGTACTCCACTCATCTGATAATTGTTTAACCTCTCTACAAGTAATATGATCTCCGTTTTTTGCTGCTTCACTAATTATCTTTTGTACTTCTGGCTCTGATTTTGCTGTTTCTATAAAAGCACGCTTGCTAAAATTATTAATAGAATCAATACATAGATCTCCCTCTTCGAAAAGTTTATCAGCACTTTCAGCTAATTGAATTAACCTATAAGCTTGGTTCTTCGAAATTTCTCGCTCCTTTAGCCAATGTATAAATCCTGTTTTTAGATTATTGCCTTGTTTTTTTTCGCGATCACGAGCTGCTCTTAGAATTCTGCCTCGCCAGATATCTGTTTGTAGATCAAAACGATCACAAACTTCCCACACCATATTTAATTGTTTCTGAAAATCTATCTCTTCTATTTCAATATTTTCTGGGTTAGGCAAATTAAAATTGAAAATATCAGAATTGTTAATAGCGCTATGAATATCATTAGAAGATGGAAAATCAAATTTCATAGAAGTTAATGTTACTTATGATTGATAAAAACAAAATAGAAAAATTTACAAAAGTAAATTGTTTTTATTTTGAAGAATTTGATAACTAAAAGTCATATTATTAATTACGTTTTAGTTCTACTGTGTACTATTACTAATAATTTATGCTATTTAAAAGAATACTTAAAATTGTTAGATTATACTATTTTACACAGGACATACATTATAAATCCTTCTTTTAATTATTAGAATAGAAACAGCTATAATACATGACATTTATACTAAAATATACTTTTTTATACATATTTAAATTTTTTAAATATGCTAAGCTACCTCACAAATATGATGATAAATTTGGAATAACTGCTTTATGACAAATCACTATGATGAGAAAACACTATATAAAAAGTCTAAGTCAAGGATAAGTACTAAAAAAACTAAATTACGTTTTTTAGATATAAAAGAGAATAAAGAAAAATTTGTAGAAAAAATATTAGTATCGTATAACAGACTTCAAAATCCTTCTAAAATAATTGCAATATTTTTAGGGTTAGTTATTAGTTTATCAATCCTAAATAGTATTATAAATATGATCATATCTTTGATTGCTATATGCATAGTCTTGAGTTCGATATACATATTTTATAAAAGATAAATTTATATCTTAAGTTATATCGCCTTATTATCAATACTTAGCTTTATTTATTTTTATGATAAATAATTTTATACTCATATATTTTCCAAACTAACTATTATTAATATCACGTGAGATATAATAATTATTAATCTATAGAGTTATAATTAAATTATTTAAAAAATTAAAACACATATACTATCTAATAATCATTGTCTGAAACACATATTCCTTTACATTTAATATTATTATCAACAGTTCTTTTACAGTGTAAGCAAAGGATAATTTGATCTGATTTTGTCCTTATTGGTTGTTTTTTTAGTTTTATATTATGAGATTTATAAGTAATGGATTTTAAAATAGACATGATAACTAATTTTGACATTATATGCAGTATATATCTTCTCTAAAATAAAATTCAAACTATATGTATGTTGATATAAATTTTGAATTTGATATTAACTTAGCAAAATAATATGTATTTTAGATCTAATATATTAAATAAGATGCTCGATACATTAATATATGTTTATGATTTGAGGTTGTTACTAAAATGACGTGAAACACGGTTTGCCCAATATTTAATATCATAAGTGCTGACAGTTTTATACATTTCAGTCATTTTTTCTTCTTGTTCTTCTTCAGACATATCTAAAGCTTTATCGATAGCTTCATCCATTAATTTAGTTGAGTAAGGGTTCACTAAAATTGCTTGAGGTAATTCAATAGCTGCTCCAACAAATTCTGATAAAATTAGCACACCATTTCTTCCCTCATGAGCAATAATGTACTCTTTAGCAACAAGATTTAATCCATCTCTTAAAGGTGTTGTCCAGCAAATATCAGCAGCTTTGTAATAACAGAATAAATCTAGTAGGGAAACAGGTTTAGTAAATAATGAAACTGGTGTCCAATCCAGGCTAGAATAGCGACCATTAATTGCACCTACCAGTTGTTCGACTTGATATTGTGCTTCTTTATATATTCTTATTTCAGTAGCTGCTTGTACACAAGTAAGTATAAAATTGATTTTTCCATGTAACTCAGGACGACGTTTTAATAAGCGATTAAAAGCTTCTAGTTTTTGTGCATTTCCTTTAACATAATCAACTCTTCCAGCTGCAATGATTGTTTTGCAGCCATGAAAACTTTTCTTGATTTTCCTAAATCTTTCTATTGCATATTCGGAATGTAAAACTTGTAAGACATCTTTTGGATTAGTACCTACAGGAAATGCATCAATTTTAATAATTTGGTTATTATGTTTTATTTTAGTAGTAAAATCTGGTTGCGCTAGAGCAGTTCCTATAGCAGTCAAATGTTTTGGAACTTGCTGTTGTTCTAGAATATCAATGGAGCGTAAACTTTTAGTCGCGTTGATAAAGTTTTCAGAATAGCGAGGAATATGAAAACCTACTAAGTCACAACTAAGTAAACTATCTATAATTGCTTCTCTCCATGGAAGAATATTGAAAATATCAACAGGAGGAAAAGGTGTATGGTGAAAAAAAGCAATACGAATATTTGGTTTCTTTTGTCTTATAAAGTAGGGAGCCAACCATAAATTATAGTCATGTACCCAAACTAATGCATTATCTTCTGCATATCTACAAGCAGCTTCAGCAAAAAGACAATTAATCTCTACAAAATTATTCCAATTTGAAGATTCACTGGTGAAGTGATAGGGAAAAGAATGGAGAATAGGCCAAAAAGCTTCTTTTGAAGTTATGTAATAGAAGCTTTTTACTTGTTCAGGACTTAAAGGTATACGAAAGACATGGTAGTTTCCATCATCTTCTACACTTACCTTTTCACTAAAATTATTTTTCTGTTTCTCTGTAACTTGTTTCCAAGCTATCCAAGTTCCTTGAAAATTATTAGCAAAAAAACTTTTCAAAGTTGGAATAATTCCATTAGGACTTTTCTGCGGGACATAACGTATAGTACCATTTTCAATTACTTCATCATGAGGCTCGCGATGGTATAGAATAACAAGTGAAGATTTCATAAATCTAGGTTTTATTAATTTAGTATTTATTTTATTATCTTTTATTTTTAAAGAAAAAATAAAAGATAATATCTAACTTAAAATTTAGTCATTCTTTTAAATTTCAAAATACTCTTTACACTAGAATGTTAAAGTTGTTTTTGGAAATAGATTTTACCTTTTAGGCTCGATATAAAATATATTTCTAGTACTCTGGATAAGTTCCTGTTTTTATTCAAAATATTTAATAGCTTTTTTGTAGTATTTAATATTTAAAAATTAATCCGATGCAATAAAGTATGTTTTAAGAATTTAATGATATTTAGAACAGTCTTTTTTTAATTTTGTAAAAATAATTTACATGTCTTAAATAATTTTTGTAAATACTGTACTTAAATATCTAGTTAATTTCCACTGAATATAAAATCAATAATTTTAATTTATAAAGAAATTAAAATTATTGATTTTATATTGTGAGGTGTTAGTTAATTTTTTATTTAATTTTTAATAATTAAATAAATTGTGTTTCTTCTCAGTTATTCGGCACTAAACCATTTGAATGAAAGAGTATAATCTTCAATAAAATGTTTTAAAAGGATAAGTTAAGATGAAAAATCTTTATACAAATATTTGGTTTCCTTAAAAGTACCTTATACATTGTCAACAATTTCTGCAATAATTTAATGTGGGCTAGTAAATTACTAAAGATCTTCAATTTATTTATGTGAAGATTTTGGTTACCATTATATTTCCTTATAGAGTACTACCTGAAGCGTTATTGAGATTAATTTCTCAATCTACAAATTAACTTAGATCATCCATAAATCGTTATGACACAAGTATCTGGTTCATCAGACGTCCCCGATATGGGACGTCGCCAATTTATGAACTTACTCACTTTTGGAACAATTACAGGAGTAGCTGCCGGCGCACTATATCCTGTAGTTAAATATTTTATTCCTCCTTCTAGTGGAGGAACTGGTAGTGGTATTGTCGCTAAAGATGCTTTAGGGAACGATATCGTCGCTACTGAGTTTCTTTCTAGCCATAAAACAGGTGACCATATTTTAAGCCAAGGTTTAAAAGGTGATCCTACATATCTTGTTATTGACGGAGATAACACGATTACGAGCTATGGTATTAATGCTGTTTGTACCCATTTAGGTTGTGTTGTTCCTTGGAATGCTGGCGAAGATAAATTCATTTGTCCTTGTCATGGTTCTCAGTACAATGCCCAAGGCAAGGTAGTTCGTGGTCCTGCTCCCCTTTCTTTAGCATTGGCTCATGTTAATGTTAACGAAGATGATAAAGTTATGTTCACTGAATGGACAGAAACCGATTTCCGTACTGACAAGTCTCCATGGTGGGCTTAAATTTAAGTTTCCATTTTACTGTTTAAGAATTATATAATTTGACTGAGCAATGAGAATATCCGATTTTTCGGCAATTTGGTCTACAGGTAAGCAAACTTTACTAAAGTCATTTCTATTAGGAATGACGACAATTGTCTTGCTGATTTGTAATTGTTTTGTTTTTACTCAAACTGCAACTGCTTATCCCTTTTGGGCCCAAGAAACTGCTCCAGAAACTCCCAGAGAAGCCACAGGACGAATTGTCTGTGCTAATTGCCATCTAGGAGAGAAACCCGCTGAAGTAGAAATTCCACATTCCGTTTTGCCTGATACAGTTTTTAAAGCTGTCGTTAAAATCCCTTATGATCTAGATTCACAACAGATACTTGCGGATGGTTCTAAAGGAGGGCTAAATGTAGGAGCTGTTTTAATGTTACCAGAAGGCTTTAAAATTGCTCCTCCTGAACGAATCTCTGAAGAACTTAAAGAAGAAATGGGTAGTGTTTTCTTTCAATCCTATCGTGAAGATCAAGAGAATGTCGTCCTTGTAGGTCCTCTTCCTGGGGAACAATATCAGGAAATTATTTTTCCAGTATTATCTCCTAGTCCTGATATTGATAAAGATATCCATTACGGTAAATACCAAGTTCATCTAGGTGCTAATCGTGGTCGTGGACAAGTATATCCAACAGGAGAGCTAAGTAATAATAATGTTTTCAAAGCTTCACAAGCAGGAAACATAACTCAAATTATCGATCAAGAAGGTGGTGGATATAATGTAACTATTACTACTTCTGATGGCAATGTTGAGGAAACTATACCCGCAGGACCTCAATTAATTGTTTCCGAGGGCAATGAAGTTAAAGCTGGACAGCCTTTAACTAATAATCCAAATGTAGGCGGCTTTGGACAAAAAGATACGGAAGTTGTTTTACAAAATCCAAATCGTATTAAAGGTTTAATGCTCTTTCTGGGTGGCATAATGCTAGTGCAGATTCTCTTAGTTATTAAGAAGAAGCAAGTAGAACGAGTTCAAGCAGCTGATATGAACTTTTAAGATTGTTTAAAAACAAATCAATTAGTTTTTAAAAACAGACAGATTAAACTCTGTCTGTTTTTATTGAAAATGAAAAGATAATTCAGGAATATTTAATTATTATTTACAATAGACCACATCGGATAGCCAGACTATTATAAAAATATTTTGTATGAAAATTACTAAAAACAAAATTTAACCAAACTAAATAGTTGTCTTTAAGATTTTATTTAATAAAGTTACAATTGATTAGATTTCTTCAAATTCTAATTTAGCAGATATAAAAGCATCAAAGGCGAAAGCAAAAATAACTGGTACAGGATTTTTGAGCCAATAACTGAAGAAAACAGATGCTACTGAAAGTATAATAGCAAAGGATAGCCAAAATTTTTCTTCAACGCAAGTACCATTGTTGTCCTTAATAGATCGTAGTATGTCAAAAGGGATAGGTTCTGGCATGACTGCACCAGGAGGGAAAGCCCAGTAGCTGATATAACTCTCTTTTGTTAAATCAGTCCAACCATTTTGCTCACACCATTGTTGAATCCATTCATCTTGGAAATGTTTCATATTAATTTTTTGAGAATACAGTAGTTACACTTATTCCTAATCACAATATCATATTTATGTAAATTACTAGGGTCTTTATATTAAAGACCCTAGTAACTGTAAAACTCTAAATTAGAGTTATCATAAAATAGAGAAATTAAAACATAGTTAATCGTGATTCTTTTAGAAGAGAATAAGTGTCTAAAAGTATACTTTTGCAAGACTAAAATTAATATCCCAATCATTTTATATTTTTAGAATTAAAAGAATTTTTCCATATCTAAATTGTAATGTTATCGTTATTTTTATAGTTTTTTACCACTAGTTTTGAAAAAAGATATTTGTTTTTACTAATTATAATCAGTTTTATGATATAAAGGCGTTATGGTAGACTATCACAATAATTTTTAGATTAATTATCTAAAAGTTATTCTAATAATCAGCTTATTGTTAAATATTTATTTAAAACAAAGTTTTATTTTCCATCTAATGTTTTCTTGGAGACGCTTGTTTAATAATATCAGCTCAAATATTAAGGCTAAAACTACTTCATCATCGAGAGAAAGAATAAGCTTGAAAAAGAAAAGTACACTTCAATCTCGTATTTTCTTTACAAAAGAGCGAGAAATTGATTTATACGATCTAGAAGAATTATGTGATTCTGTGGGGTGGAGCCGTCGTCCTCTTCGAAAAGTTAAAAGAGCCCTAAATAATAGTTTTATAATAGTCTCTGCATGGGAAGTAAGGAAAAACCAACGACGTCTGATTGGATTCGCTCGCGCAACTTCTGACCATGCTTTCAATGCAACTATTTGGGATGTAGTTATTCATCCCAGATTCCAGAGTAAGGGATTAGGTAAGGGAATGATAAATTACATGATCCGACATTTAAAGAATGAAGATATTAGTAATATTACACTTTTTGCTGATCCCCAAGTAATAAATTTTTACTGTCGTTTAGGATTTATAATTGAACCAGAAGGAATAAAAGGAATGTTTTGGTACCCTAATTAGAAAAAATTAGTTATAATGTAAATGTGAACGTTACGGGATGTAGCGCAGCTTGGTAGCGCGCCTGCTTTGGGAGCAGGATGTCACAGGTTCGAATCCTGTCATCCCGATATAAAAAAATCAATAAAATAGTAATAAACCTTTTGATATTTTATATCGGAGGTTATACTCAATTACTAAAAACAGTATGTAACATAATAAAAAATGTACTGCAAAATTATTAGTAGTTAGATATCATCTACTCATATGTAATAGTCAACATAAGTAATTTATCTGATTTTTATTCAATACCAAATTCATATTATGTAAATAATTTCGATAAAATGAAATATTCAATAAAATCACTATATGATTATAAATCATTGTTATGGAGTGGAACCATAGCAGTATTATCTACATTGACAATTATTTTTCCTGGCTTAAGTTTCAATATTCCTGAAGATAACCCTAAAGCTGTCATAGACGAAATTTGGCAGATTGTAAATAATGAATTTGTAGATTTAGAATTTAATCGAATTAACTGGCAGGAAGAACGACAAGAATTATTGTCTCAAAAATATAAGAATTCTAAACAAGCATATAAATTTATTAATGAATCTTTAAAAAAGTTAGGGGATCCATATACTCGATTTTTATCTCCTCAAGAGTTTTCCATGCTTACTAGTCAAACATCAGGAGAACTTTCAGGTATTGGTATTAGATTAGCAATTGATAGGAGAACTAGTGAATTATATGTAGTTGAAGCAATGAAGAGTTCACCTGCTATAAAGGCAGGCCTCAAACGTGGTGATCGTTTAATTCGCATTAATGGCCAGCCAACTGCATTAATGACTCTTGAACAGGCACAAGAAGCAATCTTTGGAAAGTTAGGAACTGAGGTTAGCTTACAGCTATCACGTCGTGATAAAGGAATTTTTCAAGTCACCCTTGAACGTACTCAAATACAAATTGCTTCTGTAAGTTATCACCTTCAAGAAGAGAAACATCACAGTATAGGATATATTAAACTTGATGAATTTAGTTCACATGCAACTGAGCAAATGAAGCAAGCGATCCATGAGCTTGGAAAACAAAAAGTTTCTGGATTTATTTTAGATTTACGAGGAAATCCTGGTGGTCTACTTTTTGCTAGTGTTAATATTGCTCGTCTCTGGCTCGAGGAAGGAAAAATTGTCAGTACGGTTGACCGCAAAGGAGGGGATCAACATTTTTCAGCCAATGGGACGTCTTTAACAAGTTTACCTTTAGTTATTTTAGTTAATAAATGGTCTGCAAGTGCTAGTGAGATTTTAACTGGTGCTTTAAAAGAAAATAATCGTGCTACGGTTATCGGTACTACAACCTATGGGAAAGGGACTGTACAATCAGTTCATTCATTATCTGATGGTTCAGGCTTAGCAGTTACTATTGCTCGTTACTATCCCGCTAGTGGTGCAGATATTAACTATAAGGGAATTAGTCCAGATATCTATTTAGATTTGACGATGGAACAACAAATTCGTTTAAAGAATGATCCAACTTTATTAGGAACTAAAGCAGATCCTCAGTACATTAAAGCTCTTTCAATTTTACGAGAACATATTATCCCCGTATCGAAAATTGTTATTTCTTCATATATTTTAAGTGCTTAATGAAGATTACATTAAAACAAGTTAAAATCTGAAAAGTTTTTAGCAAAAGAATAAGAATAAGCTTTTCTATTGGTGATTTTTTGATATATTAGAAACGGTACATTTTAAGATGGAAAAATTACATTAAAGGTTTTATGGCTAAAAAAAGTATGATTCAACGAGAAAAAAAGAGAGAGCGTCTTATTGAAAAATATGCTGAGAAAAGAGCATCTTTGAAAGAAGCTTTTCATAATGCAGAAAATTATGAAGAGAAAATTGAAATTCATCGTCAAATTCAACGCCTTCCTCGTAATAGTGCTCCTACACGTCATCGCAATCGTTGCTGGCTTACTGGTCGTCCAAGAGGATACTATAGAGACTTTGGTTTATCACGTAACGTATTAAGAGAATGGGCTCATGAAGGACTATTACCTGGAGTAGTTAAATCTAGTTGGTAATCCTTAATGAATATAAGGGTATAAAAAAATATACCCTCTCGATATTGAGTATATATTTTAGATTAATTTATAATTAATCTAACTAAGATAAAATGTTGAAGAAGCCCATTATACTCAATAATCAAATTACTTCTTTATACAATATTTATTGTTAGTATATTTACTATCAATTAATATTATTAGTTCTTTGACGCGATATTATTGGTTTGTAAAATTTTTCTTAAAAACAGAAACCCTTTGATCATCATATGCCATAGATTTAGATATAAAAGTATACGATGAAGTCTATTAATAACTTAGAGCCCATTATAAAAGGTTACACTCAAGGGTATTTTCTAATGGGTGACGAGTTCAAAGTATTAAGTTGGTATTCAAGCTACCAAAGAGCTTTAATCCCTTTAGATGAACGTTTTCGATATCCTAAGTCTCTACAACGTACCCTGAATCAACAGCAGTTTTCAATTTCAATCAACAAAAAATTTTTAGAAGTTTGTCAAGCTTGTGCAGAAAGAGAAACTACTTGGATAACTCCTGAACTAATACAAATCTATTATCAATTACATTTAAATGGCTTTGCCCACAGTTTTGAAACTTGGCAAGGAGATCAGTTAGCTGGAGGGATTTTAGGAATTACTATTGGAAGTGCTTTTATAGGAGAATCAATGTTCTATCGTGTACCAAACGGTTCTAAAGTTGCTATGGTTAAACTAGTAGAGCATTTAAGATCTGTAAAATTCACATTATTTGATGTCCAGTTACAAAATAATCATTTAGAAAGATTTGGTTCTTATGTAATAAACAATAATGAATATAGAAGACTTTTATTTCAAGCACTTAATAATACTTGTATTTTTGTCAATTGAATTAGTAACTATCATTCAGAGTTAAAACTCTATACGAGTTTTTTTATTTTTTTAGTTCTAAGCCATTAATACAGTCACAAATTACATTGCCGGCTAATTTTTTTAGATTTAAAATTATTTTTATATATGCCGACAGACACTCTAATAGTATTATTTTTGTTCTATGAGTACATGAGTAGTGAAATTTACTAAAATTACGATATTTTACTTGGATTAGCTATAATATATGAGAAATAAAAAGTTAATTTAATATCATCTTGTCTTTCCAGTTTTTTTGTCTAATTAGTACTTTATATTCTTTTCGTCTTCCTATTTGTTTAATTGTTTTTTATTTAACCGCTGTTATTGCAATAGCTGAAATCTTAAAACATTCTTGGGATACAAAAACAGAAATTACTAGAAAAATTGTTCATATTGCTTCTGGCAATATCATTATATTTGCATGGCAGTTACAACTACCTATATGGATTCTAATAACAGGTTCGATATTATCTACTCTTGCAGTTCTAGTTTCTTATGCTTTTTATCTTTTTCCCAGTATAAATGATATTAACAGGTTGAGCTATGGAACATTGTTTTATGCTTTTAGCATTGGTATTTTAAGCTATTGCTTTTGGTATGAAGAAAGATTTCAATATGCAGTAATTGGGATTTTAATAATGACTTGGGGAGACGGAATGGCGGCT
Organism: cyanobacterium endosymbiont of Braarudosphaera bigelowii; assembly: GCF_020885515.1. NCBI lineage: Bacteria > Bacillati > Cyanobacteriota > Cyanophyceae > Chroococcales > Aphanothecaceae > Candidatus Atelocyanobacterium > Candidatus Atelocyanobacterium thalassae. Next base: position 877,180 of record NZ_AP024987.1, on the reverse strand, counting down.
ATTGTTGGTCTGAAATTTGGAAAGCACACTTATCAAATATTCAATGTTAATAAAAGCTGGGAAGGATCCTTAATGATGATGGGTATAAGTTTTATTGTTTGTAGTGTAATTCTTTCTTTGGTAGGAGAGCCCTTTTCAAGGACCTTTATAATATCTTTAGTTACTTCTATAGTCGCTACAGCACTCGAAGTATTTTCCAGCTTTGGAATTGATAATATGACAGTTCCTATCGGAAGCGCCTTTGTATCTTTTTATTTAGCTAACTTATAGACTTGTTCAGTGAACGGAAGTAGTTATAACTTTTCATTTTTATGTTTATGATCACCTATGAATTTTTTTGAATTCCTTGGTGTATAAAAATAGTAAAACTTGATTTCCTACACATTGGCCATCAATCTATAAAATTAGAACAAAGCCAATTTATCCTAAAAAATTGGTAATGTTTATAAAACGTTGTTGTTGATAAATTATCATAACTTTTTATGACTATATCAGCAAAAATAAACAAAACCGGATTTTTGAATTTTTGTTACGAATGCTGCTGTGATATTCGAAAATTATTTTTTAATGTTATATTTAGTGTTTTGTATAGTTACTATGTAAGGCCTTGAATCTATATAGTATGAGATTTATAAGTTTCAAGCAGTATGTAAAATAAAGTTTTTTTTTGAAAACTGTTGTTATTAATAAAAGACTATGCTATTATTAATAACGGTATGAAAAACAATCAATAGGGTCGCTAGCTCAGCGGTAGAGCACTCGGCTTTTAACCGAATGGTCTTGGGTTCGAATCCCAGGCGACCCATCTCTTTAATCATAGAGTTGTCAAAGTAGCTCTAAATACCTAGTAACTTTACAACTACTTTCTGAAGTTCCGGGTTTTGTTCAACCATTTTCCCAATTCTGTTGAATTGAGAAACCTCCAATCCTGCATTTTTTATAGCTTCTCGTTTTTCTAAACGGTCTTTTTGATTAATTCTCTTGACAGTAATAAGAGTCTCTTCAAATTTAATTTGTTTTTCCATATTAAGATTACGCTTATTTTTTTCTTGCTGACCGATCTTCATAAATTCTTCCGGAGACATTTCTATAGCTTTTATTGCTTTAAGCATTTCTAATTGAGTCATTCTATCGATCATTTGTAAACTTTTAACAGCTTTAGCAAACTTCTCTAGTTGACTATTCTCAATAGTATTAATATTAGAAGAATTTGATATATAAGGAAGCTGAGCAAGTATCTTTGGCGAATACTTCAAAGCAAACGATTGTAAGAGAACTATAAAGATAATTGATGCAATTTTTCTTTGTAATAATATTGACTTGAACATTTTTTATTTGTTGTAATGTATTATTAAAATAGTTTTTAGAAAAATGATAAAAATTATTATCGCTATGGAATTTTAAAAACCATAAAGTATATCTGCTCCTCATAATACAGAAAATAATTTTAATATTACTAATAATAGTAATATTAATTATTAGATTAAAAATAATTCTTCAAAATTGATAGAAAATTTATACTTCTTCTTATGGTTTTGATTTAAGAAATTTATGTACATTCATCAATTCACATAACTATAATTCTTAACTATTTATATAAAAATTGAAATACTTAACAGATTAAGCTTTGTTAATAGTTTTAATCAATAAACAAAAGTTGTTACAATAGTTTACGTAATGATTCCTCTAATTTCGTGAGATAGATCTTATGCCTCATTCAATTCTTTTTCTAGAGAACTTGAATTTTAATACAGCCAATATCAATATCAACTCTAATCATCCATTTAAAAAAAATACAGAAAATGTAGATAATTATATTGAAAATAACTATCAATATAATCCAAATGAAATTAATAAGTATTATCGCAAGCACATTTTTAAAGTTGCTAACCGTTTAATTCGTATTTTTTCTTGTTTTTCTTCTTTCATTTTTAAATTATGGTGGAGTAGATTAATAGGTAAAAATATTAAAGAAGATGCTAACCAAGCAATTCATTTGAGGAAGATCTTAACTGAATTAGGACCAACTTATATTAAGATTGGACAAGCCTTATCTACTCGACCTGATTTAGTTCCTCCAGTCTATTTAAATGAATTAACTCTTTTACAAGATAAACTACCATCTTTTCCAAACGAAATAGCTTATCGCTTTATACAAGAAGAGTTAGGTTGTAGTGCTCAATCAATCTATAAAGAATTATCAGAAAACCCTATTGCTGCAGCTTCGTTAGGACAAGTATATAAAGGAAAATTAAAGACAGGAGAACAGGTCGCAATTAAAGTACAGAGACCTGGCTTACTTGAATGTATTACGCTAGATATTTATATTCTCCGATATATTTCTCATTGGTTACAAAATAATTTTTCTTTTATTCATTCCGACTTGGTAGCTATTACAGATGAGCTAGCTGAACGTATTTTTGAAGAAATTGATTATGTTAAAGAAGGAAATAACGCTGAAGAATTTGCTAAACATTATAGTCATTTACCAGAAATTTATGTTCCCAAAATTTATTGGGAATATACAGCCAGAAGAGTATTGACAATGGAGTGGATTGAAGGCACGAAACTTACTAATATAGAAAAAATTCAAGCTCAAGGAATTGAGGCAACACATTTAGTAGAGATAGGGGTTCATTGCTCTTTATGTCAATTGCTAGAATATGGTCTTTTTCATGCAGATCCTCATCCTGGTAATTTGTTAGCAATGAAAGACGGTAAGTTAGCTTATCTTGATTTCGGAATGATGAGTCGTATTGAAAGTTATCAAAGATATGGTTTTATAGAAGCAGTTATTCACTTAGTTAATAGAGATTTTGATGCTTTAGCTTATGATTATGTAAAGTTAGGATTCTTAGAACCTGAAACGGATTTAACTCCCATTACAGTTGCTTTAAAAGAAATCTTTAACAATGCTTTGGGTTCAAGTGTAGCTGAATTGAATTTCAAAAATATTACTGATCAGATGTCAAGCATAATGTACGAGTTCCCTTTTAAAGTTCCTGCTTATTATGCATTAATTTTAAGATCAATGGTAACTCTGGAAGGTATTGCAATTGGAATTGATCCTAATTTTAAAGTGTTAAGTAAAGCATATTCGTATGTTGCTAAACGTCTTCTAACTGATTCTTCACCTGAATTAAGAAGATCTTTAACAGATCTATTATTTAAAAAGGGAAATTTGCGTTGGAATAGATTAGAGAGTTTGATGATAAATGCACAAAATTTTCAAAGTTACGATATTGATATAGTATTTGACCAAATTGCAGATTTTATTTTTTCTCCACAAGGAGAATTTATCCGAGAACAATTAATTAATGAGGTTATTGATTCTGTTGATATTTTCGGCCGTCAAATTTGGTTTAAATTATCTATAACAATTCGAAAACAAATAGGCTTGACTAGAGAAAATAGCATCAGAGAGCCTAAAGAAGATAATAGTTTAAAGCATCTAAAAAACATTTTGATAATTTTAAATGATTTGCCTGGTTTTGAGCCTATGCATTTATCTTCATTATTAATTAAGTTAATAGCAAAAAGAGAAACTCAACAAATGGGAGTAAAAATTCTTGATGGATTAGCACATAAAATGATGGCCCGTTTAGTTCGTAATTTGTTATTAGAAATAAATCAATCCAAATAAAAAAAGTCTTCTGGAATAATTTCTTAAATATAGATTTTAATTATGAAATACTACATTTCATAATTAAGTATTAAAAAATATTCTGTGATTCTTTGAAGTAGATTGTTCCGATAAAACTGTTATCTTATAAATAGATGATAGTAACTATAAAAACTATTTTTATCAAAAAGGCTAATTTTACTAGTATTATGACAATTTATTCCTAAAATAGCTTTTTTGTTTGTAAGGATCCACTAAAATGTTATTTATAATTCTATCTTTATTGTATTAATTAAAATATTACATTTTTAAATTTTTTGTTATTAAGTTTTTGGCTTCTTATAATTAGATTTCGTAATCTTACGCTTAAAATCAATTATATTAGCATTTAATTCAGACTATATTTGAGCAATATCAATCTCTATTTTTCTATTCAATCAGTTTAGGGAATTAAGTTTTGACGCTAACTATTTGAGATTTATATCTAAGTAACTTAATTAAAACAAAATTAACTCGCTCATATTTTTATTCATTATGATTAATAATAATATTCCTCCTCAAAATATCGAAGCTGAAGAATCTATTCTAGGTGGGATCTTACTCGATCCTGAAGCTATTGGAAGAGTTGTAGATTTAATAACTCCAGAATCGTTTTACGTAAGATCACATCAAGAAATTTATGAAGCTGTATTAAAATTACATAGTCAGGGAAAGCCCACTGATTTTTTGACAGTCAGAAGTGTTTTAGAAGATCATTCATTATTAGAAAAAGTGGGTGGAATAGATAAGCTAACTCAATTACTTGATAGGACGGTTTCTGCTGTCAATATTGATCGATATGCAACATTAGTGATGGATAAATATCTACGTCGCCAATTGATTAGTTCTGGTCACGAGATTGTTGACTTGGGATTTGAAATAACAAGGGATTTGGAAATTGTCTTGGATGAATCAGAAAAAAAAATATTTGGTTTAACTCAGAAGAGACCGCAAGGAGGCTTGGTTCCAATTTCAGAAACAATTATTCAGACTTTTAATGAATTAGAAAAATTACATAATCAAACTACTATTCCTGGAATAGAGACAGGCTTTTATGATTTAGATGCTATGACCGGAGGATTACAACGTTCAGATCTAATTATCATTGCTGGAAGACCATCTATGGGGAAAACTGCTTTTGGATTAGGATTGGCAGCACATGTTGCTAAAAATTTTAATTTACCAGTAGCTATATTTAGTTTAGAAATGTCAAAAGAGCAACTTTCTATGCGTTTGTTAGCATCGGAAGCAGGAATTGAAAGTAATCGTTTACGTTCAGGAAGATTCGTTCAAGATGATTACAGTAAGATAAGTACTGCAATTGGTACTTTATCCAATCTACCAATTTATATTGATGATTCTGCAAATGTTACTGTTATGCAAGTACGTTCTCAAGTGCGTCGATTACTAGCAGAAAAAAAAGGAGATTTTGGATTAGTTTTAATTGATTATTTACAACTAATGGAAGGAGCAGAAAAAGATAATCGGGTTCAAGAATTATCAAAAATGACACGTTCTCTAAAAGGTTTAGCGCGTGAAATAAAAGCTCCCGTTATTGCTTTATCACAGTTAAGTAGGGCAGTTGAAGCTAGAAATAATAAACGTCCTATGATGTCTGACTTAAGAGAAAGCGGTTCTATTGAACAAGATGCTGATCTTATTATGATGTTATATCGAGATGAATACTATAATCCTGACACTATAGATAAAGGAATTACTGAAATTATTTTAACTAAGCATCGTAATGGTCCTACAGGAACTATTCAACTACTTTTTCAAGCAGAATTAACTAAGTTTTTAAATATCCAAGCAAACTCTAATTACTTTTAATATTCTATACTTTTCTTCTCAAGAACATGATTTATAAAAGTTTCTTTTGATTCTATAAATACAAACTGGTATCGTCTCTCAAAGTAATTAATTTTTATTAGTTAATAAAGTTTTTATTTACACATATATTCAATTTTATACAAATTAAATATAAAAAAAATAGAAAATTATATAACATATACTAGTTTACTATACTTATTTGTGAGCCCTGGTTAGTCTTACTAATTTCTATGCGATGTTGAAAAGCTTCTTGAAACTGGGGCATATGTGTCACTATTAATATGCAAGAAAAATCAGAGGCTATGCTATTGATTGCTGCAATTAAACGTTCACAGCCTTCAGCATCCTGGGTACCAAAACCTTCATCAATTATTAACATTTCTAATGATGCTCCTGCTCTTTGTGCTAGTAGTTTAGCTAAAGCTAAACGTACAGAAAAATTTATTCTAAAAGCTTCTCCTCCTGAATATGTTTCATACACACGAGTTCCTTCTGTATCAGCAATAAGAATATCTAATGTATCAATTAATTTTGCGGATTTTTTGCGAATGGTAGTACCTTTTCCTAATCTTTGAGTAATAAATTGAATACGTAGCTCATTTCCGGTTAAGCGTGTAAGAATTTTATTTGTTTCTGCTTCTAATTGAGGTAAGACATTTTCAATTATTAATAGTTGAATACCATTTTTACTAAAAGATTTAGTCAACTCTGAATATATACGATACTGTTTACAAATATTATTATGTAATACCTGTAAATCTCTTCTTTCATTTTGCAATATCTTAAGTTCGGATATTGCTTGTTCAGATCTACCTTGCTTTTCAAACAATTTATCTAAATGTTGTCTTTGTATTTTGAAAATTATTGTGAGTTTGGTTATCTGCTGGTTGTAGTTTTTGGTAAGGTTTAGTCTCTCAGACAATTGGTTTTCAATCTTTATAACACTATTTTGTTTTTCATAGCTATTCTTTAATCTATCTTCTGCAACTTTTAAATATTGTTGTAATGAAAAATAAGACTTGTTTGCATTTTGTAGTTTCTCATAATCAACAATACAATTTTGAGAAATACGAATATAACTAGAAACCTTATCATGAATTGATTTATCATAGTTTAATACCTTTAGTTTCCTTTTGATTATATTAATTTCTCTCTTTAAACTTGAAACATTATCTAGCTTTTCCTTTTGTTTTACTAATTGATTAATAAGTTGAATTAGATTAGACTTTTGTTCAAAAATTTGTTTTTGTCTATGAAGTAAGTCATTAACTTTAGAGTTTTTAATTTCAGCCCAACGCCATTTATTAGCTTTGTTTCTCACTAATATATGATTTTCTTCTGTATAGTTGAGCTCTGTTAATTTCTTTTCAAGAGTCTTTAACTTATCTTGCAAAACTGAATCAAAAGATTCAGTTTTAATCAGTTTTGTAATTTTTACTTTTTCTTTTACTATATACTTAAGTTTATCTTTCATCTCTCCTAACTTATTTAAGTGCACTTCAATTTGACAAAAATTTTGCTGTATTTTTTCTGAGTACTCTAATTTTTTTTTTAGAGATGCATCTTTTAATATGAACGAATTAATATTTTGTTTAAGTATATTAATTTTTTCTTGTAATTTATGTACTTGTTTTTGAATATTTTTATGTTGCTTTATTATTTTTTCAAGAACATCATAACGACGTTCTTGATCCAACTCTTGTTCACACAAAGGGCAATTAGAATGATTAATATCTAAGTCACGTATTTTTTGCCACAACTTATCTATTTCTTTTATATTATTTTGTTGATCGATTAACAGTTTACCTTGGACAATTTTCTTTTCCTCAATTTTATTTTTTATTTGTTTATGATAAGTTCTTTCATTTTCAAAATCATAAATATTATTGTTTAAATTACATAATATCTTTCTTTTACGAGGAATTATAACTAATTCCTGGATATAATTACTCTCTAAAATATTTATTTGTTCTAATTTTAACTGAAAATCTATCTTGATTTTTAATATTTGATTTATTAATTCTTGTCTTTTTTTTATTAATGGAGAAACTTCATGTTGTAATTCATCTAATTTTGTTAATTCTTGGCTATAAAAATTAAGTGTTTTTAAAGCCAATTTCAAATCTTTAGTATCGTTTATTGTTTTTTGTAACTCCTTGTCTTCTTTCTCTAATTGTTCTAAAAAAATTTGTTGATACTTAATTTTTAATTGTAATTGGTTATTTCTATATAAAAAATGCTTTTCTAACTTTTGCTTTTCCTCGTTTAACTTTTGAAATTCTTTAAATTGATAAACTAAAGTTTCTTCTTGTTTACGGAAAAAAAGAAATTTTTTATACTTTCTAGAAATTTTCTCTCCCTGATTAATTAGTTTTCCATAATTACAGCTTTTTTGACCGAGCTCTCTTTTTTCTTGCTCTAATTTAAATGTTTCTTGTCTTAAGTTCTGAAGACGTTCTCTATTCCACAGTAATTTTTCTAACCGGCTTTCACGACTACTATCTTCTTGTTTGATGATTTGAAGTACTTGTTCGTTTTTATTTTGTAAAATTTTTAATACTTTAATATCTTCTTGAATAACTTGTTGTCGGATTTTAATGCCTTTTTCTTTAATTAATTTCCTTCTATTTGCTTCAAGGTTTAATTTTATTTGTTCAGCTTTCCCTTTGTATTGTCGTGCTATTTCTCTAGCTTTAATAGATAAATTTTCGTAATGATCAAGTTTTAATAAGTCTGCAAGAACTTTTTTTCTTTCTGTAGGACGATGAAGCATAAACTCATCTGCTCTTCCTTGTCTCAAATAAGCTGAGTTAATAAAAGTCTCATAATCCAATTTTAAAGTAGAAGTAATAATTTCTTGGGTTGCTTTTATTCCTTTTATACTTAAGGGAATGAATCCTTTAGAGCTTTTTATTTGAAAATCTAAAGAATTAGAACGATTTCGTTGACGACTACGGATAATACGATAGACTTGTTGATAACAAATAAACATGAAATCGGTTCTTACATAGTCTTTACTTACATGAATAATGTCTTCATCACTACTTGTCCTACTTTGTCCCCAGATGGTCCAAGCTATTGCTTCTAACAAAGAAGTTTTACCAGCTCCATTAGTTCCACAGATACAAACAGTATGCAACCCTCGAAAATCAAGAGTTACATCTTGATAACTTAAAAAATTTTTAAGTGTTAATTGTAAAGGAATCACTATATTTGCCTAATGATCAAAGATTTATTTTTTATTAACAATAATTTTGTGAGTTTAGAAAGACTAAAATAGTTTCAATTATTGGAGCTGGAATCATTTCTCCTCGAAAATCTAGCAATTGGACAATAATAAGGTAGACTGTCGCTAATAAGATAGAAATTAATCCAGTAACAATAGCTAATATTTTACTTTTATTCATTATTGATTCTCTCCAGCTATAGAGCTAGGTTAAATATTCTAAAATTAGTTCCATATAGCATTTTAGCAAGATTTTCATTTGTAGTATTTTCAACAATACCACTTTAGAAGGAACTAATATATTTATTAACTATAGATATATTAATTATAAGTATTTAATTTCTTACTAATACTAAATATAGTTTTACATAAAATATCTTTGACCAATAAACCTTTTAACAGTGATTTAAGGGAAAAGATAATAGAAATCTATAATCTATATTAGTAATTTAAGCATACTATAACTAATATTTTTACTGTTTAAAAAAAGTATAGATTTAGCCAGTGAAAATATGCTTCGTGAAATGGATTATATTTTCACTGTTATAGTTTTTTGTAATATATTAATCAAAATTGTTAATAATTGTTGTGGATGTAGTTCATTACTTATAACCTTCCAAATTTTTTGAATTTCTTCAATGTGTAATTTATCATTTTCTGTTAAAGCTAACAATAATTTATGTCTTAAATATTGTCCTTCGTCTGAAAATAAATATTGTAAACTTAATTGTGCAGTTGGTAATAAGTTAAAACTCTCCTCAGAAGAAGCTATAGTAAGCATATTTTCTAACCTGCTCCATTGAAATTTATTATCTTTTATTAAAATTTCTGACAGTCTACGTCTTAATTGAGAAGTTTCCCCTGTTAAAAGCTGCTTAGCTATATATGGGTAAGCAATCTCAACAAGTTTAAAACTTGGATCTAGGCTTAAAGCTAATCCTTCTTGCGTAATTAACGATCTAATTATAAGAGCAAACTTAGCTGGAAGACGAAAAGGGTATTTATGAACTAATTTTGAAAAATCATCAGTAATTGTTTTAAAATTAAAATCGTTAACATTTTTTGTAATAGCATTACCTAAAATTTTCTCAAGTGCAGGTATTATTGGTTTAATATCTGTATCTGGAGTTAAAAATCCAAGCTTAACAAAATCTTGAGCTAGGGCATCATAATCTTGATTTATAAGTTGAACAACTGAGTTAGCAATAATTTCTTTTGTAATACTATCTAACTGATCCATCATCCCAAAATCGATAAATGCCATACGACCGTCATGAGTGGCAAATAAATTTCCAGGATGTGGATCTGCGTGAAAAAAACCATGTTCTAGTAACTGTTTTAAACCTGATATTACTCCAATTTTTATAATAGAGTATGGATCTAAACCTGCATTTTTTATTTGTTCAGTATTCGTTAATTTATATCCTTGAATCCATTCAAGAGTCAGTATTCGATCACTACTAAAATCCCAATAAATTTTAGGAACTTTTACATCAGCATCATTTTGAAAATTATATGCAAATTTTTCGGCATTTTTTCCTTCGTTAATATAATCTATCTCTTCAAGAAGTTTACTTCCAAATTCATCAACAATCAGCGTCAAATCATGCTCTAAATTAAGAGGTAAAAATCTAGATAATTTAGAAGCCACCCAACGCATTAGGAAAAGGTCGCAAGTTAGTACAGATTCCAGATTAGCTCTTTGAACCTTCACTGCTACTTCTTCTCCTGTATATAAAATAGCTCTATACACCTGTCCTAAACTTGCTGCTGCAACAGGATTCGGTGAAATTTCTCTATAGGCTTTATCAATCTTAATTTTTAACGAATTTTCTATGATTGAAAAAGCTATTTTATTGTCAAAAGAAGGTAGTTGATCTTGAAGCTTCACTAATTCATCTAAAAATTCTGGATGAATTAAGTCTGGTCGAGTAGATAAAGCTTGACCTACTTTAATAAATGTTGGACCCAGATTAGTAAGGATTTGTCTTAATTCAATGGAACGTCTTTTTTTACTATCTCTTCTGTTATTAAATCTATCCCATTGAATGTGAATAAAAAACCAACCAAAAGACCATACTATAGAAATTGCTCTCTTAACTACCTGCCAAGGACGGCTGCTATAATATAGTGCAATCTCATTAGCATCATATTTTTTTTGTCTTCTAATCTCTGAATTTAAATTATGTAATTTTGCTGTTTGCCAAGTCACAAATTTTTACTAATGCCTCTAAAACAAAAATAATAGGAATAGTCTTGATTAAAAAGAATGTTAAGGTCTTACATGCGTAGGTGTTATATTAGTAATTATGACTTATTTTTTTTTTTTCCGCAATATTTCTTAATTATAAATATAAACAATTGCATTACGATGAAAATTTACATAACATTTTTTCCTGTCTGACCAAAACTTGAGAATAGTATAATAGATTGATATTTAAGCTGTATTTTTTATTAACAATACTTTTATTTTAGAACATTAACACCTTGTAAGGTCTTTTTGTATTAAAAACCTATAAAAAACACGTAGCAACTAACTTTTTAAGTTATTACCTAGTAATTCTGCTAACTTTTGCGCACTATCTTTAGTTATTAATTTTGACATTTCATATGCCATTTTTTTTAACTTTGTTGAATCTTCTATTAAGTCTAGTACGTCTTTTGTTAATGTATCTTTTGTCAACTTTTTTTGTTGATAGCAATATGCAGCTTGTGCATCAACAAAAAACTTTGCATTATAAAATTGATGATTTTCTGCAGCAAAAGGATAAGGAATTAAAATGGCAGGCGTCTTGGTAATAGCTAACTCTGCTAATGTTCCTGAACCAGCACGACTAATTGCTAAATCTGCTCTTTGTAAGAGTGCGGCCATATTATCATAAAAAGTTAATGAAATATATTGAGGATGATTAATAGTATTAGCTTTAGAATCATTATTTCCTGTTAGGTGGACAACATATGCACCTAGTTTGATCCAATCCAAGACACATTCACGTACTAAATCATTAATTGAAACTGCTCCTTGAGATCCACCGATAATAACTATTAGAATTGCTTTTGCTGGAATATTTAAATCTAAATTTTGAGAAGTATAAAATTGTTCCCTAATGGGGGTACCTAACCAAATAGTAGAAACCCATGGTAAATATTTTGCTGTTTCCTTGAATCCTAGCGCTGTCATCTTGCAAAAGTAACTTAGTAATCTTGTTGTTTTCCCAGGAATATAGTTAGATTCGTGTAGTATGACAGGAATTCCAGATATGTAAGCAGCTAGAGTAACAGCACCGGAAATATATCCTCCAGTAGTAAAAACAATATCGATCTTTTTTTTCTTAAGTAGTTCTTTAATCCAAAAGACTGACTTGAGTAATTTAAATAAAATCTGTATATTTTTAATAATAGAACTAGTTTGAAATCCCTCAACAGGTACTGTGTATAAAGGGTATATATCATCTACTAGGCGTTGTTCTAGGCGGTTTGGAGTACCTAGCCAGTGAATATCACAATAAGGTAATCGCTTTGCCACTGCTAAAGCAGGAAAAACATGACCTCCGGTACCACTTGCAGCTATGAGTAAACGTATCATAAAGATAAAAAGTTCGCTATAATTAGTTTGGATTCTGTACTATTAATCGGAATACCTTAACATGAATAAACGTATGATTTATCAACGTTGGTTCCTTACTATCATACTTGGTTGTGGATTAAGCTTAAGCAAATATATACCAGTTAATGCAGAAAATCCTAGTGATATCCCGGTGGAACTTCAGAAAGTTATTAGACAAGTTGATGATGCAGCTAATTTAAGAGATTTAGAACGTATAAAATCATTTTATAGTAGCCAGTATAGGACAACTGATGGACTGACCCTAAAAAAACTTACTGAAGGAGTCAATAAATTTTGGACAGATTATCCTAACTTAAAATATCGGACAGAAATATTATCCTGGGAACAGAAAGGCAAAAATTTGTTTGTCAAAATTTTGACTACAGTTACAGGAAATAGAATAAGTAACGGAAGGGAAATTAAATTAGAATCAACAGTAAAATCCTATCAGTCTTTTCAAGGAAATCAGATAATTAAACAAGAAATATTAAGCGAAACGACAAAACTAACTTCTGGGGAGAGACCACCAAAAGTTATTGTTAATTTACCTCTGACTGTAAAGGTCGGGGAAACATTTGACTTTGATGTTATCCTAAGTGAACCTTTAGAGGATAATCTCTTAGCTGGAATGGCAATTTCTGAAGAAATTAATATTGATAACTATCTAAATCCCCCTAAAATACCATTAAAATTATTAAAGTCTGGAGGACTGTTTAAAAGAATACCTCCACAAGATAAGCCTCAAGATCAGTGGTTATCATCTATTCTTGTCAGGAACGATGGCATTACAATGATTACTAAGCGCGTAAAGATTATTCCTTAAAACAATATAATTTGTTTTAAAAAATACTTTTTTTATGGTAACTAGTTTTTTATTTCTAACATTTCAATAATTCTTTCATCAATATCCTTGACTAAAAAATTAAGAGGTTGTTTACAGCGTACTTTATATCTTAATCTTTTTGCTTGAACCTTAAGTAGAATAGTTTCTAAGCAACGATTATCAAAACATATATGGCGTTGACGATTATTATGTCCGTAACTCGCTCCACTTATTATATGAAGTTGAGTGTTCTTTTTGAGTTGATACCATAGTCCATATGTTCTATTTGGATTAAGACCACTCATGCTTGTATAGTTCATCGACATATATAGAGGATCTGCTGTTGCCAGTGTACCTAGATTTTCTTCAGGTGTATAGTAATAATGTAATGGAATATCTGCTGCACTTAATTTTAATAAACCCTCATAAAACTTTTGTGCAATTTTAATATCGGATACCATGACTGTATAAACTTTAGGTGCATTAGTAAGAAAAGCCCACATAGAAAAGCCATAAGCTACTAATAACATAACTATAATTCCTTGAGTGGAAAAAATATTATCCACAGAAAAAGCTATTCCTAAGTTATACGTTGATAATAACAAGTATTTTTCTACAACCATATAATGAGATTAAAAAATGTTAATTTACTTTACTTTACTAGAAAATATGTTTAGTGCAATTTGTAGCATGACTTTCTAAAAGTTTTGCAAAGGATTATTTAATTTTCCAAGAAAAAATTAGAAAATACCTTCTTAAACTTGATATTCTTATAATAATAAGATAAAAACTAATACAAAATAAATTAGCCCTAATATAGGCTAAGTATCAAAGCTATGATATTAGAGTCTATAAAATAATCTTAACATTTCAGTATGGGAATTTATTTTTTTTGGGGTGAAGATAATTTTAGAATTAATCAAACTATTCAAAAACTAAAAAAGAAAGTCATCAATCCTGATTGGATACACTTTAATTACAATAAAATACGTGAAGAAAATATTTACAGCATATTAGAAGCTATTAATGAAGTTATGACTCCTGCTTTTGGTATAGGAGAAAAATTTATATGGCTTGAAGAATCTTCTATTTTTCAACAATGTTCAGATGATATTATTTCTGAAATTGAACGTCTCATACCAGCTATTCCTAATAATTCTAATCTTCTGTTGACGTCTAGTAAAAAACCAAATAGGAAATTAAAGTCAACAAAAATTTTTGAAAAATATGCAGATATACGTGAGTTTACTTTAATTCCCTCTTGGAAAATAGATGAATTGACTGCAAAAGCTCAAGAATTTTCTAAAGAAATAGGTGTTAATTTATCTCCATCAGCATTAGATCTATTAGTAGAATCAATAGGTAATAATACTAGATTATTATGGAATGAATTAGAAAAATTAAGTCTCTATAATTATGATAAAGGCAAGCCTATAGAGGAAGATATAGTTTCTTCCATAGTCAATATTAATACTTATAGTAGCTTACAGTTGGCTAGAGCAATATCTGAGGGTAATAAAGAAAAAGCATTAAAAATAACTATAAATTTATTATCATATAATGAGCCTCCCCTAAAAATAGTAACAACTTTAATAGGACAATTTAGAACTTGGGTGATTGTTAAATTGAAACTTGAGATAGGAGAAGATGATCATAAAATAATAGCCAAAGCTGCTGAAATATCAAATCCTAATCGTTTGTTTTTTTTAAAAAAAGAGATCAAACATATTGAGAGTAGAGATTTGCTGAAAACTTTTCCTATCTTATTAGACTTAGAAAATAACTTGAAAAAAGGATGTGATCCAGAGCAGATATTGAAAAATAAAATATTAGAATTATGCCTTTTATTTTCCTAGATTTTATTTAAAAATCTAGTTCTTTATTTCTTATTTACCTTATTTCAATTCTTAGAAATAAATACAAGTAAAAGCTGAGGAATAATAAGTAAAATTTATTATTCCTCAGCTTTTACTTGTATTTATTTGTGCTCAGGAATTATGTATTTAAAATCAGTAAGACCTTGATAATTAGAACTTTTTGCTAAATCTTCAAGAGATTGAGCTCCTGACAATTGTTCCCCATTAATTTCCCATGAAGGATAAGATTTTATATTCGAAGAAATACAAATATTAGGTTGAGGATTTTTACCTCTAGGATCACATTCAATGTAATTAATTTTGTGAAATGCTGTTAAACCAAACAATTGTTTTTGATCGTGGCAATGAGGACACCAAAATGCGCCATACATCTTAGCTCCAATAGAAGTTAGATGCTCTGCTAACTTAATTTCTGATTCCTCTGATCTAGAAGTTATTGGCCATCCATTAGGAGGATGGGGTACTGTTTTTACTTGTTTAATAGCAACACGGCCATGAGTTAACGGTTTTTCAGTATCAGTATATATTCCTAAAATTCCAACTAGAGTTACTATCGTGACAATAATAGAAACGAATAAAGTTTGACCTATATCCTCCCACTCTTTGCCTAGAATACTGAAAATCATTAAAGCTAAGGATAACAGAAAAGAACCTAGGCAATAGTAACAAGTTGAGTATAATTCTGTAGATAGAATATAAATCAAATAACTACTAAATACTGCCATAGCAGTTCCTCCTATTAGGAGAAACTGCCAGGTCCATTCGTCAATTTTTTTTATAAAATTTTTATTTTTTTCAGACTTTAATAATAATGGGCCTAAAGAGGCAACAGACATACTGGTATAAGCTAAAGTTCCAAACAAACTTAAAGGTAAATTAAATACTGTAGCATAACGGCTATTAAGAACATTTTTGCAACCTGTTCCTAATAGTTGAGCATCATTAACGCCACAGTATACAGTCGTTCCAGTCAGTTTGGTTATGGTTAAATAAGCCGTTAAGATCGTACCAGATATCGCAATCATACCAATAATATATCGTGACCAACGATATATTACTGGAATAGAACGTTTATGTATCATAGTGATTTTTTACTAAAATATAATTATCCTGGGTTTCAGAAAGGTATCTATGACCTTAACTTTAGGAACTACTATAATCTAGTTTTTCCTAAGAACCAATATTTCTTTTGGTTGCCTCAATAAATTGAGCGACACGAATTGGATCAATAGGATCACCAATCTTTCCGTGACGTTTTAAAGATCTTGCTACGATAACTCCATTCGCTACGCTCATTAACTTGCCAATATTGTTCGAATTAGCTCCGCTACCTACGAAAATTGGTACTCCTTCGGCAACTGTAGCAGCTAGTTTCAAATCATCAATACTAGGAGGACTATCTTCAGACCAACCTGATAAAATAATACCGTCTGCAAGTCCTTTTTCTACAGTATCTTTTACCGAATCTGTTAAGTTGATAGTGTCTAGTGGACGAGCATGTTTAACTAAAACATCTGCCAAAATAATTACATTTGCTCCTAATTCTTTTCTATACCTTAATAATTGATGAGCATTACCTTCGATAAAGCCTTGATCTGTAGTCATAATACCTGTCAAAGCATTAACACGGATAAACTGAGCATCCATTGTTGAAGCAATAGCCATAGCCCCAATAGAATCATTACGCAATAAATTGATGCCTACAGGAATGACAACCAAATTTTTAATGCGATCAACAATTAGAGTCATAGCACTTATGACTGCTGGGTCAACTTTATTTTTTGTAAAAGGAGTATCAAAAAAATTCTCAAGAATAATACCGTGTACTCCTCCCGCTGCGAGAGCAGTAGCTTCTTGTTCGGCTCGTTCAATAACTGTAGTTAAACTACCTCCCCACCGTGCTGATGTGGGTAGAGGCAACAGATGAACAACGCCAATGATTGGGTTTGTTGTGTTAAAAATTTGAGTCAAGTCCACTGAATCTACCTAATAGTCGGCTGCAATTGAGCAATCTAAAATTTAGTTTCAACTCGAGATTGTATCTTATTACGAACCACTAAAAAAATTTAGAATAAGTTTTTGAGATTTAATTATACAAAAAATTATTAATTAATTGCCAATTATCGAAATCAATGCAATTGTTATGAGCAATAAAATTTAGCTCATCAAATAACTATAAGCTTATTGTATTTACAATTAATGTATTATTTATATTTTATTCATAAAGAATAGTTAATTAAATAGTATCTAGATTATTGCTAGCACTTATATCCATTTGAATACTAACTCAGTAAAAAGTGATAAACTGTTTACTATAGATAAAGCCAGACATTATACATTTCTTGTTTAGTGGGCAGAGGGGGACTCGAACCCCCACAACCAAAGTCGCCACATTTTGAGTGTGGTGCGTCTACCAATTTCGCCATCCGCCCATAAAGCTCATTCGATATTATACTGCGTTTTATACTTTTTTAACAAGTTAGAAATTTTATTTTGAATAAATTATCTTAATTTTTAGCTATACAAAACACAATATAATAACGTTACTCCATTTAAACAGGATCAATAAGTAAGAGTAGTTAGTTAGCTAGTGATAACCATTTTTCAATATTTTTAAGATTTTTCCAGTCAGGTTTTCTATTTAAGCCATCCTCTATATTCTCTAAAACTTCTTGATAAGTCTCTTGATCTAAAGACATTACCTGCTTTGCCGCCTCAATATGGGAACGAACACCTTTTTCATCACATTCTAACATCGCTAGAGCAAGATTGATACGACCTTGAGGCGATTTACTATCAATCTTAACACTCTTTTTAGCAGCTTTTAAAGCTTGATATGGCTTGTCAACAAGTAAATATAACCAAGCGAGACAAGTCCAAGCAATCGCATATTTAGGAGAATGATTACAAATTTCTTTAAAGTGAACAATTAAGTCTTCAGCTTTTTCCCCTTGTTTGTATCTTTCCAATCCTTCCTCAAAGTCAGTTTTAGATAAGTCTGTCATATTTTAGTTTCATTGAATTTTGTTAATTAATAGAAAGAAATAGAAAATAATCTATCTCAAATTTATGCCTTACAGTAAAGTATTACCCTTAAACACCAAAAGACTTTCCACATCCACAAGTTTGATTAGCGTTAGGATTTGTAAATTCAAATCCACCACCAATCATAGCATCGCTATAATCAAGAACTAATCCATAGAGGTAGAGAAAACTTTTAGGATCACATACGATTTGAAAACCGTCATAATCAAATATTTTATCTTGTTCCTCTATATTTTTAGGATTCTCAAATTCCATTAGATAGGACATCCCAGAACATCCTCCTTGCCTAACTCCAACACGTAAACATAGGTCTTTGTTTTGTTTTTCTCTTAATTTTAAAACATGTTCAAGAGCTGCCTCTGTCAAGTTTATTCCTTTAGACTGGGTTTGATTTGCTTGTGTCATAATTTATAGTGGCCTTTGAAAGTTAAAGTAATTGTCAAACTCTTTATATTAATAATATTTTATCTCATTTAATATCTTTATAAAAAAATATTGTTATTTAGTCAATTCATAAACTATTTTTTACTTTTACAAAGTACATAGCTTTTTAATTACCGTATTATTACAGAATTAATATCTAATTATTTAAGTATGATTTAAAGCTCAATTTATCATAATCGTTTTTTATCGATTAAACTAAAAGTCAAAAGATTGGATGAATTGGTTTATC
Source organism: cyanobacterium endosymbiont of Braarudosphaera bigelowii (assembly GCF_020885515.1). NCBI lineage: Bacteria > Bacillati > Cyanobacteriota > Cyanophyceae > Chroococcales > Aphanothecaceae > Candidatus Atelocyanobacterium > Candidatus Atelocyanobacterium thalassae. The sequence continues at coordinate 858,438 of NZ_AP024987.1, read as the reverse complement.
TGTGTATTTATTATGAAATAAGGAATTACATACAATGATCACATTATATTCAGATAACTCTTGGTTTGTTAGCATTACACTAAATAGTTTATTACTCGGTATAGCTATAGTTTCACCCAAAAAATTATTAACTTTTCCAGGATATTTAAATGCCTGGTTTTTAGGAGTTTCTGTCTGGTGGTTGTTAGGTTGGCAAGGATATAGCGTAATTGCAACTTATTTTATAGTTGGCTCAGCCGTGACATATATCGGTATATCAAAAAAGGAAAAAGCAGGAATTGCTGAAAAAAGATCGGGAGTTAGAGGGCCAGAAAATGTGTGGGGTTCAGGGCTAACTGCTTTCTTTTGTGCTTTAGGGACCTTGTTCAGCAGTTCTTTTTATACGCAATTGTTTATATTAGGATATGTAGCAAGCATAAGTACTAAGCTGTCAGATACGGTAGCTTCTGAGTTAGGAAAAGTTTATGGAAAAAACACTTTTTTAATCACTACGCTAAAACCGGTACCTCCAGGTACAGAAGGAGCAATTAGTCTAGAAGGAACTCTTGCAGGGTTTCTGGCATCGGTATTCATTGCATCAATTAGTTTTTTTATTAATTTTATTAATTTAACTGAAGTTTTCTATTGTATAGTTGCTGCTTTTATCGCTACAAATATAGAAAGTTTAATTGGAGCAAAATTTCAGAACAAAATAAGTTGGATGACTAATGATATAGTTAACATAATAAATACTTCTGCTGGTGCGTTAGCAGCCTTTTCTTTATCTTTGTTAGGAATTGAATTATTTAAAGTAATAAATTTACTATAACTTAAGAAAAGCTACTGTATACTATTATGAGATAATCTAAAATCAGTTTTAACTACTTTTAAATAATCTAGTTTTAATTATTGTAGCCAGGCTTGCTTTTTTATATCTTATCAGCAAGTAACTTTAATAAGCATCAATCAATATTTAAAAAAAAGAGTAATAAGTTGTTTATATAAAAATGTTAGGTTTTAATATTGTAAATAAGTAAATAGTTCATTGTTTAAATAAGAACTATTTACTCTACTTAACTATGATGTTCCCCTTAATTGTTTAGTTTTAACAGTCAACTCCATTAAACGATCACCACGATATAACTTAAGTTTTAAGTTAGTATTAATTTGAGTCTCTTCAACAATTCTTTGTAAATCTCCTCCATCCTTAACTGGTTGATTGTTAACAGCTACGATTACATCACCACGGCGCAATCGTGCTATTGCAGCTGGACTATCAGGAATTACCTTGATAACTAAAATACCATCAACTTCAGCAATAATAATCGGAGAATTCGGATTTCTATTGTTTTCTCTAGCGAGCTCAGGAGTAATATTAACCATTTGCACGCCAATGTATGGATGAGGAACTTGTTGACCAGACGTTAAAGCTTTTTGTAAAGTTTTTGCTTTATTGATTGGAATAGCAAAACCAATACCCATTGCATCAGCACGAATCGCAGTATTTATGCCAATCACTTCTCCTAATTTATTCAATAAAGGGCCTCCAGAATTTCCAGGATTTATTGCAGCGTCCGTTTGAATAAAATCAAGACGTTTGTCAGGGATACCAGCTTGAGCTGCAGAGCGACCAATAGTACTAATAATACCCAACGTAACCGTATTATCTAAACCTACAGGATTTCCTACAGCAATTGCCCAATCACCAACTTGAAGATTTTTAGAATCTCCTAATTTTGCGACAGGTAGATTGCTTCCTTGAGGATCAATACCTACTACAGCTAAGTCAGTCACCTCATCAGTACCTTTAACTTTTCCATTGAAAGTACGTCCATCTTTAAGAGTTACAGTTACTTTATCGGCATTACTTACTACATGGGCATTCGTTAAGATAATGCCACCTTTATCAATTATGAATCCCGATCCCTGTCCTGTGATTCTACGTTCCTGTGGGATAGGAGGTCTTAACTGATGTTGAAAAAAATCACGAAATAATGGATCATCAAAGAATGGATTGAGTTGTCTCGTAACAAGAGTTTCAGTATCAATACGAACTACTGCTGGACCAGTACGAATAACCGCAGCCGATACAAAGTTATCTGTTGGCTCGGTTTTATTATTGTAGGTAGACACCTTTTCTGATATGTTTGCAGGTTCAGCTTTAGAGACTGAATTGTGAAAACTAAAAAAACAAAAAATTATGGTAAATAAAAGTATTATGCAATAATTTTTTATATTGAGTAAAAGTCGTGTAATTTTCATAGTTCTTAACTAATTCCTTAACAATTTTCCTTTAAAACTATTAATATCAGGATTAATGATCATGGTAACAGTTCGTGATTAGTTTTTTCTTATTTGACCTAAAGTAACTAATCTTAATTTACGGAATATTTCTCTCTTTAAATAGAGTTTTTCTTTATTGACTTAAATAAAACATTGTTCACAATCTATTAACCACCCATTATTTGTTAGAATAAAAATTAGAGAATAAGTTTTAAAGTTAGTAATTAGTTATGGCAGCTCAAATTAAGAAAGGTATGTTGATTCGCGTAATTAAAGAAAGTTTAGAAAATAGCTTGGAAGGGAAGGCCAGCGATAAACGTTTCCCAAGCTATTTATTTGAAACAAAAGGCGAGATATTAGACCTAAACGATGAATATGCTTTAATTCAATTTTCAGCGCCAGCTCCTAGTGTTTGGTTGCGTATAGATCAATTAGAAATCTTATCAGATAAATAGATGGCAGTGAAGTACTATTGATATCAATATCGTGTCATTCTTTGTTACCTTAATCTCAGTAATGATATGGTCATTTATATTCCATATATTTAATAAAATCCCGGCTGATATTTATTTTTTCAGACAGTAAGAATTCTTTTAGTTAAACATTCTTTAAATCTTATGTTTATTAGTAAATAATCTCTTGTCATGAATAAGCCGGGTAAAATATATCGATTTTATTCGCAAACATAAATAAGTTATTTTGGTTAGAGATTCTTAGGATTTTTTTGTTCTTATATCAATATTTATAGCATTATTTCTAAACGAATAACAATAGTATTTCCCCTAAGCTATAAATGTGTATTATAGTGCATTCTACTTTAAGTAAGTTAGGACTAAATGACTAACCATGACTTTTTAGCAGTAGTCCTGATTTTATTAAATAAAAATAATCAAAACAGATTTATTAAAAAATACCAAGGAAGTTTAGTAAAATAATTTTTTTTTGATTCAATAAGAATATATATTCAAATATATTTAAAGAACTAAGCATTAAGATGCTTAAGTCTAATTACAGAAGTTAACTTTTGTATATACTTCTTTATTAATTTTACACTACTAACTACTAATATTGTGACACTTACTTTTAGTAATGCTAACGTTAAAGCTGCTTTAAAAGCCATTGAATCTGAAGTAGCTACAACATCAGAAAAAATCGAAATGCTAATAGAGATGGCAACTAGGCTACAAAGCCAAGCAAGAACAGTTGAACAAATTCAAAACTCTATTTTTCTTTATCGTAAAGGGCTAGAGTTAAATACTCATGATACGTTACTACTTAAGGCAAGATGTCTTTCAGGTATAGGAACAGCTTTACGTTCTATTCCTGATAATGGAGAAAACTTATTACTAGAATCAAGGAGCTCTTATCAAGAGGCCTTACCTATTTTAGAAAAATATGCTTCCCCTCCAGAAATTGCTGAAACACAAATGAATTTAGGAATTGTTTTACAAAGTTTAGTAGCTTTCAATAAAGCTACCATACAGGAAGCTATACAAATATATTATAAAGCAACAAAAATCTTTACTGGTGAAAACTACCCTCAAGAATTTGCTATCCTACAGAATAATATTGCAATCGCTTATTTATCTTTACCTATAGGACCGGATAAAGAAAAAATTAGATATGGAGTTGCAGTACAGTCTTTTCAATCAGCATTAAAATGGATTACGATTACGAACTACCCTAGTGAATATGCTATGTTACAAAATAACTTAGCAAATACACTACAGTATCTGCCTACTTCTCATCCTATAGAAAATAATTTAAAAGCTTTAAAAGCATACGACGAAGCTTTAAAAGTTAGAACGGCTAACGATACACCTTTGGAGTATGCTAATACTATTGCCAATAAAGCTAATGTTTTGTTTAACTTGCCAGACAATATTGAACATTCTAAGGTAAGAAATTTCAATAACTTAAAAAGATGCCAAAAATATTGTCAAGAAGCATATGCAATTTTTACTGATCACAAACAACTAGAGCAGGCACATATTATGAATAATATGTTACAAAACGTCCAAAAAGAGTTGTTGGCCTCTTCTCAATAATTTTATAAATTATTAGAAATAATAAACATAAACTATATCTAGGAGGATTTTCAATATGAACGTGTTTATTGAGCACCTAAATGTTAGCCCTATAGTCAAAACTTTTTTGTTTAACTTAACGAATGGAGATATAACTCTAATTAGTGGATTTTTTTGGTTGTTTGTCGCTGCATTATTTTCAACCATTTCAGGTGCTATTGGTGGTATTATTTTGGCTGGAAAAGACTTGGGATATGAGCTAGCAGGTATTCTTGGAGGTTTGTTAGGTCCAGCTGGGGGTATTCCTGTTGCTATTATTGGTTTAATTATTCTTAAATTTATTTAGGAGCTTAACATATGTTTAATTTAGTTTGGTACTCAGCAAAATTATTCTTCAAAGGTAAATTGTTACGTGATCCTCTTTATGTTTACAGACAATTAGTTTTTGGAATCTTATTAGGATCTTTTATACTAGTTGGACTAGAAGGATTGTTAATATTAATTGGCTCTCAAGAAGTGGGCTTAAACTTTACCATGGCCCTTATCGTTTCTAGTGTCTTTACAGGAATAATAATGCCATTTTTACTTAAAGATATGAAAATGCAATGACTGTATTCTATAGGGAAATTCTATATTTTCCCTATAGAATATAATTCTAATTATTAGAAAATTTACCACCAATAATTTTAGTTGTAAGAATTGTTATGTGCTAAGCTCATGCTTATTTCTTCATTTAAAATTATTAATTAAATATATTTCATCCTTAAGATATTAAGAATTTAACTATTTCTTTTTTTCATTAAAAATTAATTAATTTGTGACCATATCCATAGAATCAAATAAGGCTTCGTTCAGTAATATTTTATATCTTTAATAATTCTAACCTTATGAATAAAAGTTAGAATTATTAAAGAACACTTGAAGATCTAATTTAACGAAACATACTGCTTACAGATGTATCTTCATGAACACGCCAAATAGCTTCTCCTAATAAGTTAGCTACAGATAGTACAGTAAGCTGTTCAAAACAATTTTCCTCAGGAATTGGAATCGTATTTGTAACTATTACTTCCTCTAGAACACCACTTGAAAGTCGAGAAATAGCGGGACCAGAAAATACAGCATGAGTAGCACAGGCATAAACTCTTCTCGCACCCTCTTCTCGAAGTAAATTTGCTCCCTTCGTAATTGTTCCGGCTGTATCAATCATGTCATCAACTAAAACAGCTGTTTTATCTTTAACGTCCCCAATAATATTCATAACTTCAGCTACATTATGAGATTGGCGACGTTTATCGATGATTGCTAATGGAGCGTCATCAAGTTTTTTAGCAAATGCTCTGGCTCTAGCAACACCTCCAACATCTGGAGAAACAATTACAAGATCAGATAAATCCTTTGTAGAAAAATAGTCCAATAATACTGGGGTACTATATATATGATCAAAAGGTATATCAAAGTAACCTTGTATTTGGGCAGAATGTAAATCCATAGATAAAACTCGATGAGCACCTGCTTCTGTTATTAGATTAGCTACCAGTTTTGCTGTGATAGATTCACGTCCCGCTGTTTTTCTATCGGCTCTAGCATAACCATAGTAAGGGATTACAGCGGTAATCTGACGCGCAGATGCTCTTCGACAAGCATCAATCATAATTAGTAACTCCATAAAATGATCATTAACAGGGTTACAACAAGGTTGTATTAAATAAACATCGCATCCTCGAATTGATTCTTGAATTTGGACGTATAATTCACCATCGGCGAATCGCTTACGAACCATAGGTCCAATGTCCATTCCTAGATAACTAGCAATTTCTTGGGCTAGAGCAATGTTAGACGATCCACAAAAAAGTCTTAGACGATTATTGTCTGACGATGACGACATTGTAAGATGTGGCATTAATATTGGTGAAGTATGGCTCACAGGAGAGTTTTGATCCTTAATTCATAGCAAATTTTTATCATCTCAGCTTTTTAAATATCTGATCAGATTTATTACTATCTGAATCATATCGAAATCAATATTAAAAATACAAAATTATATACAAATTTAGGATTTTAATTTTTTTTTTTAATATATTTAATGCAATTGATATTAGCTGAATAAACTATGTTAGTATAATATGGCTGGATACGTAGCTCAGTGGATAGAGCACCAGGTTCCGGTCCTGGGTGTCGGGGGTTCGAATCCCTCCGTATTCGTCTAGTCATGTATAAATTTTACAGTTATTATCAATCTGCAGAAATTAATATTAAAAGTTTATTTATCAAAGTTTTAAACTTATATAGTTTTAAAAGCCCTAGAAAACAATGTTTTTTATTTTTTAAGGTTCTTTCACAGAGTAGCTAAATTACTCCTAAATTCTTATACTTTAACTAATTGCTATAAACAAATTATCTGTAACTTTATTATCTGAATTCAAAAAATAATATTGTAGATTTCCCATACTTTTTAATTGATAGTTATTCTTGTTTAGATGATTTGTACTTACAAAACTGCTTCACAATCTTCTATAAACACCTTTTTTTGAAAAAGATTTATCATCAAAGTATATATTTTAAGTAAAATAAAATAATTTAAATATAATAAAGAAAACTATGAATAAAAAAGATTTTGATTATGATTTAATTATTATCGGTGGAGGAGTGGGGGGACATGCAGCTGCTGTGCATGGAGTTAAGTGTGGTTTAAAGACTGTTTTAATAGAAATGAATGATATAGGTGGTACCTGTGTTAACCGTGGATGTATTCCTTCAAAAGCCTTGTTAGCAACAGCAAAAAAAGTAAGAGAATTACAAAATCTTAATCATCTTCAAAAATTGGGAATTCAGGTTGACGAAGTAAAATTTGATAGGGAAAAAATCGCTGATCATGCAACAAATTTAGTAAATAAAATCCGTCAAGATCTCACAAACAGTCTTAAGCATTTAAAAGTAGAAATCATATATGGTCAAGGAAAAATTATTGATAACCAAACAGTTAACGTTCTAACAAATAATAGTGAACAAAAAATTACAGCAAAAAATATTATATTATCTCCTGGTTCAAGTCCTTTTGTTCCTCCTGGAATAGAAATTGATCATGATACTGTTTTTACAAGTGACGAGGCAGTAAAATTGAAACAGTTACCGGAATGGATTGCTATTATTGGTAGCGGTTATATTGGACTGGAATTTTCTGATATTTATACCGCATTAGGTTGTGAAGTTACTATAGTAGAAGCATTAGACAATTTGATTCCTGGCTTTGATACTGAAATTTCTAAGTTTGCTCAACGAAAATTAATTGACTCTCGCAACATTGAAACCTATTCTGGTGTTTTCGCAAGTAAAATAATTCCAGGTAAACCTGTTGTCATTGAACTAACAGATGTTAAAACTAAACAAATAGTAGATATTTTAGAAGTTGATTCCTGTCTAGTCGCTACAGGTCGTATTCCTACGACTAGCAATCTTGGATTAGATAACGTTGGTATTGAGTTAGAAAAAGGATTTATTCCTATTAACAATAAAATGCAAGTGATAAATAATGGCCAAGTTATTCCTCATATATGGTCAATAGGAGATGTAACTGGCAAGATGATGTTAGCTCATGTAGCATCCGGCCAAGGAGTTATTGCTGTTGAAAATATTTGTGGACGTAGTATGGAAATAGATTACCGAAGTATACCAGCAGCTACCTTTACTGAACCCGAAATTAGTTATGTAGGACTTACGGAATCTGCAGCAAGAGAGTTAGGTAAGTTAGAAAATTTTGAAATTACTTCAGTTAAAGCTTATTTTAAGGGAAATTCTAAAGCGCTTGCAGAAGGAGAAGCTGATGGTTTTGTGAAGGTTATCTTTAGAAAGGATAGTGGAGAACTGCTAGGAGTACATATTATTGGTCCTCATGCTTCTGACCTCATTCAAGAGGCTGCTAACTCCATTGGCCAACATCAAACTGTACAAAACTTAGCATTTAATATACATACTCATCCAACCCTTTCTGAAGTTTTAGATGATGCTTATAAAAAAGCTTTAACAGTAAGTAATAAAAATTAAAAAATTGAAATTTTTATTACAAATACCTAGTTTAGAATCTTTGTAAGTGAAACCAACATGATTTATGAATAGATTTGATATCAAAGTTAATAGTCTTTATTCATAATAACTTTAAGTAATTTATGATAACCAAAATAAATATAAATAGTCAGGTTTTCACTGACCTATTACTTCTATAATACTGAAAAAGCAAATAATCTTTATATTAATCACTTTTTACATTATGAGTAATAGCCACTGTATTGATTATTTATTATGAGAAATGGAGATGATTAACAAAAATTCGTTATTATTAAAATAGGAAATGGAGATCAGTAATGGTTAATTTTGGACTGAATTCAGCTAGTGTACTGGGAATATTTTTAGCTATAGCCGGAGCTGGTTTATATTTTTTGCGTTCTGTACGACCAGAACTATCAAGAGATCATGATATATTTTTCGCTGCAGTTGGTTTACTATGCGGATTGATCTTGCTATTCCAAGGATGGAGATTAGATCCTATTTTACAATTCGGACAATTTTTATTAACAGGGTCAGCTATATTCTTTGCTGCAGAAAGTATTCGTCTAAGGGGAGCAACTACGGAGCAAGCTAAACGTAGTTCTTCATTTATTGACAATGGGCGTAGAGTTAGTAAAACTCGTCTATATACTGAAGCTGAACTTGATAATTTAGATTCCTATGAGGATAAATCTCAAAGTTATCGTAATAACCCTCGTTTAAAAGGTACTAGTGATCTACGTAATAATCGTAGATCAGGTAATGAAGAAAGAGTTCGTCGTTCCAGAAGTAACCGTTCATCCTCCAGAGTAAAGCCTCGTTCTAACAGAAATTTTACTCATGATTATGATGTTCGAAAAAGTGTAAACGATATGTGGGAAAACAGCTCACCTTCATCTTCATCTCAAGTCTATCGGAAAAATAGACCACAATTTAATAAACAAAACAAGAGTAAAAATTTTAGCTCTGAAACAAGTAATTACAACCACATCGATTATGTTGATTACCAACCTCTTGAAAAGTCAGAGTCAGAGTATAAGGAAGAAAATAATAATCTTAAAGACATTGGTAATTTTGATAAATAGAAAGTTTGCAATTTTGTATTTATTAAAATAATTTAACTGATTTTGATTTAATAGCTTTTATACTATGTGATGAATCGCAGCCGTTAATAGTAGAATATCTAATTAAGTTAGGATAACTATATACACATATTTAGGAATTTTGTATAGTATTTTTTATTACATAAGTTTTTCATTATTCATGATTGGATAACTTAAATGTATAAGTTGTAAAAAATTTATACTTAAAACAAAAAGTTAACAGGCATCCTAGAAATTGTTTTATATCTTTTTAAAACATCTTTAGTAGTCAAGAAAATATATTACAAAAGATAATTTTTTTCTAATTAAAATTTTTCTCTTTAAGAGAAAAACTTTAATTAATGTTATTTAAATTCTATCAGCCAAGAAATATAAATGTATTTTATTTATAAAAATACTAATGTATTAACCTGAAAACTATAATTTAACTATTAGTAGCCAGATAATAAAAAATATTCTGAATATACTGAAATAATAGACAATAGAATGTTATGATAATTGACCTACGGAATAATTCTGTAAAAATATATTTGGATAACCAATGACATAAAATGATGTAGACTTGACAATGTAAATTAATTTTACATTTCTTTGATCAACTTAGAATTTTCTTTTTTTTTAGAAATTAAGTGTTGATAAAATGTGAATTTGTAAGAAATTATGCCTAAGAATATAGAGAATTTTTAGGGCAGGCTCTTATTATCTTTACTTAAGATTATTTAATTCTTTATATGATTAATTACATGTTGTATGTTTTTCGTATTGAATGGATAATATTTAAGACTATACAAGATATTAAATATTCTTAATAATCACCTTAATATTCTATGGATTAAGCGTAGGATTTTCATTTATGAATTTATATTTTTTCCTAATAATCTATTTGACAAAAATGTTTTTTTTGTATTTTTTCTGTAGAGTTCTTAGTAAAAACATACCATATGTCACACCACATGTATGTTATAACAAAAATGTATCCTTCTCAAGCTGATACAAAAGTAACAAAATTCAAGTATACAATCTATTAGTTTTTTCTTAGTCATAATTTATTTAGTGTAAATGATGCAATCTACTGTCTCAAATTTCTCCCAACAAAACAATCCAGGAGACACGAATACATCTCACCTTAATCACTATTCAAACTTAGGAGCAAGTAAAATTAAGGTAGAACGACGAGATGGATCTTGGACTGCTCTTGATATTGGAAAAATACGTGCTGTCGTCAGTTGGGCATGTTCTGGTAAAGATGTAAATAGTATTGCCTTAGAGGCGGGACTAACCACTCGCTTACGTGATGGTATTACCACAAAGGATATTCAAAATAATCTAATCAATTGCTCTTTAGAAATGTGTAGTCCTGAAGAGCCTGACTGGCGTTATGTTGCTGGCAGACTACATATTTGGAGCCTTTGGAAAAATATTTTAGTTAGTCGTGGCTATCAATATGATAAATACGAAATTACAGTTCAAACTAAAGTAAAAAATTGCCAGTATGACAAACGCCTGCTTGCTTATTCTTTAGAAGATTTACAAGAAGCAGGCTCTTGGATTAATTCAGACTGGGATATAGATTATGACTATGCTGGGGCAGTGCTCCTTAGTAGTCGTTATTTATTACCAGATGAGCTTCCCCAAGAAGCCTTATTAACCTGTTCTCTGTTACTAGCAATAGTTGAAGCTCCTCAAAATCGATTACCTTGGGCTAAACGTTTTTATGAAGCTATCGCCACACGCAAAATATCCTTAGCTACTCCAATTTTGGCAAACCTAAGAATCCCAGAAGGTTCGTTGACTAGCTGCTTTATTATAGCCATTGATGATGATTTAGAAAGTATTTGTGAAGGTGTCACTAATGCAGCTAGAATTTCTAAAAATGGTGGTGGTGTTGGAGCTAATGTTAGTCGTATTAGAGCTACAGGAAGCTGGGTAATGGGCAAAGCTAATGCTTCCGGAGGTATTATTCCTTGGATTAAATTACTAAATGATACGGCGATAGCTGTTAACCAAGGAGGAAGGAGAGCTGGAGCTATTACGATTGGTGTAGATGTTTGGCATTTAGATATTCCAGAATTTCTAGAAATGCAAACAGAGAATGGTGATCAAAGACGTAAGGCGTATGATGTTTTTCCTCAACTAATCTTAACAGATGAGTTTATGCGGCGAGTTGAGAAAAAACAAGAATGGACATTAGTTGATCCCTATGAAGTACGAATAAAACTTGGTGTCGAATTAGCTGAATTGTGGGGTGAAGAATTCGAAACAATTTATAGGTTAATTGAATCCGAACTAGGAAACAAAATTACCCTTTATAAAAAGATTAATGCTCGTGAATTGTTTAAAACTATAATGCGTTCTCAGTTAGAAACGGGAATGCCTTATTTAGCCTTTAAAGATACCATAAATCGGGCGAATCCTAATAAACATGTTGGGTATATTCCAGGAGTTAACTTATGTACAGAATCTTTTTCAAATGTTGCCCCGAGGAAAGAAAGTCATTGTTGTAATTTAGTAAGTTTAAATTTAGCAAATGTTGAAGATACTGAGCTGAGTTATCTTTCGAATTTAGCAGTTCGAATTTTGGACAATACTATAGACATTACTAATCCTCCATTCAGCTATGCGAAAACTCACAATGATAGATATCGCACTATCGGAGTTGGATGTATGGGATTAGCAGATTGGTTAGCAAAAAGATTTTTGACATATGACAATCTAGATGAAATTAGTCAACTATTTGAGGAAGTTGGCTATTGGTGTACTCATACATCTATGGAATTATCTAAAGAGAGAGGTGCGTATAATGCATTTACAGGGAGTGATTGGAGTAAAGGTAAGTTAATTGGTTCAAAATCTGTTGACTGGTTTATAGAAAATGCTTCCCAAAAAGAACGCTGGGTAGAATTGTCAGAGAATATTAAAACTTATGGTATTCGTAATTCTCATATTACGGCGATAGCTCCTAATACTTCTTCTTCTTTAGTACAAGGCTGTACAGCAAGCATTCTTCCTGTTTATAGCCGTTTTTTCTATGATAAATGGGCAAAGGGGACAGTACCTATCGCTCCCCCTTTTATAAAGGAGTCTTTTTGGTTCTACCATGAAAATAAAGTCCTAGATCAGCAAAAAGTTGTTAAAGCAGTTTCAACAATACAACAGTGGATAGATACTGGTATATCTATGGAGTTGTTGTTCAATTTAAATCAAGGAATTTATCTACCTGAAGAACCTGAACGTTCTCTATCAGCTACAGACATTTTTAAAATGTTTTTAACAGCCTGGAAAGATGGCTGCAAAGCTATTTATTATGTTAGAACGGTCCAAAGGGATGATTTTAAAGATACTGACAATACCTGCACCTCTTGTGCAAATTAATTAATGCTATGAATAAAATACCAAATATTCTTGTTTTTAATTAGTAGGATTATAATTAGGCTTCAAAGTTATTTTTAATTCTGAAAATAACTTTGAAGCCTAATTTTATGATTTATATTTAAGATTTGCCAAACTTATCTAAAACCATGTGCTGAAAGTTTGACAAGATATTAAATACAATATAGATCTCGTATATTTATGAGGATTTAAAAAGTAAAGTCTATGATAATAAGTTTAAAAAATCCATTTATTATCACGCTTTTTAGAAGTTTAATATTTTATATAATATTATTTTCTTGTTCATCTACACATGCTTCTACAGAACTTCGAGTTGCTATTAAAAAAAATGTAAAAACTTTATATATAGGTAGTTCTTCTCCAGCTAATGTTATAAATAATCAAGGAAAACAAATAGGTACTTTAGCTCCATTAAATAGCTTTAAAATAAAACTGTTTAATGAAAATAAAATTAGTCTCAAGCACTGGAAATTAAGTTATTTTCTAATAGAACCTCAAGGAAAAGGTGTAGTTTGGATAAATAATCGCTGGTATCGAGGGAAAATATTACTCATTAGTCAAGGAAAGACAATAATAGTAATTAATTTAGTCGATTTAAATGAATATCTCTATAGTGTTGTCGGTGGTGAATCTTATCCTACATGGCCTAAAGAAGCGTTAAAAGCTCAAGCAATAGTTTCACGTACTTATGCACTTTTTAAAACATCCACTTCAGGTAACATACACTATGACTTAGATACAACCACTAAGACGCAAATTTACAGGGGTATAGAGACAGAGTCTCTAGCCACTCATAATGCAGTTAAAGTGACTTCTAAGGAAGTTTTGACTCATAATGGAAAACTTATTTTATCTGTATTTCATTCATCTTCTGGTGGTCATACAGAGAATGTTGAGAATGTATGGAATTCGTCTTTATCTTATTTACAGGGAGTTCCAGACTATGATCAACTTTCTCCTGTATTTTCATGGAATCAAACTTTTAGTTCAACAGAAATCGGGCAATTAATAAATGGATTAGGCACAATATACTCACTAGTTCCTGGTAAAGTTACTCCAAGCGGTCGTATAGTGACCTTAAATGTCTTGGGTGATCAAGGTTCTCGAAGGGTCTCAGGAATAGAACTACGTAAAATATTAAAGTTAAAAAGTACTGGATTTAGAATATCAATTGATCAAGGTCTTTTTACAATTAGAGGAAGAGGTTTTGGACATGGAATTGGAATGAGTCAGTGGGGAAGTTATTATTTAGCAAAACAGAATATTCCTTATTATCGAATTTTAAGTCACTACTATCAAAATTCTGATTTAACTCTTCTAAAAGAAAAAATATAGTAAGTCATGTAACTATTTTTTTTATAAAAAATTAATAATATAAAATTTGGTTAAAAAGCAATAATTTACAGATATATGATTTTCTTATGTTTGGAATATTCTAAACATAAGAAAATCATATATTTCAAGACACTAATAAGTAATATTTTTCAATTAGGAAACATATTAATATTAGGTAAATTTTGCTAATTAAGAGGAAGCTTGACGTTCTTTTGTTTCTTTAATAACTTCTTCCGCCACATTACTTGGAGCTGGAGCATAGTGAGAAAATTCCATAGAAAACTGACCACGTCCAGATGTCATTGTACGTAAATCACCTATATAACCAAACATTTCACTTAAAGGAACATCTGCTTTAATTCGTGCTCCCATAGGTGTAGAATTTTGAGATTTGATCATACCACGACGACGATTAATATCACCTATTACATCTCCCATGTAATCTTCAGGAGTAAAAACATCTACATTCATAATAGGTTCTAATAATTGAGGTCCAGCTTTAGGAACTGTTTGACGGTAAGCAGCTCTAGCTGCAATTTCAAAGGCTATCGCTGAAGAATCAACCGGATGAAATGATCCATCCGAAAGAGTTACTGTTAAATCTACACAAGGATAACCAGCAAGAACACCTTTTTGTACACTGGCTTCAAAGCCTTTTTGTACTGCAGGCCAAAACTCTCTTGGAACATTACCTCCTGTAACTTTTGAAGTAAACTGAAAACCGCTACCAGGTTCTCCCGGTTCGATACTGTAATCAATTTTAGCAAATTGTCCGGAACCACCAGACTGTTTCTTATGAATATAAGTATCTTTGATAACTTTAGTAATGGATTCACGATAAGCTACTTGTGGTTTACCAACTTCTACTTCAATTCCATGAGTACGGTTAAGAATATCAACTTTTATATCCAAGTGTAATTCTCCCATTCCTTTGATTATGGTTTCACCACTTTCTTTATCCGTTTCCATATAGAACGATGGATCTTCTTGAACCATTTTACTTATAGCTAAAGCCATCTTCTCGTTTTCACCTTTTTTCTTAGGTGATACGGCAACAGATATTACAGGATCCGGGAAAATCATAGGCTCTAGTGTTGCAGGAAACTTGGGATCACATAAAGTATGACCTGTTTGGACATTTTTCATGCCTACAATAGCTATGATATCTCCTGCCTGTGCAGATTCTACTTCTTCTCGGGAATCAGCATGCATTTCCACTAGACGACTAATTCTTTCTGTTTTTCCTGTCGCAGTATTTAATATTGTGTCACCTTTAGCAATTTTTCCTGAATAAATACGTGTGAAGGTTAGTGATCCAAAACGATCATCCATGATTTTGAAGGCTAATGCTCTTAAAGGCTTATCCGCGTCTACGATAGCATAGCTTCCTGTTTCTTCTCCTTCTAGATTTACTTCTGGTTGAGGTTTTACCTCCATGGGGTTAGGAAGATAGTCAATAACAGCATCTAATACTAACTGAACTCCTTTGTTTTTGAAAGAGGAACCACAATAAGTAGGAAAGAAGGCAAGATCACGAGTACCTTTTCGAATACAAAACTTAATTTCTTCAATAGTTAATTCTTCTCCCTCAAGATACTTTTCCATTAAGCTATCATCTTGTTCTATAGCAGTTTCGATTAGCATTTCTCGATATTCTGCTACCTGCTCTTTCATTTCTTCAGGAACATCTTTTACCGTATATTTCATTGGATCTCCAGAATCATCCCAAGTCCATGATTTTTCAGTAAGTAGATCTACTACGCCACAGAAATCATTTTCTATCCCAATAGGTATTACCATAACAATAGGCTTAGCAGCTAATATTTCATCAACTTGCTTGACAACTCTAAAAAAGTCGGCACCAGTTCTGTCTAGCTTATTAATATAAATAATACGAGCAACTTTAGAGTCATTAGCATAGCGCCAATTTGTTTCAGACTGAGGTTCTACACCTCCTGAACCACAAAAAACGCCAATACCACCATCTAAAACTTTTAAAGAGCGGTAAACCTCGATAGTGAAATCAACGTGACCTGGAGTATCAATAATATTTAGTTGATGATCTCTCCAGAAGCAGCTAGTAGCTGCAGATTGGATAGTAATACCTCTTTCTTGCTCTTGTTCCATAAAGTCAGTAGTTGCAGCACCTTCATGTACTTCACCAATTTTATGAATTTTACCTGTTAATTTTAGAATTCTTTCAGTAGTGGTAGTTTTTCCAGCATCCACATGAGCAAAGATGCCAATGTTACGATAATAAGTTAGGTTTTTCGTCATATTTATTTCTAGCTTTAGATTTGATAATAGGTAATTTCTACCATTAAGTAATACTCAGAGGGAACATAAATGTTGCCTTTATAACTAGTCCATACTAAAACCAGTTTCTCGTGATAATAAATCTTGAGTAGTTTTTGTTCTATAGGTTTTAGTATGGACTAGATGATTTACCCTGTGTTTTTTATGGTGATCGTAGTTAATTGTAGATTACTTTGACCGAATTAGATTAGAGAGAATATAGCATCTTAAGAAAGTAATGTTGATCGTCTTAAGTTATCTTTTCCAATAATGAGAAAAATTCTATGTCATGTCATAACTGAACAACAATACTAACTCCAGACTAAAACGTTTTTTTATAAATTATTTAATATATATCAATTCCCTTATCAGAAATAAAATATTTTTTCATGATTTTAATTATGAAAAAATATTTAAAGTTTTTATCACTAATAATTCTAAAAAGAGTCTTGATGACGTCGTGATCTGGTAATTTGCCAACTAAGAAAAATAACAGGAATTAAACCAACTAAAACAATAGCTAATGCTGGTGCAGCAGCTTCCGAAAGCCGTTCATCTGAGGCATATTGATAAACTCTAATTGCTAAGGTATCAAAATTAAAAGGACGAATGACTAGTGTAGCAGGAAGCTCTTTCATTACATCTACAAAAACTAGCATGATTGCTGTAAGTATCCCGCCAGTCATTAAAGGTGTATGAATCTTAATTAAATTTTTTCTAGGTGTAGATCCTAAACTCCTAGCAGCATCATCTAGACTAGGTTTTATTTTTCCCAAGCTGGAATCAACCGATCCAAAAGCAACGGCTAGGAATCTTACTAGATAAGAATAGATTAAGGCTATTATTGTACCGCTAATTAAGAGACCAACTTTTATCTCAAAAATTTGTCCAATAAAGTTAGTGATCATATTATCTAAACGTCCTAAAGGAATTAGTATTCCTACTGCGATAACTGATCCTGGAATAGCGTATCCAAGGGCCGCAACTTTAATAGATGTATTGGTAAGAAAATTATTTTCTGAACGTTGTCCATAAGCCATAACTAAAGCTAAGGTAGCAGAGAGAATTGAGCTTATAAAAGCAACAGTCAAACTATGACTAGCTAGACCCCAAAAATTATTGGCAAAGGCAGTAGTAAAATTAACAATAACTAACTTAGTTAGGTAGATAGCAGGTATGAGAAATCCCCCTAGAAAAGGCAAAAAGCAAACTAGCCAAGCAATTAAACCTCGCCATGATTTTAACTGATAGCGAGGTAATCTTATACGAGCACTACTATTCTGATAATAACGGATCTTCCGGCGAGACCATAGTTCTAAAATAATTAAACAAAAAATGAATAACATTAGACAAGCAGCTAATTGTCCAGCTGCTTGTCTCTCTCCGAAATCAAACCAAATACTAAATATACCTGTGGTAAAGGTGTTAATTCCAAAATACTGGACAGTCCCAAAATCATTTAATGTTTCCATTAAAGACAAAGCTAATCCCGCTATAATAGCTGGACGAGCTAAAGGAAGAGTAACCTTTAAAAAACTTTGCCATGGACTGCAACCTAAAGAACGACTAGCTTCTAACGTACAAATAGATTGCTCTAAGAAAGCAGTTCTTGCTAGTAGATAGACATAAGGATAAAGTACTAGAATTAGCATGATAACTGCTCCCCACAGTGAGCGGATATTTGGGAACCAGTAATCGTTAAAGTCTTGCCATCCAAACCAATTTCTAAGAGCTATTTGTACAGGACCATAGTAATCCAACATATCGGTGTAAGTATAAGCCAAAAGATAGGCTGGAGCAGACAAAGGCATTAATAAAAGCCATTCAAACCAATCACACCCCGTAAAATAACAAAGACTAACAAGCCATGCAGTTGTAACCCCAATAATTAATACTCCAATTCCTACGCCTAGCATTAAACATAAAGAATTTAGAATGTAGTCAGTTAAAACCGTATCAGCTAAATGCTGCCAGATAGCTCCTGCATCAGTAAAAATACTACTGAATACAAATAATATAGGAGTTGAGATTAAAGCAGCAATCATAATGACTACTACTATCCACCCTTTTGAAGAAAGACGTCCGATTAAAGTATTAGGGACATTCGAGGCAGGGGTCGATTCGGTCATAAATTCTTATTTAAATACCTCAATAACTAAGTATAATTAAAAGGTGTACAGTCATTCAAGATTTTTACAAATAAGCCTTTTTAAATATTTAACAATATTTCAATGGTTCCTTTTCATTTTATTTGTCGTTAACTAATTGGCTAAAAATCACTTGGGATACGTACTTAATAAGACTTATAAAAACTATCATAGTTTTAGGTATTAGAAATTTCTGCATTTCTAATGATTATAAACATCATTAATCATAGCTTATCAACTTTTAAAATAGTTCATTAGAGTAAATAGGAAAAGCTAAAAAAGTAGTTAGTATGAGAATTCTTACTTCAAGATATATGTAGCAAAGACTTTGTTCAAGATTAATGCTCTATAAAACAAGTCGAAAGGAAGA
This sequence comes from cyanobacterium endosymbiont of Braarudosphaera bigelowii, assembly GCF_020885515.1. Lineage (NCBI taxonomy): Bacteria > Bacillati > Cyanobacteriota > Cyanophyceae > Chroococcales > Aphanothecaceae > Candidatus Atelocyanobacterium > Candidatus Atelocyanobacterium thalassae. The sequence goes on along the minus strand of NZ_AP024987.1, from coordinate 839,465 downwards.
TCTTAACTAATTATCAATATTTAAAATAGAATATCAATTGTACAAATCAAAAGTTATTTTTATGAAAAAATTGAAAATCTTAAGGATAACTTTTTATTGTTATTAACTTTATGCTTAAGATAATTTTCTTATAAAATATAAGATGAGGAAATAATATTGCAATAATTATTAAATGAGATAAAATAATTTTTTTAAAATTTATGTATCTGATATGATACCTGACCATTGAATCCGTCTAGCATTAGTACGTCTGTAAGAAAAAAAATTAGAAGAAGATTGATATGTACAATAAGGAGCGATAGATATTTTGTTCTTCTGAACACCTAGTTGTTCTAATTGAATCTGATTAACTTGAGCAATACTTATATAAAACTTATTTTTTATATGATCAAAAAAAACAGGAATATTAGGAGTGTTATGCAAAAACTCTAGCATATCATTTATATCATATGCTTTTTTATTGTTAAACAAACTCATTAGTATTTTTGTAGCGACAGTCTCAGAAACCTGATATACACGTCCACTAATTGCTGGACCCATCGCAACATACAAGTTTTCTATAGAACTTCCCCAAGCTTGTAACCGAATGATTGCTTCTGGTACAACGCGTTGTGCAGTTCCTTTCCATCCAGCATGAACTACAGCAACATAACCTGTTTTACGATCTCCTATCAGAATAGGCACACAGTCTGCACTAGCCACCCAAAGAGCTTGTTCTTTCTTATTCGAAATTATCCCATCTCCTAGAAGCAATCTACTATTAAAAGAAAATTTATCAATTTCATCAGATGACAAAATAAGATTACTATGTACCTGTTTTAATTGATAGTTGGTTATATTTAAATGAAAAAATTTTCCTATTTCTTCAGGGAATAAAGGATAAAAAGATCTTGTAAAAAAACCGTGAGTCCATTTGCTCAAAAGACTACATGTCAAGTAAGGCGAACCTTTTAATATTTTCCATTGCCAATTTGCAGTTAATTCATCAGTTACCATATAAAGCTAGAACTAAGATGTGAGAATAAATACTATAAAGTTTCAACACAGATATTTATTTGTGTTGCTGCACTGTTATAATCTATCATTTTTTCAAAATTTTGCTTGAAAAGATTATCAGAAATGCCGCCTATTACACTATTATTTGTTTATCATATGTAAGTAATCGTATGGTTGAATAATATTGTACAATTTTTAATTTATAAATATTTTATGGAAAACTCAAGGTATAAATTAATCATTCTGCTTTCTATTAACACTTTTTTATCTCACAAAAAATATTAGTTATTTTTAGAAATATCAAAGGCCTCAAAAGATAGTTCTGTAGAAAAGTAGTACGATATAAGTATTATTTAGTAAAGCTAATTACCCTAACAGTAGTTGTAAAATCAGAACATCAACAATGCTATTTTATTGAAGAAAAACAGTTTTAATATTTCCCAAGTTTTTTGAAATTCATTATTCAATCGAGTAAGATAGTTCTTAATCTTACTTTATGTATTGATTATTAATGTTTTACCCGATATTATTTTATTTTCAATTTCTTAATAAGATATCTTTTGTAGATGTTCAATTCTGCTCTAATATTTGTTTAGATTATTTAATCAATTAACTTCTTATGTTTAAAACTGGAAAATCAATTAAACAGGCAATAACCTCATTATCGATTATAACTGTAGTTGCAACTCTAGAGGCTTGTGGCGGTAATCCTTCTAATGTTAAAACAATTGAATCCAATCCCCAGATAGATATAGCATCAAAATTTCCAATAGAAGAAAATGTTTCCTTAATTGGAACAGGTGGATCATTCCCTGCACCTCTATATCAAAATTGGTTCGCACAAATTCATCAATCCATACCTAATTTGCAAATTGATTACCAGTCTATGGGCAGTGGAACTGGTGTAAGACAATTCACTATGGGAATAGTGGATTTTGGAGCCAGTGATGTCGCTATGGAAGATGCAGAAATTAGTAGAGTAGATAAAGGTGTTCACATGCTTCCTATAACTGCTGGCAGCATTGTAATTGCTTATAATGTTCCAGGTATTACTGAACTAAAATTATCAAGAGAGGCTTATGTAGATATTTTTAGTGGAAAGATAACTTATTGGGATGATCCTAAAATTTCTGAGTTAAATCCAAATCAACAATTACCTAATTTACCTATAACTGTTGTTCATCGTTCTGATGGTAGTGGTACTACAGGGGTATTTACAAAGCACCTCAGCACTATTAGTCAACAATGGGAAACTGATATTGGCCAAGGTAGAAGTGTTGAATGGCCAATTACTACAGGAAAATTTATTGGAGGAAAAAGAAATGCAGGAGTGACTGCTCTAATTCAGCAAAATAAGGGAGCTATTGGTTACATAGAGTATGGTTATGCTAAGAACAGTCAGCTACCTACTGCTTTGCTAGAAAATGCTGCGGGTAATTATATTGAAGCTAACAGCGAAACTGCTTCTAAAACTCTTGAAGCAGTTGCACTGCCAGATAATCTACGTGCTTTTATCACAGACCCTCAAGGAAAAGATTCTTATCCCATTGTCACTTACACTTGGATTCTAGCTTATAAAAGTTACGATGAACCTAAAAAAGCAATTGCCATGGAGACCATGATCGAGTACGCTTTAACTGAAGGGCAGAATCAAAGTAAAGCTTTGGGCTATATAACTCTACCACTTAGTGTCAGAGAGAAAGTGGCACTAGTAGCTGACACTATTAGTCCTGATTATGATATTAATCTTACTGAGTTTAATCAAACTAAGCAATAATCTGAGAGTCCTAGCTTTGATTTCGTGATTGATGAGTATTTGTTACCATAAAATTCTGGATTTCAGTGAAATTTAAATTATAGATTCTCTTCTAATCTCTTCTTTTTTCATTGTTGTTTTTTAAAGAACAAAAATTACTAGGTTTATTGTGACCCGACTATTTTCTAGACGACAAACAGGATTAGGATCTCGTTCTACTTTCGAGAAAACCATTGATAAGTGGTTTGGGATACTAACTCTAGGACTTGCTATCGGAATTAGCTCGATATTAGTTGCCATCTTTGGTGTTATTATCTGGCGTGCATGGCCAGCTATTTTAGAATATGGGTTGGGCTTCATTTTCAGTATGTCTTGGAATCCAGTTATTGGGCGTGAAAACTATGGTGCACTACCTGTTGTTTATGGTACTGTAGCCAGCTCTTCTATTGGTTTACTCTTTGCTGCTCCTTTAGGTATAGGAACAGCTATTTTTTTAGGAAAAGATTTTATTCCTACTCAAATTAGAGTTCCTTTAGTTTTTCTAGTAGAATTACTTGCAGCTATCCCTAGCGTTGTTTATGGGCTCTGGGGAATTTTCGTTTTAACTCCAATAGTACATCCTCTGGCTGAATGGCTATATGACACTTTGTATTGGGTACCGATTTTCAGTAGACCCCCAATAGGTGGTACGGGGCTTCTTGCATCAGGTATTATTTTAGCCATTATGATCGTACCTATTATTACCGCTATCGCTAGAGAATCTCTAGACTCTCTTCCTGTTGAGCTGAAACAAGCTTCTTTAGGCTTAGGCGCGACTCGTTGGGAAACACTTTTTCGTGTTCTTCTTCCCGCCGCCTTTCCTGGCATTGCCGGAGGTATTATGTTAGCTTTAGGTAGGGCGATGGGAGAAACTATGGCTGTTACCATGATTATTGGTAATGTTAACAAAATTAGTGTATCTGTTTTAGAACCTGCTAATACTATTTCTTCTCTTATTGCTAGTCAATTTGCTGAAGCTTCAGGAATGCAAGTCTCGGCATTAATGTATGCAGGTTTAGTATTATTATTTTTAACATTTATTATAAATATAATTGCTGGTTTTATTGTTGATAAAGCTCGTATTAAATAATCAACTCTCATAAGGGCAAAGACTAAGTAATAAAAAAATTAAAGAATTTTTTAAAATAAATTTATGGTCATTTGTTAGTTAATAGTTTATGAGATAATAATTTATGGGATCTTTTATCTAGAAAGATATTTCAACTTTGGTCTACTATCCAATTTAAACTAACTTTTAGAATGAGGTTATTTATCATTTTTTATAAAAATAATTCCAAAACAATTTCTTTTTCCTCATGTTTGTAAACTTTTTGTTCTATTTAAAAGTTTATAAACAATTACTAAATATTATTTAACTATGGAAGATAAAGAATTAAGTCTCACAAGAAAGCTTGTAGATACCCGTTCATTATTGGATAGCTTTTGGACTGGTATTGCTTCTCTATGTATGTTCTGTACTATTATACCGTTATTTGCAGTATTATTCTTTGTAGGTTATAGCGGTGTTCGTAGAATTGATTTTCCACTTTTCACTCAGCTTTCACCACCTCCTGGGTATTCGGAAGGTGGTGTTGCTCATGCCATTGTTGGTACTTTGTTAACTGTAGGCATTGGTTCCTTAATCGCCATTCCTATAGGAATTCTTGCAGCTATTTACCTCGCAGAGTTCAGTGGTGATAATAAAATTGCTTATTGGGTTAGATTTGCTGCTAGCGTTCTAAGTGGAGTTCCTTCTATACTTATTGGAGTGTTTGTATATGGATTACTAATAGCGACAAAAGTTATAGGATTTTCTTCTATTGCTGGAGGAACTGCACTTTCTGTACTAATGTTGCCTACTATTACAAAAACGACTGATGAGGCTTTAAAAATTGTTCCACAGGATTTACGCTGGGCAGCTTTGGGAATTGGGGCATATAGTTATCAGGCAGTATTAGGAGTAGTTTTACCAGCTGCAGCTCCCACTATCGTAACAGGGATTACCTTAGCGATCGCTCGTGCAGCAGGAGAAACAGCTCCCTTACTTTTTACAGCACTTTATTCAAACTTTTGGGCTAGTACCCCCCCAGAAGGTCTTTTCGAACCTATTGCTACTCTTTCAGTATTAATTTATAACTTTTCGGTTGTACCTTTTGCACCTCAGAAACAACTTGCTTGGTCTGCCTCTTTGATTTTGGTTTTCTTGGTATTAATAACAAGTGTTGCATCTCGTCTAGTTGCCCGCCAAAAAACTCATTAATTTAGATAAATACAGTGTAATGAGGAAAAATTAGTTGTTTAAAGACCAAACTACCATGGAATATACACAAGATTGTAAATCTTTAGAAACCCTAGAAACAATTTTTGCTTTAGATTCTGTTAATGTCTATTACGGAAGACATAAAGCTATTCGTGACGTTACTTTTACAATTCCTAAAAACAGAGTTACTGCCTTAATTGGCCCTTCTGGATGTGGAAAAAGTACAATATTGAGATCTTTAAATAGACTTAATGATTTGATTGATTCTTTTTATCTTAAAGGCAAGGTTACATATTGTAAGCAAGATTTGTACGCTTCTAATGTTGATCCCATTGAAGTAAGAAAACGTATTGGTATGGTATTTCAAAAGCCCAATCCTTTCCCAAAAACTATTTATAATAATGTAGCTTATGGAGCTAGAATTCATAATTTTAAAGGAGATTTAGATGAATTAGTAGAAACTTCATTAAAGAAAGTAGTTCTATGGGATGAGGTAAAAGATAAATTAGGAGAAAGTGGCTTTTCTCTGTCTGGGGGACAACAACAGAGATTATGTATAGCTCGTACAATTGCTGCTAAGCCAGATGTTATTCTTATGGATGAACCTTGTTCAGCTTTAGATCCAATATCAGTTTTAAAGATAGAAGAACTAATAAACGAGTTAAAGCAAAACTATACTGTTGTTTTGGTAACTCATAATATGCAACAAGCGAAAAGAATAGCTGACTATACAGCGTTTTTTAATGCGGAGACCAATGAAAAAGGAAAAAAAGTAGGATTTTTAGCAGAATATAATAATACGAAAATAATTTTTGAAAATCCAACTAATTTGGATACTAAGAATTATGTAAGCGGACATTTTGGTTGATTTTAATTAATTTATTGGTATTGGCTAGATAAAGTTCAAGATATAAATATGAAAAATAATATTAAGATAGAACCTATTTTAAAAACAGAAAACCTTAATGTCTTCTATGGCTCCAATTTAGTAGTTCGAGGAGTTGATTTAGTTATTCCTAAAGGTAGGATAGTAGCGTTTATTGGACCTTCTGGATGTGGCAAAAGTACTGTATTACGATGCTTTAATCGTATGAATGACTTAATCCCAAATGCTAAAGTATCTGGTAAAATCACCTATTACGGTAAAGATATTTATTCCAAAGAAGTTAATCCTGTAGACCTACGCTCTAGTATTGGCATGGTATTTCAAAGACCCAATCCCTTTCCAAAATCTATTTATGAAAATATTGCTTTTGGCGCAAGAATTAATGGATTCAAAGGTGATATGGATGAACTTGTAGAGACTTCCCTTAAGAAAGCTACTGTTTGGGATGAAACTAAAGATAAACTACATAGAAGCGGACTAATCTTATCAGGAGGTCAGCAACAAAGACTCTGTATAGCACGCGTTATAGCTATAAAACCTGATGTTATTTTAATGGATGAACCATGCGCGGCTTTAGATCCTATTTCTACTCTAAAAATAGAAGAATTGATTAATAGTTTAAAAGAAGAACACACTATTGTTATTGTTACCCATAATATGCATCAAGCTTCAAGAATATCTGACCTCACTGCATTCTACAACTTAGAAATAACGGACAAAGGAAAAAGAACTGGTCGATTAATTGAATATAATAAAACTAATATTATATTTAATAATCCCACAATGGAATCAACTAAACATTATATAAGTGGAAAATTTGGATAAGATCAATGATATTATTTATATAAATTAAGTAAAAGTAGAAAAAAATTATCAAGATAACTTTGTATATGTTCTTCTTAGTAAAAAATATGTAAGTATTCCTTAATTTTCTTACTTATTCATTCAATTTTTTTTCTACTAATTGATTAGTTAACGTAGGATCTACTCTTCCTCCACTTTTTTTCATAACTTGTCCTACAAAAAAGCCCTTTAATTTCTTTTTCCCTGCTTTGTACTTACTTACTTCTGCAGGATTAGCTTTAATAACTTCATCGATCATTTTTGTGATCGTTTCTTTGTTAGAGATTTGAGTTAAGTCGCGCTTATTAACAAGATCCTGGGGCGATACTCCTTCTTTTAAGAGAGTGGGGAGAATTTCTTTAGCAATTTTTCCACTAATAGTCTTTTTCTCAATTAATAGAACCAATTCTTCAAGATGTCTCGGTCTTAAAGCAATTTCAGCTATAGTTATTTTTTCATTATTAAGGTATGCTGCAATTTCTTGTGTTATCCAATTTGCTACTAATTTAGCATCCGCACCATTAGATACAGTTTCTTCGAAATATTCAGCAATATCTCGGTCATCACTTAAAATACGTGCATCATAAGAAGATAAGCCAAATATATTTTTATAACGTTGACGCTTAGAAGCAGGAAGTTCAGGAAGTTCTTTATTCCAAATTTCTAATTGATCACTTCCAATTTCAATTGGAGGAAGATCAGGTTCAGGAAAATAACGATAATCACTAGAGCCTTCTTTCTTTCTCATGCTTATCGTTTCCTGTGAAGCCTCATTCCATAAGCGTGTTTCTTGAGCGATAATTTTATTGTTATTTAATACATCAGTCTGTCTGTTAATTTCATACTCTATAGCTTTCTGAATTGCACTAAAAGAGTTCATATTCTTAATTTCTACTTTTGTACCATATTCTATTTGTCCTAAAGGACGAATGGAAATGTTAACATCACAACGTAAAGAACCTTCTTGCATATTACCATCACTAATTCCCAGATAACGTACTAAACGACGTAATTCTTGAGCATATTCTGCTGCCTCTTGGCCAGTTCTTAGATCCGGTTCAGAGACAATCTCTAACAAAGGTATCCCCGTACGATTAAAATCAATCAAAGAATGACTAGAACCGGTTAATTGATTACTTCCACAATGAATTAATTTTCCTGCATCTTCTTCCATGTGTAATCTTGTAATTCCAATACTTTTATGGATAACTTCTTGATTAGCTTTATTTATTAATTCAATTTCTAAATTACCTCCTTCAACAATTGGAAGATCATACTGAGAAATTTGATAGTTTTTAGGTAGATCAGGATAAAAGTATTGCTTTCTATCAAATTTACTATAATTGGCAATTTTAGCTTTCAAAGCAATACCCAGTTTAACAGCTGAAGATAAAACTTCCTCGTTAAGGACAGGTAGAACCCCAGGATATCCCAAACAGATTGGACAAATATTAGTATTGGGAGAACTACTAAATTCAGTTGAACAAGCACAAAAAATTTTACTGGTAGTATTTAGTTGACAATGAGTTTCTAATCCAATAACCGCTTCATATGTCTTGTCAGAAGAAGATTTAATCATTATAAAAAAGTTAATTTGATAATTAAATACCTAGAAATTTTATTGTATCAATAATTTTGAAGTATTAAACTTAATACTTCAAAACATTTTTATATCAAAAAACATTATAGACAATCAATTAACTATATTTTAGGAAATTAATCGTCTTGATATTTTTTGAAAAGTTGTGCTTAGTTTTCAGGCAAAGATAATGGTTTTTCATATAAATTTTATTTTATATATGCAAGAATAAAGTTTCAAGAATATTTTTTATTTACACATAAGAAAATATATACTCAATATTGATAACAATTAAAAAATAATTTAATTAACCTTTTTCGATTAATACTAAATTTTATAATATTATTTAATAATTGTTTCTACAAATTTATAAACAAATTAGCTAGAAATGTAAATATAAAAATATAATATTTTTTTACACTAATCAGTATATGTAGTAATTCATCTGTCTACAGAGTAGCGTAGAAGCATACCATTTTTAATTTTCTATTTTTTTCTGAATATTTTTTAATGTCTTATACATGTCAGGAAGACGTTTATATATGGCAGATATTTTTAAATATAACTTATTATCTATTGCTGGACTACTAGATACAACTTCTCCTGAGTTAATATTACTAGGGATACCAGTTTGTGCAGTTGCAATAGCTCCATCGCCTATGCTAACTTGATTTGCTACTCCTACCTGCCCTGCAAGAATAACTCTTTTTCCTACTTTTACGCCTCCTGCTAATCCTACTTGTGCCGCAAAAGCACAATTTTCTCCAATGTTGCAATTATGAGCTATATGAACTAGATTATCTATTTTAGTATTATTCCCAATATGCGTTGTTCCGACAGCAGGACGGTCTATTGCACTATTACATCCAATCTCTACATTATTTCCTAGGATGACAAAGCCAGATTGTTCCATTTTGAACCAACCTTCAGCTGTAGGAACAAATCCAAAACCTTCAGCACCAACAACAGCACCACTATGAATAACACAATTATTTCCAATTCTAGTACGTTCATGAATAGTACAATTAGCATGTAGCAAGGTATTATCTCCGACAATAACCTCAGGATAAACTACCACATTTCCTTGAATACAAACCTCATCTTCAATAACAACATCTTGCTGAATAATAGTATGAGGACCAATAAAAACATTTTTTCCAATTTTGGCTGAAGAATGAATTATTGCAGTAGGATCTATACCTGGAGATGGACGGAATGGCTGATAGAACAACTTAATAGCATGAGCAAAAGCTAAACGTGTTTCAAATGTTGTTAGCCATACTATTCCTCTTTTAGTAGCTTCTTCCTGTAACTGTTTATCAGGTGGAAGAATTAGAGCACTTGCAGAAGTTTTACTAATCATAGAAGCAAATTTTGGACCTTCTATATAACTTAAGTATCCAATTTTTGCTTCAGTAATAGATGACACTCCTATAATTTCAAGATTAGAATCTTTATTACTTGTTAAGCTATTTCCATTACTTAAAAAATCTAGCTTGCTAACAATTTTTTCAAATTTCATAATGTTTAAGGTTAAATAAAGTTAGTAGTTTATTAGATCATCAGTTATATTAATCAATTTATATCTCATAACAAAATTTTAATACTATACATTTTTGGAATTCATAAAGTATTAAAATCATTTCTTATAAGTTAAATTGTACTAGCGTCATTTATAGAATATTTCTTTGAATAACTTTCTTTAAAAAATAGAAGGAGGAAACGATTTCACAAACAGTTATTTAAAATTTAATCGAAGTCAAAATTAATTAACTTTATACCATCTTACTTTTTATTATATTAATCTAATAACCTGACAATAAGGATAATTAAACTCATTCTAAAAGAAAGGTTTATTTTTTTAATTTCCAGCAATTATGATTATTGTCCTATATATTAGCTCAATTAATAGATTTACTCTTTATTAATTGAGAATAACAATATAATTCATTTATTTTTTATTAAATTATGTAAGCTATAGTAAAAATTTTAAAGCTTCGGATACAGCTTTTCCTGGAACTATATTAGTATCACCTAACAATTGTAAGGTTGTTTCTAAACATGTAATAGTGGTTAATATATCTCGCTCACAAACAAATCCTAAATGACCTATACGAAAAATTTTTCCTTTCATATGATCTTGTCCTGCTGCTAAGACTATATCGAATTTTTCCTCCATAATGCGACATATACTTGTTATATCAATTTTAGATGAAGAAACAGTTGTTATTGCATGACTTGCTGATTCATCAGCAGCTAATAAATCTAAACCTAATGCTCTTATTCCAGCTCGAGTCGCCCTAGCTAATTTTTCATGTCGAGTAAACATTTGAGTTAGCCCTTCTGCTTTCATCATTTTTAGAGCAATTTGTAATCCATAAATTAAATTTACTGGAGGTGTAAAGGGAAAAGAATTTTTATTAATTGCTTTTTTATATGCTCCAAGATCTAAATAAAATTTAGGTAAATTAGAATTTTGATAAACTTTCCACGCTTTTTGACTTACCGATACAAAGCCTAGCCCTGGAGGAATCATATATCCTTTTTGAGATCCAGAAGCTACAACATCTAATCCCCATTCATCAATAGGAAGATCAGTAGTTCCTAAACTTGTAACAGCATCAACTATGATGAGAGCTTTTCCATGAGCTTTGGTGTATTTATTAATAGTTTCTAGATCGTTAAAAACCCCTGTAGAAGTTTCAGAATGAGTGACAATAACAGCTTTAATTTTTTTATCTTTATCATTAACAAGTTTAGTTTTGAATATTTCGGGATTTAAAGGTTTACCCCATTCAGCGGTTATTTCATCAACTTTTAATCCAAAAGCATGAGCAGTATTTACCCAACGTTCTCCAAATTTTCCGTTATTACCTATCAAAATAGAGTCACCGAAGCTTAGAAAATTAATAATTGCTGCTTCCATAGCTCCTGTACCACTAGCTGTCAATATGAGTACATCTTCCTTAGTCTGGTGAAGCCATTTTAAATTTTGAGAAACTTCACTAACGATTTGATTAAAGTCTTGACCGCGATGTCCAACAGGGTGCTGAGCCATTGCCAAGAGAACACTTTCAGGTACAGGGGTTGGACCTGGAATCATCAACATACTTTTATTTTGCATAATTTATTCCTCATTGTTTGGTGTTTTTACACAAATAGATCTCTACTTCAAAACTTTGTTAAAAAGCCATTTTAAAAAGTAAAAAACTTTAGATTAATTCATAAGAAGTACTAATTTCTGATTGATAATTTATATCGAGTTTTTATATAAATTATCTTTAAAATATCATGTTATCTAATTATTATAGAAGTAATGAAAATCAAGCCCATACTATAGCTTATAGTGTAAATAGTCCTGAGAAGGACGTAGAACTTTAAATAGTTGTTCCACTAGGTTTAAATACTAAAATACACTGACACAGTATTTAACATAATGTTATATAATCTATACAATAAATAATTAAGATGTATAAATAAGATTACTGATACAAAGTATCTCTAGTTGTTTATACAAAACAACTAATATTTTCCCTAAATTTCAAGATATGTAAAATGATTATAAACTAAGTATAAAAAAATAACTATAAATAAACTATTTATAGTTATTTTTTTATAAAGAAGAAAGTAAAACGTTAAATAAATTATTTATTAAAATGGATTACAGATAATTTTTTTCTTTTAAATACAAATTAGTCATCGTTACTATAAATCATCTAATATAATATATTAAATAAAAAGGTAACAGTTTTAGATCGAAATATTTTTATACAATTTTCAAAAAGTAGTACTATTACTTTACAACAAAAAAGTAGTTTTGATTACTTGAAGAACAGAATTTATTTAAAATTAATATCTTGAATATTTGTTTTTCAGTTATTAGTAATTCAATAAAGAAATATTTTGTCTACTATTTTAGTTAGTGAATAAAACGAATTATTCTAGCTGATATATTAATTGGTATGCACAGTAATATCTTATAAGTTTTAACTCTATTTTTTATCATTTAGTAAATTAGTATAAGTTTGTAATGATTTATCCTCGTAAACGATTTGGACAACATTGGCTAAAAGATAATGCAATTTTAAATAAGATTATAGAATCTGCTCATCTTAGTAATATTGATAAAGTTTTAGAAATTGGTCCAGGAACAGGTATCTTAACCCGTCGTCTTTTATCCCAAGTTTCTTCTCTTACCGCAGTCGAAGTAGATTGGGACTTATATAAACAATTAATAAAAAAATTCCATAATTATGACAATTTACTATTGTTACAAAGAGATATTCTTAAAATAGATTTATCTGTAGAAATCAGTAAGAACAATCTTTTCTGGCCTATCAATAAAGTAGTTGCAAATATTCCTTATAACATCACTAATCCTATTTTAGAAAAATTGTTAGGTAGTATTCCTAATCCTTATCATTCTCCTTATGAAATAATAGTTTTATTAGTTCAAAAAGAAGTTGCAAAAAGAATTACTGCTTCACCTGGTGATAAAGCATATGGGGCACTATCAGCAAAAATACAATATTTAGCTCGCTGCAATTATATTTGTGATGTTTCTTGTAAGGCATTTTATCCTATTCCAAAGGTAGATTCTGCTATTATTACTCTTCACCCTCACACTCTAAATAGTTCTGTTTTAAATCCATCATATTTAGAAAGTTTAATTAACTTAGGTTTTTCTAATCGCCGCAAGATGTTACATAATAATTTGAAAAATACAATAGATATCAAATACCTGATTGAATTTCTGGAAAAAACAAATCTTGATCTCAAAATAAGAGCAGAGAATCTTAGTATAAATCAATGGATAGAACTAAGTAATTATTTATATCCTTTAAAAGATAAATAAACAATGAATTTTATATTATAGATTCTGTTTCTGATACTGAATTAATATATTATTCCTATATGTTTTTGTATATATTGAAATATGAATTAAATATTAATTTAAAAAATAAATCCAAAATAATTATTAATAGTGACTTATGTTAGTTCCTTTAACTCGTGAAGCCTTTGAACAACTAATTCCTCTTGTCGCTACTGGAACCCAATATTCATTTTATTGGGGAAAGTGGCGTGATTTATTACAAAGATCCTTTATTTCTTTAATTATATTGATAATAACTTGGGTATTAGGAAATTTATTTGGCTCAGAGTGGCTAACTATAAAGTTTGTTTTCTATATCATTTCTGGATCTTACTGGCTATGGGCACCTATTTTATGGGCTTCTATTAAAAATAGAAGTTATCGTATTTATCCATATTGTGGTTTTTGGAGCGGAAAAGTATTAGATGTTTTTATTACTGAGGAGCTTATCAGAGAGGAGCAAACTGTCAATAAGTTTGGAGAATTAATTGTTATTGAAAACAAAAAACGATTGATCAATATTGAAGTCGGAGATGATAAAGGTTTTGCAGCAATAGTCAAAATGCCTGTTGATCGTCTTTTGCAAGTTATTAAACCTGGTGAGTCTGCAGAAATGTTAGTTATTTCCAAAGTTCCGAACTTAAGCCGTATTACTAAAGTAACAGATGTTTATCTACCTAGACATAATTTATGGGTGGGTAAGTATCCTTATCTTCGCCGTGATATTTTTAAACAAATTAGTAAAAACCTAAAAATAAAAAATTAATTAAAAAAACATACAAGTCAAAATAAAGTAATTTGTAGAAAAGAAATTTTATAAAAATTTTATGAACAGAACTTGATAAAAAATATTTTTCAAAAATTAAGTTAATTAATATATTTGAATTATTAGTTAAGTCTAAAAAAAAGAAATCTGTATTTTTTAAATTTTGACTATAGTTAAAAAAAGTATTTCAAAACTTAATCATTTACAGTGTAATGGAACTTTGAATAATGACAAAAGTCAGTTAAATAATATCTAAACATACGTATAACAAATGTCAAAGCATCAACCTTTATTTACAAACATTACTCATTGCTGTAATCGTTTAGCAGTGTTGATTCCTTGTAAAAATGAGAGTTTAACTATTGGTAATGTAGTAAATCAATTTCGTAAAGAGTTACCAAACGCTAAGATTTATGTTTATGATAATCTTTCTACCGATGATACTGTAATCCAAGCCAAAAAAGCTGGTGCTATAGTTCGATATGAATCTCAGCCAGGTAAAGGTAATGTTGTTCGACGAATGTTTGCTGATATTGATGCGGATTTATATATTTTGGTAGACGGAGATAATACATATGAGGTAGAAGCAATATCATTTCTAATATCAAAATTAATCTCTGAAAAACTTGATATGATTGTTGGAGCTCGTCGTTCTACAATTACTAATAAACAAGTTTATCGATTAGGGCATCGTAGTGGAAATATTTTTCTTACTGGAGTTGTTGAATTTCTATTTGGTGCAAAAGTTAAAGACATGCTTTCAGGATATCGTATATTTTCTCGTAGATTTGTTAAATCATTTCCAGCTTTTTCATCTGGCTTTGAAATTGAAACTGAACTTACAATTCATACACTAGAGTTAAAAATTCCTTTTGCAGAAGAATATACTGCTTACGGTTCAAGACCTCCTGGTTCAGAAAGCAAATTAAAAACACTTACTGATGGATGGAGAGTTCTAGGAACAGCTATATTGCTTTTTAAAGAAGTAAAGCCTTTTTTGTTTTTTAGTATTATCTCTTCTCTATTGGGAATATTATCAGTTATGATTGGATTTCCTTTAATTACGACTTATCTAAGTACAGGTTTAGTTCCTAGATTACCAACAGCTATTCTCACTGTTGCTATTATGTTACTTGCTTTTCTTAGTTTTACGTGTGGTTTAATTCTTGATTCTGTAGCTCGTGGCCGATTGGAAGTTAAGCGAATGGCATACTTATCTCACTCAGAAATTAGTTATGAGTAAGATAAAAGATACTAATGTAAAAATGGAACCTATAATATTTAACTCATCCCAGAATTCTGTGACTGTATCAGTAGTTATCCCAATTTTTAATGAAAAAGATACATTAGAGACTTTGATAAACAATATTTCTAATTCTCTAATTGATAAATATTCCTATGAAATTATTTGTATTGATGATGGTTCTGAAGATGGCTCTACAGATATTTTAAGACAGCTTGCAAAAAAGAGAAAAGACTTAAAGGCTATTATTTTACGACGCAATTATGGCCAAACACCCGCTATGGCAGCAGGATTTAAAAATGCTGAAGGTAATATTATTATTAGCTTAGATGGTGATCTACAAAATGATCCGGCAGATATCCCTCGTCTTATCAACAAACTAAACGAAGGTTATGATTTAGTTAGTGGTTGGCGTAATAATCGTCAAGATAACACTTTCACTCGTCTTCTCCCTTCAAAAATTGCCAACATAATTATTGCTAAATTAACAGGCGTAAGCCTTCATGATTATGGCTGTTCATTAAAAGCTTATCGCTCAGAATTAGTAGCAGATATGAATTTATATGGAGAATTACATCGTTTTATACCAGCTTTAGCTTATATAGAAGGAGCTAGAATAACAGAATTAGCTGTGAATCATAACCCTCGTCGTTTTGGTGTAAGTAAATATGGACTGGGAAGAACATTTCCCGTTATTATGGATTTGTTCACTATTCTTTTTATAAAAAAATTTTTAACTCGTCCAATGCATATTTTTGGTTGCTTGGGCCTAACATTAATGACTTTAGGTCTATCTAGTAGCATTTATTTATCAATTATTAAAATTTTAGGACAAGACATTGGAGTACGGCCTCTATTAATTTTATCTGTACTATTAATTTTAACCGGAGTACAACTATTGAGCTTTGGTCTATTGGCAGAATTAGTAATGCGTACTTATCATGAGTCACAAAAACGTCCAATTTATAGAGTACGTGAAGTTATTAGTTAAGAACTTAAAGGGGAATTATGAAAAAGGTATGGGAATTAGATTTTTATTCACGTCCAAATTTCTTTGATAACAATAAAAAACTATGGGAGGTCTTAATTTGCAAGACTCCTACAAATTTTGATAAATCATTTAATAGTTGTTTTAAATTTTCCCAGTTGTGCCCTTCAAATACAGTTAATTCTATTTGGTTACGTCAGGCTATTGAAAAAGCAATAGAAAAAGCTGGAGAAAGTCCAGATTTAATTCGTTTCTTTCGTCACCAAATGCATAATATGATCGTGAAGGCTTGTACAGATGCAAAAATTGAGGCTATCCCAAGCCGTAGAACATTTGCTCTTAATTACTGGATAGATAGGCGAGAAAAAAAATTTCAGTCTATAAAAAGCCAAAATAAAAATAAAGTTTCTACAACATGTGTAACTAACAACGATTCTAATATAGTCTCTTTGCCTGATACTTTAAAAGATAATCAATTTAATCAATATTTATTTGTTGACTTAAAAGTTTCTGATTTTAATCATATACATGAATGGAATATTAATTTTGGAGAAAATTATGCAATTTCGCCATATAATCTAACTCCACAGACTACAGTCCCTGGTTTAATTTTCTTTTCTTCAAGAGCTCTTCCAATGGCAGCCTGGTTATCTGCTTTTGAGTTAGTTTCCCTAAGATTTGATAAAAAAAATAACTCGATCCTCTATCTAGAGACAGGATTAAATGATAGATCAACATTAACTATTTTGAAAAATATTCAGCTAATCCAAAAAGCTCAAAACTTTCAAAAAAAGAAAGAGAATTCAAAAGGAATACATTTTCTCGCCATTCAGCCTAATCCTAATGTAGAGTTTTTTAGTGGATTCTGGCTTTTAAAAGACGATCTAGTCAATAAAATGTAAAAGAGATGAAATTTAATATATTGATAATTAATTAGCCTTTACTAGAATACTTCCTAAAAATTAATACCTGTATGTAACTCATCTCAACAGCAGTTTTACTATCCATAACGAAATTTTTAAGGGCTTTATTTTTTATTAAAATAAAGCCCTTAAAATTTAAACAATTCTAAATAAAAGATATTTCAAAAATAATACGACATTAGAAGCCCATGCCGCCCATGCCGCCCATGCCGCCCATGCCGCCCATGCCGCCCATGCCGCCCATGCCGCCCATGCCGCCCATGCCACCCATGCCGCCCATATCAGGAGCAGCAGCTTCAGCTTCAGGATCAGGTTTTTCAACTACTAAAGCTTCTGTAGTCAGTAGCATGCCTGCAATAGACGAAGCATTTTGCAAAGCAGAGCGAACAACTTTAGCAGGATCAATGATACCTGCAGCAATCATATTTTCAAAGACTCCTGTTGTTGCGTTATAGCCAATATTAAAATCTGTATTTCGTACTTTTTCGACTATAACAGATCCTTCAAATCCAGCATTATTAGATAATTGGCGTAAAGGTTCTTCTAAAGCTTTTGCCACAATATTAGCTGCCAATTTTTCTTCTTCATTACCTAAATTATTTATGAATTCTGCAGTTTTAATCGCTAAATGAATTAGTGTAGTTCCACCTCCAGGAACAATACCCTCTTCTACTGCAGCTTTTGTTGCATTAAGAGCATCTTCGATACGAAGTTTACGGTCCTTTAATTCTGTTTCTGTAGCAGCCCCAACTTTAATAACAGCTACTCCACCTGCTAACTTAGCAATGCGTTCTTGTAGCTTTTCGCTATCATATTCAGAATCTGTTTCTGCTGCCTGCTTACGCAATTGTTCAACACGTTTTTGTACTGCAGAAGTAGTTTTAGGGTCAGTATTAGCTACTATAGTAGTATTTTCCTTGACTATAGTAATTTTACTTGCTGTACCTAACATATCTACAGAAACTGTATCCAAAGTTAGTCCTACTTCTTCAGAAATTACGCTTCCCCCAGTTAAGATTGCTATATCTTGAAGTACAGATTTTCTTCTATCTCCAAAAGCGGGAGCTTTTATAGCCGCAACATTTAATACTCCTCTTGCTTTATTAACTACTAAGGTTGCTAAAGCTTCTCCATCAACATCTTCAGCAATTATCAATAATGGCTTACCAGCCTTGGCAACACCTTCAAGAATAGGTACTAAATCAGCAATTGCACTAATTTTTTTATCAGTAATTAAAATTAATGCATCATCGAATTCAACTTGTTGACGTTCTTGATCGGTTATAAAATAAGGAGACAAATAACCACGATCAATCTGCATTCCTTCTACTATTTCTAGCTCTGTATTAAGTGACTTAGATTCTTCAACAGTTATTACTCCGTCTTTCGTAACTTTATCCATAGCCAAAGCAATCATTTTACCGACTTCTAAATCATTACCTGCAGATACAGTTGCGACTTGAGCTATAGCTTCACCCTCAACAGGCTTAGCAATTGACTCAATTTCTTTAACTAGATAAGCAACTGTCTTATCCATACCCCGTCGCAAGGCTACAGGGTTAGCCCCAGCAATAACATTTTTAAGTCCTTCTCTAATTAGAGCTTGGCCAATTACTGTAGCAGTAGTAGTACCATCTCCAGCTATTTCCTTAGTCTTAGAAGCAATTTCTTGAATTAATTTAGCTCCTGCATTTTCTAAAGGATCTTCTAATTCAATCTCTTTAGCGACAGTAATTCCGTCATTAACGATTTGAGGTGCACCAAATTTTTTTTCTAATAATACGTTACGTCCTTTTGGACCAAGGGTAATTTTTACAGCATTAGCAAGAGAATTAACTCCTCGCTCTAGAGAGCGTCTAGATTGATCGCCAAATGATACAATTTTCGCCATATTTGTTTTTTACTCCTATGAATCCTAACTTTGATGTTTTTATATAATGGTCAAAGACTAGTTAACTTACTACTATAGATAATATTTATAATAGTAATTTATAATTTTAGTTTTTCCATTAGTGTTAATTTAGCACTCTTATGGTGTGAGTGCTAATGCTTAAAGCAGGAGATTAAAAAAGTTTTTTTTACATAGTAAAAAGAGTGTGGGAGTCTAGACCCTAAAGGTGAGGATATCCGAACATTTTTCAATCCAAATTAAAAAATTTATTACGATTGGAACTGATAACATCTACAAATTTATTCTATACATTATCGTACTGTTTATATCATTAATTATTAATAATTTATAATGTAATAATAATAATTTTTTATTTGTAAGTAACGGCCTTAAATTAAGCAAGTAAGCTTTATAACTAAACAATTTTTAGAAAAACGGAATACTTTAGCAAAGTCAAATAATATATATAGTGTTTTTATTTAAATAATCATTAAATATTATTCATCCAATAACTTACTTTCTAGTATAAATTTAACTCGATTATATTATGCTTTTATAAAAATTAATTACTCGAATCTATTCAATCTATTAAACTAAGATATTGACCAAAAACAATCAATTTTCTATATAGGTTTTTATGTCCATTTATTGTAATTCAAATGTCTGACAAAATTTGGTTAGGAATTGATCCAGGACTTGCTATAACTGGATGGGCAATCTTGAAAGCTCATACAAAATCGACCCCATTAATTATTGATTATGGAGTTATCCAAACAAATAAAGGTTTATCAACATCTCAAAGACTCTTAGAAATTGAACATGATTTAGTAGAGTTACTGAGTGAATTTAATTTTTATGGTATTTCAATTGAAATGCCTTTTTTTAGTCGTACTATTAAAGCTGCAGGTGGAGTAATACAAGCAGTAGGAGTAATTAACTTGGCTTGTTATCGAGAAACGCAAATTCAACCAGTTTTTCTTCACCAAGCTAGTTGGAAACGTTATTTAGACAGTGGGAAAGCTACAAAAAACAGCGTAGCACAGACTATTAATCAATTATTTAATCTACAAACAATACCTGTTGATGATAGCGTAGACGCAATCGCCATTGCATATGCAGGATTATCGGGATTGACAAACAATATTTAATATAGCTTCTTAAGATTTATGATTCTTTAATTATAACAATAGTACTATTGTTGTGTTGGTTAATAAGTTTTGAAATCTTCTGTTGAACTACATAATTAGACAATTCCTTTTGGTTTATTCCTAATACGATCACTTTATATGTCTTTGTTGAACTTAATTCAAATACTGTTTTGAGTGTTGATCGAGAACGGGTAAAAATAGGAAATATTTCACAATTTAACTTTTTCGCTAATAATTTTGCTTTTTTTTCTAATAATTTATGAGCTAATCTTTTACTATTTAATGAAAATGTGTAACACAATGTTATTTTGGGAGGATTTTGAGAAGAATATAATTGAATTAACTCAGATAATAATTTTAAAATTTGCTTAGCATTAGACTCATAAGAAATAGGAATAAGCCAATTGTTACACTTACTTAACTCAGAAAATGAATCTTTTTTACCTAAGACTAACTTAATTAAAATTAACTCACATGAAGTTTGGTTTATTAGTATGTCAATTACTTTATTATCAGGTATTTGAGAGGCTATATTTTTCTTGTGCCATTCTAAAATTATTGAACTAATATGATTTTTTTGAATAATATCCAGAATAGTTTGCTTAACATCATGAGTTATAACAATTTGAGTATGAACTGGGACTCCATATTGATAACCTAACATCTCAACTCTTTGAAGTAACTGACGGTCAGGTCCAGTAAATATCTCATTCCTACTTAAATTGTTATACTTTGGTACTTCTATTATTTGTAAACATTCAACTTCTTTATTTTGTTTCTGAGCTAACGAGATTACAAACTTGAGCAAAGAAAAGTCTATATCTAAATTAAAAAGAGGCAGCAATAGTCTATTATTTCCGGCTATAGAAGATCTGGTTTGATAAACTGTATAAAATGAAGAACCATGGTTTCTACTATGGCTTAAAATATTTTTTTCTACTTTGTTTGCTTCAGCATTAATGATGTCTGTTCTAGTTATTATTCCTACTAGTTTATTTTCTTTCACGACTGGAACTCGAGAAAATTGATGATGATCAAGAACATATAAAATATCACTTAAGAATGCATCTGCCTTTATAGTTAAGGGATCTGGATTCATAAAATCTGATAAAGGAGTACTCAGTGAAACATTGGATAATTTCTTTAAATCTATTTGAGTAATAATTCCTACTAATTTTCCATTACTCATTATAGGAAATCCTCGATGAGTTGATACCATCATTTTCTTAAGTACATCGTCTAATGTTAAGTGACTAGATAATACTTCAACCTTAGACTGCATTATTTGAGATGCTATTAATTCATGGCCAAGGTTCTGCGAAGTTGATTTTTCAGCAGTACTAATTCCTAAAGCCTTTAACATATGATCATACAGCGATCCTCTAGAAACATTTTCAGCAATTATGTATGATGTTGCACAAGTAATCATAAGTGGAAGTACTATATTAAAATCTCTATTAAGCTCAAAAACGAAAACAATAGCAGTAATAGGAACCCTAACTACAGCTGTAAAGAAAGCTCCCATACCTACTAAAGCATATGTAGATTCTGATCCAGTACCTGTTAAAAATGCTTCAAAATCCCCTACTAAATAACCTAATGCTGACCCTAAAACTAGAGCCGGGCTAAACAATCCGCCAGGAGTATTAGCGCTATAAGCAAGCATTGTTAGAAAAAAGTGGGCTATAAATACTAATAAAATCTTTTCTCCACTTAATCCTCCTGTTACTAATACGATTCTTAAACCAGCATTATCCTGAAAGAAAGGAGGTAGAATAGCCACTATAGTACCTGAAAGCATGCCAGATAGGCCAATACGCCAAGATAGAGATAAATTAAAATTTTGTTGTACTTTTAAACTAAATAGTAATCCTCTATTAAACAAAGCTCCTAAAATTCCTGCTAAAATTCCTAGCAGTAGATAAAATGGAATCTCAGATACTGAAAAATTAATATTAGGAAGTTTTAATAAAGGCGAAGGAAAATTAAGTGTTGATGATTGAAGAAGTAACGAAATTACTGCTCCTGTAAAAGAAGCGACGATAGATGTTTCTAACGTCAATCCAGAGACATCTTGCATTAATTCCTCTACAACGAAAAGGACTCCTGCGATAGGAGTGGTAAAACCTGCAGCCAAACCTGCTGCTGCTCCTGCAGCAATCATTTGTCTTCTACGTTCAGGAGAAGTGGGGAACCAACTATTAAGTTGTGCTGCTAAAGCAGCTCCAATGTGAACAGTAGGAGCACGACGGCCAAGGATTGAACCTGCTCCTAAGACTAAAACTGTACCAACTAGCTTAACAATTGCTACCTTTAGAGATAATGGAATAGGATATCTATATAGAGTAGCTTTTACTTGAGTAATTCCTCCACCAGCTGCAGTTGGAGAAGCCTTTTCAATTAACCAGCCAGATAAATAACCTAAACTTAAGCCTCCAAAAGGTAATACCCATATAGCTCCAAAATTGTTGGCCAAAGTAATACGCCAGCTACCTAAATAGCCTACTCCTTGTTTTAGAAGCAAAGCAGCGATAGCTGAAAGTACGCCTATGATACATGCTTCTATTAGGGCATAATTATTATTATTGCTGATATCAAATTTTTGTGATTTTATCCATTTATAAAAATGCTGGGAATTTATATAAGACTGCATGAACTAGCTAAATAAAACTGAGCTTTTTTGAATATTGGTAAAAAGAAAGAACTAACATAAAATATTATAAAGTTGTTTATCATAAATCTATCATTTTAGAATTTTTTAATTTTTAATAAAATCATTGAGACTTTATATTTCAAGACTAATCATATATTCTTTGTAGTGTTTTTTCTATTACTTATAAAAT
The DNA here is from genome assembly GCF_020885515.1 of cyanobacterium endosymbiont of Braarudosphaera bigelowii. NCBI lineage: Bacteria > Bacillati > Cyanobacteriota > Cyanophyceae > Chroococcales > Aphanothecaceae > Candidatus Atelocyanobacterium > Candidatus Atelocyanobacterium thalassae. The sequence goes on along the minus strand of NZ_AP024987.1, from coordinate 816,431 downwards.
ACTATAAATATATATAAAGGTGGTTATCTCATGATTAAGATGATTGTAGATATATCCCATATATCTACAGTTAGTTTGTAGATGCCTTTATAGTAATTTTATTAATACATAGCTAATGCATTCTACTTTTGTCTAAGAATGTCTGGTTACTATTAATGCACAATGTACAAGAAATTTTATTAATTGAATTAATTTGTTATTCAGAAATTTTTTTATAATATTTAATGAATAAATCAAGTTTTAAACAAGCTATCTGATAGATGTTATATATATAATATAATTTTACTAATACAACTTTATTATAAAAGTTGATTTCAGATAACTGCATCACGATAGCTCAAAATTAAGAAGTTTAATACTATTTTTTTACTACACATATAATTCTATTTTTAGGGAAAAATTAAAAATTATGGATCTTCAATAGAAAAATGGTTATTAATTTTCATAAAACTCGTAAAACACTTGGAATACAATCAATAGCTTCTAAAGTACACATTTTATTAAGAGCAGTACGAAAAGAACCTTCATCAACATGATGAGTAATAACAACAATTTCAGCTAAGTTTCCCTGAAAACCAATTTGTACAACTGACTTTAGACTAACATTATATTTACCAAACATTGTTCCTAAATGTCCTATAACACCAGGTAGATCTTTGCTAAGAAAACGAACATAGAAAGGAGTCTTAATTGATTCTATAGAAGTTATCTCGTATGAATTATTATTAATACGATGTGGTGAAGGGCTAATAGAATCAATAATTGTATTTTTCTTAAGAGCATCCGCAATATTTATAATATCAGATACTACTGCACTAGCTGTAGGCCCAGAACCAGCACCTTCTCCAAAAAACATGACTTCTCCTAAAGGACTTCCTTCTACTAATACTGCGTTATATACTCCATTTACATGAGCCAAAGGATGTTCTCTGGGAACCAAAGTGGGATGTACTCTTAATTGTAATTTTTTAGAAGTATTATTTTCAACTTTCTTTACAATTGCTAATAATTTAATTACGAATCCTAATTGCTTAGCATATTTTATGTCTATAGAGTTAATCCCACGAATACCTTCATAATAAATGTCATTTCTATTGATTTGTATTCCAAATCCTAAAGAAGCTAAGATAGCAATTTTATCAGCTGCATCTAATCCATCAATATCAGCACTTGGATCAGATTCTGCATATCCTAATGCTTGTGCTTCCATCAGAACTGTTTCAAATTTAGTGTCTGTAGAAGCCATTTTTGTCAAAATATAATTTGTGGTGCCATTAATTATACCAACAATACTTTCAATGCGATTGGCACCTAAAGACTGTTTGAGAGCTTTCACAATAGGAATACCTCCTCCAACAGTAGCTTCTGATAAGACATTTATACCAGCTATATAAGCTTCTTTATAAATTTCATCTCCATGCAGTGCCATAACTGCCTTATTTGCAGTAACAATATGTTTTTTGTTGGTAATAGCTTTTAGAATGAGTGTTCTAGCCGGTTCTAATCCACCTAATAGCTCAACTATAATATCAATATCAGGATCATTGACTATGCTTTCTAAATCAGTTCCAATTATATTTGGAGGTAAATCTATCTGACGAGATTTATCAAGTGATCGTACTCCTATTTTTACTATAGAAATTTCATTTAAAAGGGAGTTACGCCCTGAAGGATCAAGTATAATTTTTGCAACTCCCGTTCCAACTACTCCTAAACCTAATAAGCCAATTTTGATAGTCACCTAAGTATCACTCCTATGATTTCTCTTCAATCTAGGGTAACGGTTTACTGTCACTGAAATTTCATTTTTCAACAAATTTTTAAAATTAAACAATAAAGATACTATTATTCGCCATTTATGGAATTGAACAATTATTTGTATATTTTTTATTATTTAATTAAAATATTTTAGAAATTAAAACAATTGTTTTCTCTACACAAGTAAAATATTAAAGTAACGTCTGCAAAAAAACTATATTTAAAATTATTATGAACTTAGTGATTTTAACTTAAAGTTTATTTTTATAAATAGTATTAACTTTCTTTACTTTATTCAATTTAGAAAATATCAAGTATAAAATTAATTATTCTAGCCAGAAATGAGGTATTGTATTTAAGAGATTAATTTCGAGGCAAAATTACATAATGATATTATTGGAGGTCTAACTTTTGTTCATTAAATTCAAGTCACTATTTGAAATATTATGACTTTATTTTTCCCAAGATTATTGACTAGTATATAGTTGTCTTAGAATAAGTATTTATACTTTATGATTTTGTAAAAGTTGTTATTCAATACTTAACTTTAAAGTAAAATTACTATAGAAATAAGTAATTTAAAATTGACACTAGATACATGGTTAAAGTAAACATAACTTGGCAAGAAATTATTACAATCGCAAAAGACTTGTCAAAAGGTCTTGATTTAAATTGATTGTAGTTCATTTATATCATATAGAGAAACATTAAAAAACGCCTGTGATAGATAAAAGACGCACACAACGCGATCTCCCAAAGATTAACGAAAGAATTCGCTTCCCTGAAATACGAGTAATTGACAGTGACGGTTCACAGCTCGGTATTATCTCCCCAGAAGAAGCTTTAAATACTGCTCAAGAACAAGAACTAGACCTTGTACTAGTCAGTGAAACTGCCAAACCTCCTGTTTGTAGAATCATGGATTATGGTAAGTATAAATTTGAACAGGAAAAAAAAGCTAGAGAAGCGAAGAAAAAGCAACATACTGCTGATGTTAAAGAAGTAAAAATGCGCTACAAGATTGATGAGCATGACTATCAAGTTCGTGTTAATCAAGCCAAGCGATTTCTAAAATCAGGAGATAAAGTTAAAGCAACTATTACTTTTCGGGGACGTGAAATCCAACATGCTAATTTAGCACAAGAATTACTTAGTCGTATGGCAACTGATCTAAAAGAATTAGCCGAAATTCAGCAAGCTCCAAAACGTGAAGGGCGAAATATGATGATGTTAATGAGTCCTAAGAAAGAATTAAAATAAAATAGCTTCTTAATCAGAAATATATATTTCTGATTAAGAAGCTATTCTATTTTCAATATAATTAAAGATATAAGTAGATCAATTGGTATACTCCCCAAAAAATTATTTAGTAAATTTTATTTTGTATATAGAACTGTTTTTAGTATATATATATTAATCCTATCGTATAACCAAGATATATAAATTTATGATAGATATTTTTAACACACTATCATTATTCTGTTTGATCCCCATTATATGTGGATCTATTTTTTCAGTCATTACTGTTTTTACAACTAAATATTTCTTAAAGCATTCCTTTATAAATGAAGGTTTTACTCCACCAGTATCAATTTTAAAACCTGTTAGAGGTTTAGAAAAAAATTTAGAAAATAATTTAAGAAGTGTTGTTAAACAACAATACCCTAATTACCAAGTAATTTATTCTGTTCAAGAATTAGATGATCCAGCTTATCCTATCTTAAAAAGAATTCAATCTGAATTAGGTAAAGACTTTATCTCTGTTGTTATTAGTACAGTTGAGGAAGGAGCGAATGGGAAAGTTAATAATCTTCTAGGAGCAATTGATGAAGCAAAACACGAATTTCTTATAATAAGCGATAGTGATACTTGTTTACAAAATGATTACATTTCTAATATCATTGCACCTTTTATTAAAGGAGAGGTAGGTTGCGTTTGTACTCCTTTCAAAATTACAAAAGCCAATAACTTATTTGAAAAATTAGAAATGTTAACAATTAATTCAGACTTCATGCCAAGCGTCATTTTTGCTTATGTAACAGGAGCATCCAACTCATGTTTAGGTCCGTCTATTGCAATTCATAAATCAACTTTGAATTCATTTGGAGGATTAAAAAGTTTAGCAAACTATCTTGTCGAAGATTATGAAATTGGAAAAAGAGTATGGACTTCTGGTAAAAGTATGATACTTCTACCCTATATTATAGATGTTGTTGTAGACTTAAAAAGTTGGAAAACCTGGTGGAATCACCAAGTGTATTGGGATCAAAACACTTATTTAGCAAGACCTGGAGCTTTTGTCTCAACTATTTTTATTAGAGCAATTCCATTCGCCATAATGTTTTGTCTGTTGAAAAGAAGCATGATTAGTTTATTTGTATTAATCATAACAATACTAATTAGAGTATCCAGTGCTTTTATAGTAGCTCAAGAAATGAAAGATAGTGAGAGTATTAAGAGTCTATATTTATTACCTCTAAGAGATTTATTTGGTTTAATTTTTTGGGTACTAGCTTTTACTCAACGGACTGTTATATGGCGTAATAATAAATATAAATTAACTAGACATGGAAAAATGATTAAATGTAATTGAAATTACAACCAGTTTTAAGAACAATATTTATTCGTTATCCTTAAATGGATTTTTGATATGCTATCGACTACTAGAAAAATTAAGAATAAAGCTTTTGATATAGGATTTGACAAAATAGGTATCGCCAATCCTCATATAATTTATGAAGATAATGCTATTTATAATTTACAAAATTGGCTATCCTTAGGATATCAAGCAGATATGGCATGGATGAATAATCCTAAACGTTTTGACATTACTCAATGCATGCCAGATATCAGATCAGTTATCACTGTTGCTTTAAATTACTATACTCCTCATAAGCACTCAAATAATATAAATTATGGTAAGGTTTCTCGTTATGCTTGGGGCAAAGATTATCATAAAGTGTTAAAGCAGAAGCTAAAGCTTTTCTGCAAATGGTTAACTAAGAAAAATATAAAGACTGTTTGTTACGTTGATACAGGACCTATACAAGAAAAAGTTTGGGCAGAGCGTTCAGGGATTGGCTGGATCGCCAAAAACGGAAATATTATTACTAAAGAATTTGGTAGTTGGGTGTTTTTAGGAGTAGTTCTAACTAACTTAAGTTTAATTAGTGATACTCCTCATGTTAAACATTGTGGTGCATGTAGACGATGTATAGATATATGTCCTACGAAAGCTATTGTTAGTCCATTTGTAGTAGATTCTAGACGTTGTATTGCTTACCATACTATTGAAAATAAATCAGAAAATCTTCCTGAATATATAGTAAACAATCTAAATGGATGGGTTGCCGGATGTGATCTTTGTCAAGATGTCTGTCCTTGGAATCAACGCTTTTCTCAAGAGACAAACATTCAGGATTTTTATCCTTATCCTGGAAATATATCACTTCATTTAGAAGAAATATCAAATCTTACAGAGATACAATGGCAGCAAAAATTTTCATCTTCTTCATTGAAAAGGATAAAAGCAAAGGCTTGGCGGAGAAACGCTGATGCAAATCTATAACTAATCTTTTATGATTACCTTAAATAATTTTTTTATATAAAATTTATAGTAAAGAACTGCCTACTTTTAAATAATTGTCCTAATAAATCTTTTATAAAATAGGTATAATAGTTTTTAACATCTTTCTAATTTTTAATAAAAATACAAGATGTTTTAGTTTTGTATTTACTTCAGGATGATAAGAACTTCTAGATAACTTTTCTTGCATCTCGGCATATTCTAAAGAATTTAGAACTTCTCCAGTTAATTCAGAACGTCCCTCTGTAATTACTTCATGACGTAGTATTTCTTCAGGAATGTCTTGTGGAGGAGGTAACGCTAATCCTACCTGTATCTCCATATTTTTTAGTATTAAATTAATCGTTACGATTGTATAGAATGGGATATTTTTCATATTCTTAATGGCAATATAGTTCTCTGTTGTCCTTACCTTTTAAGTTTTTCGATATGGAAGTTTTATAACTAAGAAAAATGTTGGAATCCTCCAGAAGTTTTTAGAAACAAGCACTCTGAATTTTCTTTAAGTAAAGTAATAGATTTTTCCTTAATTATTCTACCAATGATATGAGCGTCTTTTCCTAATTTATGAAGTAATTTGAAAGCTATTTCTTCAGGTAAACATAGTACTAATTCGAAATCTTCTCCCCCGTACAAAACCCATTCTAAAGCTTCTTCTCTAGATATGTATTTAGATAATTTATCTATCATAGGAATTTTAGACTGTTCTATTTCTGCACCAACACCACTCATTTCACATATTTGAATAATTGCATCTGCCAACCCATCACTACTATCCATTCCTGCTACTTTGTGAGTTTTCATAATATCTTTAAGATAAGGTAAAACATCTAAACGAGGTTCAGGATATTGATGAGCATTAATAAATTTAAGTTGTATTTCTTTCTCTAAATATTTTTTCAAATGAGAATTTGATAGCAATTCTAGCCCCGCTTTTGACATTCCATGATGGCCTGTAACAAGAATTACTTGATTTGGTTTAGCGATAGAGCGCTTAATAACATGATTAGGATATACCTTTCCTATAGCAGTTATACTAATTATCTTAGTAGGAGAATAGCAAACATCTCCTCCAATTATAGGTATATTATATTTATTCAATAATATATTTATTCCACTATATAAGGACTCTATCCATTCAACTGGTAATTCTTTAGGTATCGCTAACCCTATAGTAATAGCAACTGGAGTAGCTCCCATGGCAGCTAAATCTGATAGGTTTGCAGATATAGAACGCCACCCAACCGCGCTAGGGGGAGTTGTTGTATCACTAAAATGAACTCTGTCAACAAGGATATCAGTCGTAACTACTATTTTTTGTAAAGGATCTATAGATAGAACCGCTCCATCATCACCAATAAGACTTTTAGGACAGAATGATTTTATTTTCTCTAGAAGTTTCTGTTCTCCAATATCTTTAACTCTCATTTATTTTTATTCTGTGAAGAAGGGATAAATATTTCACTAATTCCTTCGCCTATAAGTGATAGTCCTACTACCATCGATGTCATAGCAAGGCCTGGAAATAGAGTTGTCCACCATATTCCTGTAGATAAACTTGGTAGTGCTTCCTTTAAGTCATGTCCCCATTCTGATACTTCTTCAGGTAATCCTAAACCTAAAAATCCTAACCCTCCTAATACTAAGATGGCATCCGCAGCATTTAAAGTAAATATTACTGGAACATTTTGGATAACATTTAAGAATAGATAGCGGTATAGAATAGTTTTTGGAGGAGCTCCCATAGCTTGTGCTGCTTCAATAAATAGCTGATTTTTAATACTATTCGTATGGTTACGTATGATACGGTAATATTGAGGAATATAAGAAATACTTACTGCAATTGCAATATTTATTATACCTTTTCCTAAAATGAAAGATAAAGTAACAGATAATAACAGCCCAGGAATAGTATAAATAGTATCCATAAGAAACATAAGGAATTTATCCAGGTTTCCTCCTAAATATCCACTAATTAATCCAGATGGTACTCCTATCATTAAGGAAAAAACAGTTGAAAGAAATACAACTTTTAATGCAGCTTGTGAACCGACTAAAGTTCTTGATAATACATCATAACCTCTAATATCAGTACCGAATAAATGATTAATACTAGGAGATTCTCTAGGAATATTATTTAACAAATCTGTTGGATCTTGTAAAATACCCATTGCTTGGAACAATGGTGCAAATAATGCAACAAATAACCAAAAAAGCGTTATTGCTATACCTGAGTACATTAATCTTTTAGTTGTACTTATACGAAAAGAAGATGACATAATGAATCTCGAAAGAATTATAAAAATCTTGTTATAGATAGTATAAGTTGAGGAGTTATTATAAGAAACTATTATCCTAGTATTGTCTATCTATATATAGATTAATAAACTATTCATCTAGATTTAATTTTTTAAGAAAATAACTATTATTTTGAGTATATGTTATTGATACATTTCAAAATAATAATCATTTTAGTTAAAGAAAATTCCCTAAAACACTTAAAAAAATTTCAGGGAATGAAAATTTATCATTCTATAGATTATATTTTCCTTCGGTTTCTAGGTTCCTAACCCTAGGTAATCCCATACTATAATTAGGAGAGCGTCCTCCTAAGTTATAACTAATATCACCTTTCTGTAAAAGATCACGAATAAAATCTTCTAAAGATGAACCAATGTAATTAAGATTATAATCAGTTAAATCTTCTCCACTAGAGAATTCTATTAACTCATCAAATTTACGATAAACTTTCTCTAAAATGTCTTCATTCCAAATAAATTCATTATCAGGATCGATATCCAGAGTAAGTATCTTATCATTTTCCACTAACTCATTTTCTTTGACTTCAGCTGTAAAGATTCGGACATGCCGAGTAGTATATTTAACTAACATAAGAACTAGGTAAAAATAAAAACTGATATCTTAGATAGTAATGTTTTCTTTTTAAAAGAGCAATTAAGCTATTTTAAAAAGAAATAAAAATAACATCTGATGTAATAATCAACCTTCTAATCTTAATTATCCTTAATACATTTTTCAATAAGAGAAGAAACAGCCGCTACATTCTTCCAGCCTAAGATTTTTATGGTTTTTTTTTCAAGATTTTGATAAGTCCGAAAAAACTCAGCGATTTCATTTAAGCGATGGACATTGATATCATTAAGAGATTTTACATAGGTATAACGTATATCTCTATCAGGAATACATAAAATCTTCTGATCATATTCTTTCCCATCAACTATCTCAAGCATACCAATAGGACGTGAGGCAATCACACATCCAGGAAATGTTGGTTGGTCCATAATTACCATTGCATCTAAAGGATCTCCGTTTTCTGCTACTGTATTTGGGATAAAACCATAATCATATGGATAATGTACAGAGGTATGCAATGCCCTATCTAAAGTAAAGGACTGCATATTTTTGTCAAATTCATATTTATTTTTACTTCCTGCAGGAATTTCTACTAAGATATTAACTAAACCAGATTTAGGCTGAGCAGGAATGAGTTTCAAATCCATAACTTTCTCCAAATACCTCAATAAAAACAATTAAAGAATAGTAATAATTATTCTTCCATGTATGTCACAACGTATATTAATTTATATACTTCCTAGAAAAATCAAGGAAATAATTACAGCAACACCATAAATGATTAACATTAAATGTAGAATCTAGCATTATTTAGTATTTCTAAAAGTTATACTTAAAATCTAGATATTTTCTAAATTTATCTCTCTTAAAAAGGAATTGGATCGTCGTTATCAGAGATTGTAGAATTATCATTTAATTGATTTAGATTATAGTGGCTATCATCTTTACTCTTATACGGATCAAAATTTGTATTAGGGTGGGCTGAAGTCTTAATACCAGAACTTTGATGAATAGGATAAAAATTAGATGCTATTAATTCAATTCTTTTCTCTTTAAAGCCTTCTTTACGTTCGAAAGTATTAGTAGACAACCTACCCTCGATTATCAACATATCACCCTCATGACAATTCGTTTTCATATTAGCAGCTAAATTACCCCAACCTAAAACTTTTAAAGTACGAGATGAATCTTCTAAGCGTCCACCTTCAAATTCTACAAACATTTGAGTTATTTCTTTTTGGGTATCTGAGGTATATCTTAATTCAGGATTACTAATAACTTTCGCCATCAACACAAAACTGTTCATTTTTTATCTCCTAATGTATGTAAAAAGTTCTATTATCTAACTAGTCTTGAAAATTTTGATTTCTTAGATTAAAGATTGATTGAAAGCTATATTTTGTTCCTTGATGTTTTAACAAATTTTAACTATGATTTATTTTTTATATCTTCTTAAAGAATGAGAATTATTACTCATTACCGAGATAAATAATAAATCAAGAAATAACTAATGCTTTTTTAGATAATAACTATATGAACTATTTACATATGATTATGCAAAAAATTGAGAATAAAGCCTATAATCCTTTATATATGTAAGCTAGTTAAAGTAAAAAACGTTATTTTAATTAGCATATTCTATTTTGCAATTGATTTCATTATTAATAATTGTTTTTAAGATAAGGCAAAAGGTAATCGATGAATATCAGAGTTAAAATGACAAATAATCTTGGTTAGAAAATTTAGTTCTTTTACTATTATTTTATCTAATCCTAAATCTTCTAAGCTTTTTGACAAATCAACTTGTTTATAAAATTTTAAAAGTTTTTTTGAAATAAATGGTAAGTGATTCTTTTGCATAATTTCCTCTAATCTTAATCAGACTAAAATATCATAAGCTACTGTTTCTCCATGTAATATTTTATGTATTGTTTTTATACTAGTTAAACCATTAGGTACTAAGTGTGCAGCTACTGTTCTACAATTAGGACCACTTAGGCCACTAACAATACCAGTGAATAATATACAAGCATAAATCACTTCAAATCATTCTTATTCATATATATTGTTAACAGCTACAGAGGACTTTTGTTGCAATATATCTTTTATAGTCCTTGCATGCTAAATCACTGCGATTGTTAAAGTTTATCTACTGTTAACAGTATCCAAATTAATTAACTCCTTACACCATTTTGCGATAGGATTGTCTATCCTTACTACTAGAGTATATTAGGAAGCTGTTCTAATAATTAAATAGTCCAACATTAAAATGTCAGGACAACGCGATAGTGATACATCATACTAAAATATGCCTTGGTTTACGCAGATTTTAGATATAACCGTTCATATAGCACAAGTTGCATCAGATATAGGAATAGTAACTATTAGTAGTGTATTGTAATGAGTCAATATTTTTGCCATATCAAGAATTTTTCCTCTTCCAACTCCAATAATTACATCTGCTTTATTTACCTTAATTAAATAGGTAAGAAGTTTCAAATAACTCCTAGAACATTCAGATAAATAAATTTTAACAATAACTGCGGCTTTTAATATTCTTTTAAAATAGCTTTTAGGTGATTACCAATAATGGAAAGAGTCGTGTCTCTTACAATAATCAAAGGTCGGCTACCTAAACTAATGATATTTTCGCCTTTAAAAATATGGGCAGGAGCAATTGAAAAATAATTAGCAGAAGTATTGAATAGATAGGCCACATCAATTTTGGAGAATATTTAAAATTTATAATTTAATGGCTTTTTCTATGTTTTTATTGTTTGAACTCAGAAGATATTTTCTAAAAAACTATATAAGCAGCTTTGGTAAGACTCAATAATTTATAACCTTATTTAAATTTAGATACTAACTTCTCGATTCTCGATTAATACTATATATTAAAATAATTGTTTAAATATTTTGTTTAGTATTCATAAAGAAGAATATTCGATTTATTTATACCAATATATCTAGTAGATGTCAAAAGCTAATTAGTAGTTTTACTATCATGTTCTCCAATTGAATAAAAGAATGTTTTATATATATAGCGAGAAGCTTCTAGTAGATAAATGGATTAGCACTTATAATAAATTTTCTCCTCTTTTTATTTGCATTTTAGGCTTTACTGAAACTGCCTTAATTCCAGACATTTCATTAGCAGGGACTACTTCAGAAGCTAGAAAATATACAGCATTAGCAGATGCAGAGTTTTTGGTTAAAGGAATCAGTTCTTCATATAAGTATTCTCTACCATCCTTAGTTCAAGGAATTTCTCCCGTATTTATAACGCGTGCAATCATTGAACATTGTCAGATTCCTTTCTATTTATTTAATACTGGTTTACCATCAAATCCCTCTTTTCCTTGTATTGATCTGAGGGGGAAACCCGCTAATTGTTTAAGTACCGGAAAAGCATTACCTCTAAATTTAGTTACTAAATTATTCTACCATGGACTAGCTTGGGGTAAAAAATTGACTAAGAATTCAAATAAAAAATACTTAGTTTTAGGTGAATGCGTTGTAGGTGGAACAACAACAGCCCTGGCTGTTCTTAAGGGACTAGGTGTTGATGCATCACAGAAAGTTAACAGTAGTTATCCTTATTGCGACCATAACTATAAAGACTTAATAGTCAAAGAAGGATTCAAAAAGGCTAATTATAATTTTATGGATACTCCAATTAATCCTTTTGAATTAATCGCCTCGGTAGGTGACCCTATGCAAATTACCGTAGCTGGAATGGCAATTTCAGCTAGTTTAAACACTGGCTTAATACTAGCAGGAGGAACACAGATGCTCGCAGTATATCAATTAATAAAAACTATTATAAAAACGTTTAATTATGAAGCAAATTTAGAAAATATTATTGTAGGAACAACACGTTGGGTACTGGAAGATAAGACTGGAGATACATTAGGATTGGCTAAATTGATAGGGGAAGTTCCTTTATTAGCAACTCAATTAAATTTTTCTAACTCTTGTTATGAACAATTGCAAGTTTATGAAGAAGGATATATTAAAGAAGGAATGGGTGCTGGAGCATGCGCTATAACCTCTAGTATTTCCTATAATTTAACACAGAAAGAGTTGTTATCAATTATTGAAGGTCTTGTAAACGGTTATCACATCAGATAAAGTATCTAAAGATCTTGTGAGTAAAGTTTGATATATTGTTATTTACTACTGTTTATTTAACTATTTGGTGTAGCATGCATTATCTCAATGCTTGAAAAAATTAAAGTTTTTAGAAATTAGCAAAAATATTTTTATAAGAAATTATTTATTTACTCTAAAAATTAAATTTGACATTAATAAACAACATATAGAAAGAGAAATAAAGTAAAGTATTCGTCAAAAGAGTGAAATCTATCTTAAGATTAACGAATAAGGGAATTAATTTTCTTAACGAACCACTCACAAAAATTAGAAAAAACTAGGGGGGCATCTATGGCGCTTGTACCTATGCGGCTACTTTTAGATCATGCAGCAGAAAACAATTATGGTATTCCTGCATTCAATGTAAATAATATGGAACAGATCTTAGCAATTATGCAGGCAGCAAATGAAACCAACAGTCCTGCAATTTTACAAGCTTCTCGTGGTGCCCGAAAATATGCAGGAGAAAACTTTCTTCGTCATTTAATTCTTGCAGCAGCTGAAAGCTATCCTCATATTCCTATTGCTATGCATCAGGATCATGGTAATAGTCCTGCTACTTGTTATAGTGCAATTCGTAATGGATTTACTAGTGTAATGATGGATGGCTCTCTAGAAGCAGATGGCAAAACTCCTGCCAGCTTTGACTATAACGTTTGTGTTACTTCCGAAGTAGTTAAAGTAGCTCATGCTGTAGGTTCTAGTGTAGAAGGCGAGCTTGGATGTCTAGGTTCTCTCGAAACTGGTCAAGGAGAAAAAGAAGATGGTCATGGATTTGAAGGAACTCTAAGTAAAGAACAGCTTCTTACAGATCCTGATGAAGCGGTAGAATTTGTTGAAAATACTCAAGTAGATGCCTTGGCTGTAGCTATTGGTACTAGTCATGGTGCTTATAAATTTAGCCGCAAGCCTACTGGAGAAATCTTGGCGATTAATCGTATTGAAGAAATACACAAACGTCTTCCTAATACTCATTTAGTTATGCATGGCTCCTCATCTGTACCTCAGGAATGGTTAAATATAATTAATCAATATGGTGGGAAAATACCTGAAACATATGGTGTACCTGTTGAAGAAATTCAAAAAGGTATCAAAAGTGGAGTTCGCAAAGTTAATATCGATACTGATAATCGTTTAGCGATTACAGCAGCTATTCGTGAATGCTTTGCAAAAGATCCTAGCAACTTTGATCCACGTCATTTTATGAAACCATCAATTAACTATATGAAAACAGTTTGTGCTGATCGTTATCAACAGTTTTGGGCTGCAGGTAATGCTAGCAAGATTAAACAGATGACTCTTGAAGACTATGCTGCGAAATATTCTAGAAATGAATTGACAACAAGTAGAAAAAGTTGATTATAGAATAATCATTACGATGATATTTCATCATTAGAAATCTGGGATAATTAGTATTAATATCCTAGATTTCTAATTATTGTAATGTAATATGTATGCAATAAATAAATCATTAAATATGACTAAAAATATATCTTTCTACTTAATATATCCTTCACATATATAAATTATTTGAGAAGTTACTTCCTCAAGTGTAAGTCTATCTGTATTTATTTCAATAGCGTCAATAGCTTTACGAAGGGGTGCGATTTTTCGATGACTATCTTGATAATCTCTTGCTTCAATATCTTTTTCCAGTTTATGTATACTAATATTTTCTAATTTCTGAGACTTATAATCTTTTAGTCTACGTTTTGCTCTTTCCTTTACAGATGCAGTAAGAAATATTTTAATATCTGCATCTGGAAACACATTAGTTCCAATATCGCGCCCTTCAGCGATAACTCCTCTAGAGTAACCCATTTCCCGTTGACATTTTACTAATTTATTTCTTACTGCAACTTGAGCCGAAATTAAAGAAACTGCTTCAGTTACTTCTAATGTTCTTAGATACTTAGTTACTTCTTCTCCATTTATAAAAACTTGAGATATTTCTTCCTCAGGATTATTCATTAAATACAAAGTTGCTGTCTCAATTAATTCTGCTATTGCCTTTTCATTCTCTAATGCAATTTCTGATTTTAATACCAACCAAGTAATTGCTCGATACATTGCTCCTGTATCTAAATAGTTTAAATTAATTTTTTTGGCTACTTTCCGAGTTACGGTGGATTTACCAGCTCCTGCTGGCCCATCAATAGCTATAATGAGCCTAGAATTTTTTTGAGTAGACATACCGTAATATATAAATAATTTTTTGTGGTTAAATCTATAAATTTTTTAATTTACACTTTTTTATACAACCACATTTTATTCTAAAATATTTTTCAAATATTTTCCTGTATAAGATTTTAAATTTTGGACAACTTTTTCTGGAGTTCCAGTCGCAACAATAAATCCTCCTTCATCACCACCCTCTGGACCTAAGTCAATTATCCAATCTGAACATTTAATTACATCTAAATTGTGCTCAATAACTATAATTGAATTTCCCTTTTCAACTAATCTTTGTAAAATATTTAACAAATGATGAACATCATAAAAAGATAAACCAGTAGTAGGTTCATCAATAAGATATAAAGTTTTTCCTGTTGCTCTACGAGATAGTTCTGAAGCTAGTTTAACTCGCTGTGCTTCACCTCCTGACAATGTTGGTGCTGATTGTCCTAATTTTAAATATCCTAATCCCACATCAGCTAGAGTTTGCAATTTATTTCGAGCTCTAGGAATATTTCTAAAAACCTGTAATCCTTCTTCAATAGTCATATTTAAAACATCAGAAATTGTATATCCTTTGTATTTAACTTGTAGAGTTTCTCGATTATATCTTGTTCCTTTGCAAACTTCACATTGAACATATACATCTGGTAAAAAATTCATTTCTATTATATTTACTCCTTGTCCCCCACAATTTTCACACCTTCCACCTTTTACATTAAAAGAGAATTGTCCAGGTTTATAGCCTCTTGCTTTCGCTTCTATGGTTTGTGAAAAAAGTTCTCGTATACTATCAAAGATGCCGGTATACGTGACAGGGTTTGAACGGGGAGTTCGACCAATAGGAGATTGATCTATAACAATCACTTTATCAATTAGTTCAAGTCCTTTGATTTCAGAAAGATATTTTGGGAAAGGACTCTTTTTCGTTAAATGATTCTGTAATGCAGGATATAAAAGCCCTTTGATCAAAGTAGATTTTCCTGATCCAGAAACCCCTGTAATAGCAACTAACTTTCCTAATGGAATTGATACATTAAAATTTTTTAAATTATTAGCACGACAACCTTTTAATTGCAAGGCAGCGCCATTTCCTAAACGTTTTCTTGCTTCTTTTCTAATTGCTTTTCTACCGGATAGGTAGTCTGCTGTAAGAGAATGTTCTGATTGCAACAATGTCTCTAAGTTTCCTTGAGAAACTATTTGTCCCCCATATGCTCCTGCTAAAGGACCTATATCAACTATATAATCAGCTGCACGAATTGTTTCCTCATCATGTTCAACAACTATTAGGGTGTTACCTAAATCTCTAAGATTTCTTAAAGTCTTTAAAAGACGTTTGTTATCTCGTTGATGCAATCCTATACTTGGTTCATCTAATACATATAAAACTCCTGTTAATCCTGAACCAATCTGTGTTGCCAAGCGAATTCTTTGCGCTTCACCTCCTGATAAAGTTGCTGTTCCCCTATCTAATGTTAGATAGTTTAAACCAACATCTAACAGGAACTTTAATCGATTTTTAATTTCTTTTAATGCTATTTCACCAATTAACCTTTGTTTTGGAGTTAATTCTAATTGTTCTATTCTTTTTAAACATTTATCAATAGAAACACTTGTCAATTCATTAATATTATATTGTCCCAATTTAACGGATAACACTTCTGGTTTTAAACGCTTTCCTGAGCAAGATCTACAAGTTTGTTCAACAATATACTGCTCCATTTTTTGCTTTATGTTTTCAGAGCTAGTTTCATTATAATTACGTTCCAAAATTGCTAAAATTCCTTTAAAATTATAATAATATCCTTTACGATTATTGCTAAATTGGGAATCTTCTTCAAACCATATAGGTTTATCACTACCATATAGCACAAACTCTTGTTGTTCCCTAGTCAATTCATTCCAAGGAGTTTGAATATCAAAACCACAGTTTTTACCAATATTATGTAATAAGGACAAATAATAAGAATTATTTTTTTCTGACCAAGGAACAATAGCTGCATAGATTGGAGAGAAATGATTGGGAATAATCAGATCTGGAGAAAATTTGCGGAGACTTCCCAAGCCGTGGCAATCAGGACAAGCACCGTAGGGAGAGTTAAAAGAGAATAATCGAGGGGAAAGCTCTTCCATTACTGCTCCATGCTCAGGACAAGAAAAATTTTCAGAAAACATTAATTCTGTAGGTGATTCAAACTCTTTTTTTTCATTTTGTATAGATTTTTTTACATCAATACTAATTATTGATAATCCTTCAGAGTTCATCAAACAAGTTTTTAAAGAATCCGTTAGCCTTTCTTCAATACCTTTTTTTTTAATAAGACGATCAATAACAATTTCAATATTGTGATACTGGTTTTTATTCAATTGAATATCATCTGTAATTTCTTTAATTTTTCCATCAACTCTCACTCTTACAAATCCTTGGGAAATTAAATTAGATAATAAATGCTTGTGAGTTCCCTTTTTCCTTCGTATTACAGGAGCTAGAATTTGAAACTTTGTATTTTCTGGCAATTCCATTACGCGATCGCACATTTGATCAACAGTTTGAGGAGAAATAGTATGACCACATATAGGGCAATATGGTATACCAGCCCTACTAAACAATAGTCTCAAATAATCATAAATCTCTGTTATTGTGCCTACTGTTGAACGAGGATTGTGAGAAGTCGATTTTTGATCAATAGAAATGGCAGGACTTAAACCTTCGATTGTATCAATATCAGGTTTATCTAATTGTCCTAAAAATTGCCTAGCGTAAGCACTTAAAGATTCTACATAGCGTCTTTGCCCTTCAGCAAAAATAGTGTCAAAGGCTAGAGAAGATTTTCCTGAACCTGATACTCCTGTAAAAACAATTAATTTATTACGAGGAAGTTCAAGACTAATATTTTTTAAGTTATTTTGCCTAGCGCCACGAATAAGGATGTTATGTAAATTAGCCATAATCTCTATTTTTAAATCTCACAGTTTATTCAGGATAATAAAACCAACATTCCATCTCCAAAGGAATAAAAGCGGTACTTCTCCTCAATAGCTATTTTATATAACTCTAGCAACCTATCTCTACCTATCAGAGCACTAACAAGCATTAACAAACTAGATTTAGGAAGATGAAAATTCGTAATCATTCCATCAACTAAGTGCCACTTGTATCCTGGATATATAAAAATATTAGTTTTACCTGAAAAAGACTTTATATCATACTTATTATCTATTGAGGTTACATCTGCCATTCCTTCTAAAGCTCTTACTACAGTTGTCCCCACAGCTATAACTCTTCCTCCACTACTTTTAGTTTTATTAATTTTTTGGATTGTTTGATTTGATACCTCTATCCATTCCTGATGCATTGTATGTTCTTTTATATTATCTGTATTAACTGGACGAAATGTTCCCAGACCTACATGTAAAGTGACATAAGCTTGATTGATTCCTTTTTTTTGCAAATTTTGCAACAATTCTTGAGTGAAGTGTAAACCTGCTGTTGGGGCAGCAACTGCGCCGGGCTTTTGTGCATAAATTGTTTGATACTGAGATGGATTTGCACTAGAGTTAGTGAGATAAGGTGGTAGAGGAAGATGCCCAATTCTTTCTAAGGCTTCCCAAAATTCGCTTTTAGAACTCACATTAAACTTTAATACTCTTCCTCCTGTTTTTTCATCGTGATCTATTACTGTTGCTTCAAGTAGATAATCTTGTTTGAATTCATCTAATACTGCTGTAAATAAAATTTTACTACCAATTTTAAATCTTTTACCTGGTTTAACTAATACAATCCAAGTGAAAGGTTCTTTCTCTTCTAGTAACAAAACCTCAACCTTAGCCCCGGTAGTCTTTTGCCCATAGAGTCTTGCTGGAACAACACGTGTATCATTGAAAACTAGTAAATCTCCAGGTAGTAACCATTTCGGCAATTCGTTAAAAAAGCTATGTACATGAGTATTTGAAGAATTGACCACCAATAAACGTGAAGAATCTCTCGGAACTAGAGGATTCTGTGCGATTAGCTCTGAAGGTAAATGATAGTTATAATTTGATAGTGAATAATCATCATTCATAGGACGGTTTTATCTAAAAAAGGCCATGTTGTATATTCAATATGAATCTTAGGAAGGCTAAAAACTATATAGTATAGTTTTAATCTTTCTTGAACTTCTATTTTTTATTATTAAAATAATAACCTTTTCTGAGTTAAAGCAGTAAAGTCATTTTATTAGACTTCAAGTAGTGAAGTAACCTAGTAAAAGAGATATTAGAAAAAGATTGGATATTTTTTCCTAGTAATTGTAAATTATATTATAGTTTTGAACTAAGCATTTCATATGTGATTCTTAAGTCACCATTATTTTACATATTTTATATTACTTTTAAACAGAATATTACTGATAGTTAATATTATCAGATTAAAAACCAAATTAAAATTTGAAACATTTTAATCATTATATTTAATAACCTTAAAAGATATATTTTAAATGATATTAAAAGGATTTATTAAGTAGTATGAAAATAAGAAAATATACTTTTTATTATTTATATATTTGAAGAATACATTGCTACTCTGTGTTTCTTACCATATGTAAACAATAAAAGCTATTTTTATATGTTAACTTTTATGCCAGAAGTTACGATCAATTCATCAAGATACTTATACTTATTTAAATAAGTATTGTTTAAAATTATCTTTTTTGAGGAGTAATAATATATGAATTTTGTACAGAAAATAGACTTGAAAAATTTTAATTCTTTTCTAATCATTAGAAGCTTTTTAATATGAAGTTTTTCTTTAATAGTGTGCTTACTAATCGTAGGATTTCCCATGGTTATGTTTCTAGCAACTTTTGGTGTTTTAACATCAATTATTCTACAAACAGTTTTACCAATAAGTTCTGTATTATTAGTTGTCGGATCTTTAATCTCTGCTAATCTATTAGTAATTTTTGTAAGTGCAGCTATATTGACAATCAAGGGTATACATCCTCAAGAAGTACACTGGCTAAGATGGTTATATGGCAAAGCAACTCCTATAAATACTTCTGTTTATGCATCATGCCCTTTAACCTGTAATATCGCATAGTGAAATTCAGAAACATATTAATGCTAATAGAAACTTTTTTATCTGTAGTAAATAAAAGCTACCACAATTTAGTTTTCAATTATGGTAACTTTTATAGTACAAATTTTGGTAAGAAAACTAACTACAAAATAAAAAA
This sequence comes from cyanobacterium endosymbiont of Braarudosphaera bigelowii, assembly GCF_020885515.1. NCBI lineage: Bacteria > Bacillati > Cyanobacteriota > Cyanophyceae > Chroococcales > Aphanothecaceae > Candidatus Atelocyanobacterium > Candidatus Atelocyanobacterium thalassae. Next base: position 796,667 of record NZ_AP024987.1, on the reverse strand, counting down.
ATACTCTATTATTTGTATGGATTAGACTAGGTAAACTTTAATTATTTTTAATAAAGAGATCATATATTCAGTGTATATAATTTATTTATACTTAGTTTAGTAAGCACCATTGTTTTTTGGGAAAACAATTACTCCAATAGTTTTAAAAATTATCCATAGATCCATAATCCAAGTATGATAATTTACATAATAAACATCAATTTGGACTCTTTGTGGATAAGGAATATCATTGCGTCCCGAAACTTGCCACAAACCAGTAATTCCTGGGCGAATAGTTAAAACCTTTCCTATTTTATCTCCATACTTACAAAGTTCTTCGGTAACTAGGGGTCTAGGCCCAACAACGCTCATATCTCCTTTTAGAACATTCCAAAATTGAGGAAATTCATCTAAGCTAGTTAACCGGAGAAATTTTCCAATCCAAGTAACTCGAGGATCTTCCCTTAACTTAAAATTATTTTCAAATTCAGCTCTAATTTGTGGAGAACTAGCCATTATTAACTCTAATACTTCATCTGCATTCTGAACCATAGTCCTGAACTTAATACATTTAAACTTTTTAAAATTTTTTCCAGCTCTTTCCTGAAAATAAAAAATAGGACCAGGAGAACTAACTGCTATTAAAAAACCTAGTAATAAGTAAAGAGGTAAAAAAATAATCAATACAGATGAAGAAAACAGTATATCAAAAGATCTCTTAATAAATTGGTTACTTAATATATTCTGTAATCGAAATCTACAATAGATTTTTTGAAAATTTGAGGGAATTAATTTTTTTTTTGTTGAAATTTGTAATGTTTTGATAGAAGTAAATTGGTTATTAATAGTCATCTCACCCCTCTAAATTACACCATATTAATTTGTCAGAATTTTACTAGATAAATTACATACATTAATTTAAGTTCATGATGAGGAATTTCTAGTAAAATCTTTATAACATTTTTCTAAAAAAGCTAAATAAGATGTTTCAAAAATTTTAGGAGAAAATTTCTCCGCTTGACGACGACAACTTTCAGGATCTACTTTATGTTGAAAATCTTGGAAAGTTTCAACTGCATCAACAAGAGACTGAACAGTTTGATCTTTAAATAAAATTCCAGTTCCATGTTGTAAGTCTTGTTGAATGTCAATCACAGTTTCTAACGCACCGCCATTTCCATAAGCAATTACTGGGGTGCCGCAAGCTTGAGCTTCAACCAAAGCTATCCCAAAATCTTCACAAGCAGCATATATAAAAGCTTTTGCTTTTGCAACATACTTTTCTACTACTGAATCTTTTTGTGCTCCTAAAATTTGTATATTCGGTTGAGCGATCAGACGAATTTTAGAAATCTCTGGTCCATCACCAATAATAATTAAAGGATATCCTAGCTTATTAAAAGCCTGTACAATTAGGTTAATTTTTTTGTAACTAACTAGCCTGGAAACAGTAACATAAAAATTATCTTTATTAGCAGTAAAGGTAAATCTGTCTATATTTACTGGAGGATATATAACTGTGGCTGTACGGCGATAACAACGCCATATACGATTAGCTGTGTGATTAGAATTAGCTATAAAAAAATCAACACGATTAGCAGAAATAACATCCCACTGTCTTAAATGATGTAATAGATAACGAGTAAATATTCCAGGAATGCCTTTACCTATTAGAGAATTTCTAAGATAGTCAAAGGTCAAATCCCAAGCATAGCGCATTGGTGTATGACAGTAGCAGATATGAAGTTGATGTGGACTTGCAAGTATTCCTTTAGCCACAGAATGAGAAGAAGATAATATTACATCGTATTTTCTTAAATCTAATTGTTCTATAGCTAAAGGTAAAAAAGGTAAATACTTTTGAACGCCGTTATGGGCTAAAGGAAAATATTGTAAGAAAGTGGTTCCAATGGGGCGGTTATAAAGATAACTTTTAGGATTAGTGGATTCAAAGTCAATAAGAGAATAAACATCAGCTTTTACATGCTTAAGAATTTCCTTGACTACTAATTCAGAACCTCCTGTAGCTTTTGGAGTTAACCATTCATGAACTAAGGCGTATTTCATATATAGTTATATATAAATAAAATAAAGTTAAAAGAATACTAAACTTAAACTTTCAGGTTATTTTTACAGTAGAAACTGTTTTTAAAGTAAGAATTTTCTCCATTGTTTTAATAACACTTAACATTTTATACAATCCAAGAAAAATAGTGATGAATAATAATTTATTTTTCTTATACCCTATCAATTAGGAATTGAGTATTCTAAGCTTTACATTTAAGAGATTTTTATAAATAATTGCTAGTGATAGAAGTCTTGCTTTCATACTACATTTAGTATCTTACTTCATAAGTATATAAATATTGTTTTTACTATTTCTTCCATATGATACTTTCTTGATATAAGTTATATGTTTTTAATTCTAGTATCTAATAAATTATTGGCAATTTACATTTTAAATAATTTAGGTTATGACTATAAGAATTACTTTAACTGTTTACTAAGCTTTCCTAATATATAGTTTTAATCCACTTTAAATGTGTAGTTTTAACTGACATTCTTCCTGTAACACGAGGTATAATAATGAACCGATGCATCATGTACAATACTCTCCATAAAGTTTCTATGATTAAACGTAACATATCAACAGTTGTCCAAATTGTTTTATCTTGAGATCGACGTAAACCTATAAATATCCCCCAGCGGGATAGAGACAACATTAATCCTGTCAAACAAAGGACTTGATAGAGATAAACGATAATGGATAACCATCATTATAAGATCAGGAATAGCAGCACTCGGTAAAAGATATTGCATTAATAACGCCTTCTTTTTTAAGAGCAGGATAATCCAAGAATTTAATTTTCCAACCATCTAAATGTAGACGAGTAGTCAAGTCTAAATCATCGGTAATAGTCTGTTTATTTCATTCTCCGCATTTAGAAAAAGCACTGTGACGAACAAATTAGCTATTACGTTCTTAGCCTTCCAATACTATTAATTAATAAGATAAGTTGTTCTTGAAAAAACTATCCAATGCTATTTCTGACAATTATTCTAGACTTCAAAATTTAAGGTTTCGTTAGAAAATCTTTTACGTACCTATACAACACCTATCTCTTCCTATGAAAAATACCATTTAAGGTTTTAGACTTTCCACCTCCTGCTTTAGTAGGTCATGAAAAATATTAATTTGAGGGTATTCTTGAGCCAAATCGTCTAATATATCAACCGTTTTATTAGTACTATAGTCATTTATGATCTAGAGATCGTATTTTTCAGCAACATAATCTAAACTTCATAATTCCGTCACTAATTGATAAACAACAGTCTCTTTGTTTTTTACTGCCACTAACAGGAAAATTGGAGGAATGTGCTTTAAATGTTCGTATGATAAGGATAGTGTTTATCTCCACATCCTAAACTTGACTAATTTGGGAATAAAGAATTTATAGAATTTAATAATTGTTGTCTGTTGTTGTTTATCCAATAGCTTTTAGTCATAGTTTGGTAGTGAATTGAATACGTTGTTAAACAATAAAAGATAATAAAAAAATATTTTTATAAGTATTATTTAATTTGTGATCTATTAATAAATATTCATTTTAAGAATTTGTTATAATCAAGTTGCTGCAATCATAGTTGTGACAAATCTTAAATATTTTATCTATGAGATTATTCTTAATAGTAGTGTTTTTACTAAAAATTGCTTTTATTAATAAGTTTGTTAGTGATAGACCATTATAGTTATTAGTATAATTTATCAGAATTAATCAGTTTATACACTCTTAGTATGATTAGTTTTACAGTTGGATATTGAGCTAACATCAATAATAGTACCAGTAACATAATATTATTATGAAATTGACCATAGGCCAATTTCTAATAATAAAAATATTAGAAGAACCATGACAGCTGATAAGAACTATTTTACAAAGTTATTAAATTAATGCCTAATCAATATTTTGCAACTGTTGCCAGAGGATTAGAAAAAGTAGCTGCTCAAGAGTTAAAAAAGTTAAGCGCTAAGAATATTGAAATTACATTTGCTGGAGTATATTTTCAAGGTGATAAATCTTTGCTATATAGGGCAAATATATGGTCAAGAACTATCCTTCGTTTTTTAATGCCTATTTTTACAATTCAATGTAATGATGAGTTGGAATTATATAATAATGTTAATAAAATAGATTGGTCTCAATTCTTAACAACAGAGCAAACATTTGCAGTAAATTGCACAGGAAAAAACTTAAAGCTAAATCATACTCACTTTACTGCTCTACAAATTAAAAATTCTATTATTGATCAACAGAGGGATCGTTTTAAAGAAAGATCTACCATTGATCCTAAAAATCCTAACATTCTAATAAATGCACATATTAGTGAAAATTCATGCATTCTAAGTTTGGATAGCTCTGGAAATAGTTTGCATAGAAGAGGATACCGCGCAGCTATGGGATTCGCACCTATTAAAGAGAGTTTAGCTGCGGCACTACTGGATATAGCAGAATGGACACCTGATATTTGTTTATTAGATCCTATGTGTGGATCAGGAACTATACCCATTGAAGCAACCTTGAAAAGTTTAAATATAGCCGTAGGTTTAAATAGAAAATCTTTTGGATTCCAATTTTGGCAAGATTTTGATGAAAAACTTTATAAGAATATAATTAACGAAGCAATCAAAAAGCAAAGAAAGAAACTTAAAGCACCTATTTTTGGCAATGATTGTGATTTATCGGTAATAAAACAAGCAAAAGCTAACGCAAAAAAATGTAATATTGAAGAATATATTCATTTTGTTAAAATGGCTTTAAAGGATATTGAAGCGCCTTTCGATAAAGGAATTGTTATTTGCAACCCTCCTTATGGTAAGCGTATAGGAAATTCTCAAGAATTGGGGAAACTATATAAGTTACTAGGTGATATACTCAAACATCGTTTTAAGGGATGGGTAGCCTATATTTTAAGTGAAGATAAAAAATTAACTCAACAGATTGGTTTAAGAGCATCTAGCCGTGCTTCCATTTATAATGGCTCTTTAAACTGTACCTTATTAAAGTATGATTTATATTAAAATTGTTTAGAATTAAACACTACATTGCCGTATTAGAATATCAGTTACCAACCATACTTTTTAAGTAAAAATTATTAAATATATTAATCATCTTGTTTTATAAAAAACATTATACATATTACTATGAAGACAAAATAGCTATTAATACATAAGAGTTAGTGTTAGTTTAAAAAAATCAAAGTTTTATATTGGAAAATTATGGCTAAAATTATACGTCGTAAGTCTTTAGGAATGCATGAAGTATTTGATATTGGCCTAGAGAAAGATCATAATTTCGTACTAAGTAATGGTTTAATAGCTTCCAATTGCTTTAATAAATCTCACTCTACTGCTTATGCTTACATAACCTATCAAACAGCATATTTAAAAGCTAATTACCCTGTTGAATACATGGCTGCTTTGCTGAGTGCGAATAGTGATAATCAAGAAAAAGTAGACAAATATCGAGAAAATTGTCAAAAAATGGGGATTAAAGTTTTACCTCCAGATATTAGTCTTTCTCTAAAAGATTTTACTCCTTCAGGAGACCAAATTCTTTTTGGATTATCAGCAGTAAGAAATTTAGGAGAAGGGGCAATAGATAGTATTTTAAAAGCTAGAAAAAAATTAACCTTAGCCACAAAATTTAAATCTCTGGCAGATTTTTGCTCTAACACTGATTTAAGAACCGTTAATAAAAGGGCATTAGAAACTTTAATTTATTCTGGTGCTTTTGATAGTATTGCTAGTAATCGTAAACAATTAATTAATGACCTTGATTTAGTAATATCTTGGGCACAAAAAAAAGCAAAAGATAAGGAAAGTGGTCAATTAAATCTTTTTGATTTAATTACTAATAGCGTTAGTAATCCTAACTTAGATTTAGAATATGAAGATGTTCCGAGTTCTCCAATAGTTGAAGATTTTTCTTTGCAAGACAAACTCAAATTTGAAAAAGAGTATCTTGGATTTTATGTTTCAGAACACCCTTTAAGAATAGTTAAAGAATCAGTTTCAATACTTTCTCCACTTCCTTTTAACGAGATAATGACTCAAAAAGTTAAAAGAAGAATTACTGTTGTATCCACTATTACTGAAGTTAAAGAATATAAAACTAAAAAGGGAGATCAAATGGCCTTTTTAGTTTTAGAAGATGTTTCCAGCCAAATTGAAGGAGTCTGTTTTCCAAATAGCTACAAAAAAATAAAAAATATTCTAGTAAAAGATTCTGTATTAATTATTTGGGGAAAAGTTGATTTACGAGACGATAAAGTACAAATAGTTATAGAAAATGCTAAAGATATAGATTCTATGAGAATAGTCATTATTAACTTGAGTTTAGAACAGGCAACTAGTCAAGCATCTTGTAATGATTTAAAATCTGTCCTACATGGACATGCAGGAAAAAATAATCAAACTAAAATACCAATTTTTATATTTCTTCAAGATAAAAAAAGTAAAAAATTAATTAGATTAGATGAGAGCTATTGGCCTAATGATGAAAAACTAATTACTAATGCCTTAACCAAACTTAAATTCGATTCATATGCTATTTCTTTACTAGAATACCAAAAATAAAAGATGACATAATTTAGTTTTTATGGAAAACAAATTTGTTTATTAATTAAAAAAATATTCCTCTTATTAGAGGAAAATAACTATTGGACACTTCTTATCCTTCTATATGAATACTCATTTTTGATTCATTTATTTTAGAGCTAATTCAATTAGCTTATCTACTAATTCATTAAAGCTTAATCCTGTTTGCATCCATAACTTTGGATACATACTAAATTCTGTAAAACCGGGAAAGCTATTGATTTCGTTAATAAAAATTTCTTGAGTTTCCTCAACATAGAAAAAATCTACTCTAGCCAACCCTTTACAGTTAATTCCAGTAAATGCCCGAATAGCGATTTGTTGAATTTTTTCTATTATGTGATCTGGTAATTTAGCAGGGATATGTATCTTAGAACTACTGTCTTTATACTTAGCTTCATAATCATAAAAATCATTTTCAAATGTAATTTCTCCTATAACAGATACTTTAGGAATATCATTTCCTAAAACTCCACACTCTAATTCCCTAGCTACAATTCCTTCTTCAATAATAATTCGATTATCATAACTAGCTGCATTTTTTAGAGCAATATCTAATTCATTATGAGAGTAAACTTTTGAAACTCCAACGGAAGAACCTAAATTAGCTGGTTTAACAAAACATGGATATCCAAAGTTGGTTCTAATATCATCAGATAATTGAGAACAATATTTGGTATTAGAATATTCAAAAGTTAAATATTTAACTTGAGGTAATTCCATTTGTGAAAATATCGTTTTCATTATAATTTTGTCCATGCTTACTGCTGATCCTAAAACATTAGCTCCAACAAAAGGAACTTGCATTAGTTTTAGTAAGCCTTGAATAGTTCCATCTTCTCCATTTGGTCCATGTAAAACTGGGAACCAAACATCTATTTGGCTTACTTCGGTTGGAAATTGCCATAGTTGAAATTTATCTTCCTTTTTCAGAGATAATGTCGGTAAAGGTTTTTTTGTTTCTAGAACTTGTTCAGCTATCTTTCCAGCTATCCAAATACCGTTTTTCTGAATATAAATAGGTATGACATCGTACTTATAAGAATTATCACCTGCCTGTAATGCTTGAAGAATAGCCGCAGCTGAATTAATAGAAACCGTATGTTCTTCTGAAGATCCACCAAATAATAAGCCTATTAATATCTTTGCCATTTCTATTTGTTATTTAATTAGTAGTAATCGTAAATTATTGTTATTATATTAATGATTTTGATTTGAAGATAAATAAAACAAGTTATTCTATGAAAGTAATTAATTATCAAGTATGCTTTTGACATAATTTGCCAAAAAATATTAGATTCATTTTACTAATAAGTTCTAAACAAGTTTTAAATTACAAGGTAGTTTCTAATTACTTCAATGAGTGTACTTCCACTCCAAACAGCAACCATAAGAATCGATGCAGATAAGACACTAGCTATTGAAGAAATTACTAGTCCAAGTAAGGTGATACATCCATCATTTTCTTGCAGTCCAAAACCTATCGTAAAAATACCTATTGCAGGTAATGTATTTGTTCCAGGAATAGGAATCATCATAGAAATTGACATCAGCATAATTATTAAGCCAATAAAGATACGTGCGACTGTACTAGTGCAAATATAAGTCATACGAGGATGAGTTAATAACTCGATACGCTTCAACCATGGTTGGCTTTTTTTGATGAAAGTTCTTGCAGTTTCTAATTTTATGGAGCTATTTAATAGTTTTTTAGGAAACCAGGGAATTCTATTTCCTAAAGTAAATTGAAAAGCCAAAATAAGTATTAATATTCCAAAAGGAATTGAATAGCCAGGTGCTGGAATGGGTAAAGCAGAAGGAAGAGATAAAATCACAAATAAAAAGCCGAAAACTCTTTTCCCGGCCAATTTTAGAATATCAAGCAGTTTAATATCATTTAATAATTTCTCTTGTAAAAAGTATTGTTCTAATTCAGTTGATAGTTTAGCCATAATATCTAAATTTAAATATTTATTTTAAAAAATAATGTATGGGACTTGCTTTCTAGGCTCGAGTTTTACAGTCTAATAACTAATTAATATGTTAGTTTTGTTTAGGTCCTAAAGTATTGATAACAATATCTATCTTGTTGAATTTTGAATTTACAGTTTCTTGATAAGTTATCTTAAAAACGCTATGAATGCTAAAACTTTATTCCCATAATATTTTATACTAGATAATTAAGTTCTAAAATTTTCTTAGAACTATTCTTATAATCGATCAACGTCGTTTGAAATAACTTTTTTTGAATTTAGTATCTAATTAAAAAACTTCTCATATTTTATATTTTTATCTTACATATGTAATATTTAAGTGTTATAAAATAGAGGTTATATACTTTATAACATATAGAATATAAAATTCTAATAGAAATTTAATATTCTATATTAAAAAAATTACTCTTATATGTATATTCAACATATTAGCCACCATAAATTAATTAATATATATCAATAAAAATTATTAATATATATTAGCTCTTTTGCTAGTATATAGAAAACAAAAAAACATTTATTCAATAAATTAAAGACTAAATACAATATAAGTTTCATAACTAAAAATATCAAATTAGCTTTAAGATTTTAATATTAAATCTAATATTAAAAGTTCACAATTTTTATATACATTCTTAATTTAACACTAATTTTTAAAAACTTCGATTTATAATTATTGTGTTTACAGATTTTATTTAATTTAACTAAATAGCTTTTTAGTTAAAAACAATATTATTATTAGTTAAATATTCTCTGTGGACATCTTAATGGATTATACTGATCTCGGCTTTCGGCAAAAACAAAATTTAGGACTTTTATTAGGAGTAAGCTTATTTTTTTGGATTAGCATTACAGTTTTATTACCTACTTTACCAACATATGTAGAACATCTTGGTGGAACAAAACCTGAAATTGGTTTGATTATGGGTAGTTTTGCTGTGGGATCATTATTTTCTCGCACACTATTAGGTTATCTAGCTGATACTAAAAGTAGGAAATTAGTTCTCTATATAGGACTTATTATTGCAACTCTGTCTCCATTAAATTATCTTATTGTTCAAACAATTTTTCCTTTAGCTATTGTTCGTGCAATTCATGGTATCAGTATTGCTGCCTTTACTACAGCTTATAGTGCTTTAGTAATAGATTTTTCACCTATAAAACATAGGGGACGAATAATTGGTTATATGAGTTTAGTAACACCCATAGGTATGAGTATTGGTCCTGTATTTGGAGACTTATTAAAAGAGCATTTTGGATATATTACTTTATTTACTGTTTCTGGAAGCTGTGGTCTCTTAGGGTTACTCTTGGTTGCAGCAATGAGAAAAGAATCTAAGCTTAATTATTATGACTCCTCTGATACTGACAATAGTAATTTATCTCATAGCTTTCATAAAATATTATCTAGTCATTCTTTAATTATTCCAACATTAGTTTTATTATTGATTGGATTATTGTTTGGTACCATAATAACTTTTTTACCTCTCTTTTTAGAAGAAAAAGGTTTAGATTTTAGTGCAGGTTTATTTTATACATTGGCTTCTATTACAAGCTTTTTATCACGAATTTTTTTAGGTAGGGTAGCTGATAGATTTGGCCGTGGGCTATTTATTACGGCTAGTATTCTTTCTTATTTCAGCTCAATGATTTTGTTAACTCAGGCGACAGGAAGTCAGCAATTGTTCTTAGCTGCTATTTTTGAAGGGATAGGAGCAGGAATTCTTATGCCTATGATTATTGCTTTAGTTTCTGATCGCTCATCTCCTCAAGAAAGAGGTCAAGTTTATTCTGTTTGTCTAGGTGGCTATGATCTTGGAATAGCCCTTGCAGGACCAATAATAGGTATTTTAGGAAGTCAACTTTCTTATCAAACTATTTTTACTCTCAGTAGTAATTTAGCTTTAGTTGCATTTATTTTGTTTATTAGTCAATCAAATCGCACAATAAAAACATCTTTAGGTTTTGCTATGGGGAAAAGGAAAGACTTGTATTATCTTGAAAATTAATATTTAAATAATCTTAACAAAAAAATGTTTTCAACTAATTTTCAATCTTATTAAATTAAATAAAAATTTAAGAAAGGTTCCAATGTCTTTTTTTAGTTACATTAAATATTCTATGAAAACTAATCAAATATTAGCAATGAATTCTTTAACTGTTCAAATACATGAAGACAAGTATGCCGTATCAGCTGAAGCAGCTAAAATTACACAAAATTATCTTACAGAAATTTTGCATAAGCGAAATGAAGTTACAATTTTATTAGCTACAGGTGATTCTCAAATTAAATTTCTTGAAATTTTAACAAATATAAAAGAAATTGATTGGTCACGTATTAATTTTCTCCATTTAGACGAATACTTAGATATTGATAAAAAACATCCTGCGAGTTTTCGTACTTATCTTCACGAAAAAGTAGAAAAACATATTAAAGCTAAATCATTCCAATACTTATTTGGAGATTCATTAGAACCCTTGCAAGAATGTAATCGCTATTCTAAATTACTAAAAAAACGACAAATTGATATTTGTTTTTTAGGAATTGGAGCTAATGGACATTTAGCCTTTAATGAGCCACAGATAGAAAATTTTAATGATTTTGACTTAGTAAAAATTGTTGAACTAAATATAAAGACTCGCTCATCTCAGGTATATCAAAAACATTTTGAATCCATTGATAAAGTACCAAAATATGCTTTAACTGTTACTATCCCAATGATTCTATCGGCAAAAAAGATTCTTTGCTTAGCACTTGGAGAAAATAAGGCAAAAATTGTCAAAGTGATGTTACGAGAAAACATTTCTTCAAAATGTCCTTCTTCTTTTTTAAGGGAGCATCCTAACGCAGTTTTATTATTAGATAAATACTCGGCTTCACTACTATAAATATTTTAAAAAATTATTTATAAAGCTAATATATACTTTTTATTTAAAAATTAAATTATTTTTTATATGCATATTAATTGCATAAATATCAATTAAATTTTAAAGTTTAGATTTTATTTGTATAGTAAGGTATATTACTTTAATATTTTTTATTCTAAGTTCATAAAAACAAACAATTTTTTAAATAAATTAATGATACTAACGTAATAGTCTTTAAATTCTCTTAAAATAAGAATTTTAGAAAGAAAAAGTAATAAAATGATATAGAAAATTGTTTTTTATGGATTTTACAATTGAGCTGAAATTGTTTATACATAAATACTATAGTGTTTTTTATAATAATTCTTTTTCAAAAAACAAGTTTTTTTGGAACATTCTATTATTGTGATAGTCAGAGTTTTAGACACCTTTAGGTGGTATGGCCCGGCTATTAGAGCTGTTAGCTATCACTGAGGTTGACAATAAGCAACAAATAACAGTAAAAACGCTATAGCTTTATTGAGTGTGTGGAAGTGGTAAACCAGATCAAAAAGTTACATTTTTCTCCATTATTAGGAATTATTCTCACAACAACAGTATGGTCAATAAGTAGACCTGTTAAAGGACAGGATATGTTATTTATAGAGAACTTAAATGACCAAGAAATTCAACAAGAGTTTTCTGGTCATTTAAACCTAAGAAAGTATTCTGATAATTTATCGAATTTAACTAATTCTTCTTTCAAAGTATCAGCTGTAAAAAATACAATCATTACAAAATCGATTTCAGAATTACAGAAAACTTTTTATACTGCTCAATTAGAAGAATCTTCATCTAATACATTTAAAGATATAAACTTATCAGAAACTTTTACTTTACAAGAAACAAAAATAAGTGAAATAAAAAAACAAGAAACGTTAGAAGAAGAGCCAAGAATTTTAGTAGCAGAGGTAATAGTCAAAGGAGCAGACGAAGAATTAGAAAACTTAATATATAATATCCTTCAAACAAAACCAGGACGCACGACTACACGTTCTGAGTTACAACAAGATGTTAACGCTATTTATGCAACTGGCTACTTTGCAAATGTTCAAGTTACTCCTACTGACACTCCTCTAGGAGTACAAATTACCTATGCTGTCAAAGTTAATCCAATTCTAAAGCAAGTAGTTGTTAATACAGTTCCTGATATCAAAGATCAAAGAGCATTGCTTCCTGAAACGGTTCAGAAAATTTTTGGCCAACAATATAATAAAACTCTTAATCTTAGAGATCTTCAAAAAGGTATTAAGAAAATTAATGAGTGGTATGCTGAACAAGGCTTTGATCTTGCTCAAGTAATAGGTTCTCCTGCAGTAAGTGACGATGGCATCATTACTTTAATTATTGCTGAAGGAGTCATAGAAAATATAAAAGTTCGTTTTTTTAATGCTGAAGATGAACCCGTAAATGGTGGAACTCGTGATTTCATAGTTACTCGAGAGATGCAGCTAAAACCAGGTAGTGTGTTTAATCGAAAAACAGCTCAATTTGATCTACAACGTATATTTGGTTTAGGTTTATTTGAAGATGTAAGGATTTCTTTTAGTCCAGGAGAAGACTTAAGGGAAGTTATCGTAAATGTTGATCTGGTGGAAGGAAATACCGGATCACTTGCTGCCGGAACTGGTATTAGTTCTAGTAGTGGATTATTTGGGACAATAAGTTATCAAGAACAAAATTTGGGAGGCAATGGACAAACTATTGGTGGTGAAATACAAGTTGGTGAGAGAGAATTACTGCTCGATGTTAACTTTACAGATCCTTGGATTGCAGGAGATCCCTATCGTACAGCTTATACTGTGAATGGATTTCGCCGTCGTACCATTTCTCTTGTATTTGATGGAGATGATAGTTCGATCAGAACCATGAATGGTTTTGACAGTCCCAGAGTTATACGTACAGGAGGAGGAGTCTCTTTTGCTCGTCCATTAGGAGCCGATCCTTTTAGTAAACCTGATTGGAGACTGACTGCTGGGTTGAATTATCAACGAGTATTGATAGAAAATGCTGATGGTGATATTGCTCCTCTCTCTGCTCCTATAAACGGTTATCCAGAACAACCTCTTTCCTTTAGCGATTCAGGTCGTGACGATTTATATACATTAACTTTTGCTGCCGCTCAGGATTTTCGAAATAATCCTCTACGGCCTACCAGTGGGCATGTTATTCGTTTAGGGATGGAACAAACAGTACCGATTGGTTCAGGTAGCATTGGGTTTACACGTTTACGAGGAAATTATAGTTACTATATTCCAGTTAATTTAATTGATTTAGGTTTTATTGAAGAAAATCAGCCTAAACCTCAAGCTTTTGCATTTAATATACAGTTAGGTACAGTTTTCGAAGATTTACCTCCTTACGAAGCTTTTGTTATAGGTGGAAGTAATTCAATACGTGGTTATGCTGAAGGAGAAGTTGGAAATGGGCGTAGTTACTTTCAAGCTACAGCGGAATATCGTCTTCCTATTATTCCTGCAGTAGGAGCTTCTATCTTTTTTGATTATGGTACTACAATAAAATCTCAAAGGTCTGTACGTGGAATTCCTGGTGTGGTGAGAGGATTACCTAGTGACGGTTATGGATACGGTATTGGACTTAGAATACAATCACCTGTTGGGCCAATTAGAGTGGATTATGGAATTAATAATGAAGGTGATTCTCGTGTTCATTTTGGAATTGGAGAAAGATTTTAATTAATATAGACAGTTACTATTTATCATGAATATAGATATGGATGTAAAGTTTAAAGTGTCAGGTGTTGGCCTACATTCTGGAAAAGAAACTCAGGTAAAAATAATACCTAATTATTATAATCAAGGACATCATTTTATTAGGGTAGATCTTTTTAGTAATCCAGTGATTCCTGCCCAGGTTTCTAAAGTTGGTCAAACTATATTGTCTACAGAATTGTCCGATAAAAATATTACTGTTCGGACAGTAGAACATTTATTAGGTGCGTTAACTGGATGTGGAATTAAAAATGCTCGTATAGAAATTAATGGAACAGAAGTTCCTTTACTAGATGGTTCAGCAAAGAATTGGGTTGATGCCTTTACTGCTTCAGGCTTTGCTTTTTCGAGTATACAAGAGGGCGCTCCTATCCTAAAACCAATTTGGGTACAAGATAAAGATGCTTTTGTTGCAGCGATTCCTGCACCAGAGATATGTTTTACTTACGGAATCAACTTTATTTATAAGGTTATTGGAAATCAATGGGCTAGTTGGAATCCTAAGGAAGAACCTTTTATTGATTTTATTGCCCCTGCAAGAACGTTTGGTTTTATTGATCAAATTGATAATTTAAGACAAGCTGGATTAATTAAAGGAGGAAGCTTTGAAAATGCATTAATTTGCAATCACCAAGATTGGATAAATCCTCCCCTAAGATTTAGTGATGAGCCTGTACGACATAAATTATTAGACTTAGTAGGAGATCTTAGTTTACTAGGATTTATACCTCGAGCTCATTTTATAGCGTATAAAGCTAGTCATAAGCTCCATGTTCAATTAGCACAAAAAATAGCTCAAATTAATCAGTAATATATTAAGCAAGTAAGTTCAGATATGTTTAATTATGTGTTTATTAAACCAAATATTTACAGTCCCTAAAATAATTTAACTATTTGGGTGGGCTATACCCACCCAAATAGTTAAATTGCTGAAACCTCTAAACTTAATAAATTAGAGAAGTCTCCTTCTAGGACAATATTACGGTTATTTGCTGCAAGATGACGAACAATTTTATAGACTGCCTCCACTTCTTCAGGATACCCTGTCTGTAATGCTAAAGTCTCAATATTTATCTTTCCAGTTGTTTGTTTCATTACTGTTTGTACTTTAGTCTGTAGATCCAATATTGAAGCAGCCATTTGTTTGCCTGCCTCTACTCCAGGCTGATGGTAAGCATTAATATTCACTAAAGAGGCATAAAAGCTAATTGTTCTTTCATACATAGCAATTAAAGCCCCTATCGTACGAGGCTTCACTTCAGGTATGGTTATTGTAATAGAATCTCTTTTGTTTTCATACAATGCTTGTCTAGTTCCTTGTAAAAAAACAGATAAATAATCACCTGATGTTACTCCAGGTTCTAATTCTAAAGGATGATTCTGTCCATCCTTAAGCACCTCAATAAAAGTAGCAAAAAAATTAGAGACTCCATCCCTAAGTTGTTGAACATATGCATGTTGATCTGTAGATCCTTTATTGCCATATACAGCAATACCCTGATGAACTATATTTCCGTCAAGATCTTTTTCTTTACCTAGAGATTCCATTACTAGTTGTTGTAAATAGCGGCTAAAAAGAAGTAAACTATCCTTATATGGAAGAACAACCATATCCTTCTCTCCCTTGCCGTTTCCAGAAAAATACCAAGCTAAAGCTAGTAACGCAGAAGGATTATCTTTTAAAGATTTTACCCTAGTAGCTTCGTCCATTTCTTTAGCTCCAATTAACATTTCATCAATGTCAATTCCTTGTAAAGCAGCGGGTAATAAACCAACAGCAGATAATTCAGAGGTTCTTCCCCCTACCCAATCTTGCATAGGAAACCTTTCGAGCCATTTACTTGCTAGCTCATCCATGATACTACCTGGCATAGTAACTGCAACAGCATGGGATTCAAATTTCAGGCCTTTCATTTTATAGGCACGTTCAACTTCCAACATCCCATTTCGAGTTTCAGGCGTCTTCCCAGATTTAGTAGTAACAATTACCAAAGTGCTTTTAAGACGTTCACCAATTTTATAAATGGTTTTATCTATTCCCTCTGGATCTGTATTATCAATGAAGTGAATAAACATAGATGGTTTGTCAGGAGATAGCGCCTCTGATACAAATTGAGGTCCTAACGCTGAGCCTCCGATACCTACGCAAAGTATATCAGTAAACTTATCTGCTGACGGCGGTTTAATAGTACCTTGATGAATTTTTTCAACGAATTGTTTAATTCTAATCAAAGGTTCAGTAATTTCTTTTCTTACTTCATCATTAGGGGCTAGTTCTGGAGCTCTTAACCAATAATGTCCAACCATTCTTTTTTCGTCAGGATTAGAAATTTTTCCACTTTCTAAAGATTCCATATCTTGAAAAGCTTTATTGAACTTTGGATTAAGTTGATCAACAAAATCTTGACTGAATCTCATTCGACTGATATCAAGATATATTCCTAATCCATTATGATAGTACAGCCAGCTTTGATAACGTTGCCACAGTTCTTGTTTATTCATAGAAAGTACTACACAAACTTATTAATTGTAAAGAATATTTTATTCTCCACAATTAATAATAGAATATATCGGTAGACAAGAAGTTATTAAAATTCCTAAGTACAGTGATTCAAATCTAATTTTGCATATATTATATGCTTAGTTTTGTTTCCAGCCATAAGATAAGTACTAAAACTTTTATTATTACTTACAGCTTTTCTCAAGCTAGAATTTATACATTTTTAGTCTATTCCTTCAATCCTGTCTTCAGCTTGTTGATATAATTCTTGTAATCGTTCTAAATTATTATCAGATGTTTCCCAATAGCCCCTACCGTTAACTTCTAACAAGGTACTAACCATTTTACGAAAAGAATTAGGATTTAGATCCATTAAACGTTTACACATTTCTTCATCTTCAATAAATGTAGTATTTGCATCTTCATATACCCAATTATCGACTGCATTGGCAGTAGCAGACCATCCCATAGTATTTACTAAACGTTTTGAAATTTCTCTAACACCCTCATAACCATGAGATAACATGCCTTCATACCATTTTGGATTTAATAGTTTAGTCCGCGTATCTAATCGAACAGTTTCAGATAGAGTACGTACCTGTGCATTAGCAGTTGTTGTATCAGCTATATAAGCTGCAGGTTGTTTTCCATCTTCTCTTAGACTAGCTACAATTTTTGTTGGATCAGAATCAAAATAATGAGAAACGTCTGTTAAGCTAACTTCTGAAGAGTCTAAATTTTGAAAAGTTGCACTAGCTGTTTTTAAAGCAGATTCAAATATTTTTCTATTATCTTTCATAATGCCAGGATTATTTGAATCAAAAGAAAAGCTTTTTCTATTTAGATACATGTTTTGTAGTTCTTCTTCTTTTTCCCAGCTACTGTTTTCTACTGCTAAATTAACATTAGAAGAATAAGAGCCAGATGCATTCGAAAAAATACGAGTTGCTGCTTCTCTAACATTAATATCCATTTCTGCAGCCTGTTCTAATGCATGCTTACGTATATAGTTCATTTCCAAAGGTTCATCAGCTTCTGCTGCCATTTTAACAGCCTGATCTAATAAATTCATTTGGTTAATAAAAAGATCACGAAATACGCCGGAACAATTTACAACAACATCAATGCGAGGTCTCCCCAAATCTTCAAGAGATATTAACTCCAATTTATTAATTCTTCCTAGAGAATCTGGGAGGGGTTTAACTCCCACCATCCACATAATTTGAGCTAAAGATTCTCCATATGTTTTAATATTATCTGTTCCCCAGAGTACACATGCAATAGTTTCTGGATATTTATCTCCATTATCAATTTTTTGACGCTTAAGAAGAGCATCTACTACTATTTTGGCAGACTTTACTGCGGCTAATGTAGGAATAGATTGAGGATCTAATGCATGGATATTTTTACCTGTAGGTAAAACATCAGGATTACGGACAATATCGCCACCTGGTCCAGGTAAAACATACTCTCCTTCTAAGCCTTTAAGTAATGATTCTAGTTCATAACTTGCACAAAGCTTTTCTAGACAAGATTCAAGATATCCAAAAAGTAGCTTTAAAGAACTTTTATTAATTTTGGAATATCCTAGGTCTTCTAAAGTATTTACCCAAGGAGTTTTTTGAGTAATTTTTAAAATATCCAATTTTGATATAAGGTTTACTCGACCTTCTTCATTTATTCTTGCTTTAACCATTGAGGCTACAGCTTCTCTAGTCGCCAGTACAATTTTTTGTAGTAATTCAACATCTTCTAATTTACCAATATCATTATTGTAATATATATCTTTAATATCTCTTTTTATACTTTCAGCAATAAGACGTGGTAAAGATATTATTTCTTCTTCTTCTCTGTCTAATGATGCAATATTTACTAGTGTTGCAACGACTTCTTCCCCTGTTGGAGGTTTGCCAATGATATGAAGACCGCATGGTAGTAAACGAGACTCAATCTCCATAAGTTTACTATAAACAATACCAATAATATTATCCTTTTCTTCTGCAGTCATTTCTTTTGCATCAATTTCAGGTAAATGAATATCCTTATCTAGGTTTACCAATCGACACTGATCCATGACTGTATTAACTATTTGGATTCCACGACTGGTATCTTTTAAAGTTTGATATGACCCTATTAATTCATTTAATTCTTTTAATCCTTTATAGAGTCCTGCATTCTCAGCCGGAGGAGTTAAATATGAAATAGTTTCTGCATAACTACGACGTTTTGCGATAGTAGCCTCTGAAGGATTATTTGCTGCATAGTAATATAAATTGGGAATATTTCCAATCAAAGTGTCAGGATAACAATCACCTGACATTCCCATTTGTTTCCCTGGCATAAATTCTAGAGATCCATGAGTACCGAAATGTAACACTGCATCTGCTTGCCAAACTTCATTTAAATATGTGTAGTATGCAGCAAACCCATGATGAGGACTAGCAGACCTTGAGAATAATAAACGCATAGGATCGCCTTCATATCCAAAAGTTGGTTGTACACCGATGAAAACATTTCCAAAGTGCTTACCGTATATAAGCAAACTTTGACCATCGCTGTTAAGATTTCCGGGAGGAGCCCCCCAATTTTCTTCTAAGCGTGTAGAGTATGGAGTTAATTTTTCATATTCTTCTACAGACATCCGGTAAGCTACATTTAATTCAGGAGAAGCATATTGAGCTTGTGCATCCTGAATAATAGCATTCATTAAGGCCTTTGGTGAATCTGGTAGTTCTAATAAATTATATCCCTTGTCCTTTAAAGCTTTTAGTACCTCATAGATAGAACTAAATACATCTAAGTATGCTGCTGATCCAATATTACCTTTGTCAGGTGGAAAACTAAAAATGGTGATAGCTATTTTTTTGTCTTCTTTTACTTTCTTCTTAAGATTAGCCCACTTTACAGCCCTTTGTGCAACTGTTTCAATACGATCTTGAAGTGCTATTGAACGCCCGGTATTACCATCTCTTCCTGACAATATTATAGGCTCAATAGCACCATCTAACTCAGGTATGGCTATTTGTAATGCAACTTGAATTGGATGTAATCCTAAATCACTATCCTCCCATTCTTCAGTGGTTTGGAACACTAATGGTAGTACGCACATATAAGGACAATTTAAAGACTTTAGTGCATCTATCGCTCTTGGATGATCCTGTCTTGCCGGCCCACCTACTAAGGCAAATCCTGTTAAAGAAACAATAGTATCTACTATAGGGGTTTTTATATTATTACTATTATCAGTGGACCTATTCCAAAAATATGCCTCGATAGGTTTGGAGAAATCTAATCCGCCTGCAAATACAGGAATAACCCTTACTCCCATCGATTCTAGTTCTTGAACCATCGCAACATAATGAGCATCATCTTTTGTCACTAGATGAGTTCTTTGGAGTACTAGCCCTATACATGGTGTTGTAGATTTTTTTAGATCGTCTGAAATATCTGTACGCATATCATACCATTGAAGGTAGGATGTAATATCTTCAAACATCTTTAATGACAAAGGATGCCAAATCCCTATGTCAGGATAAACAAGAGGATCTTTATAGCTAATTACTTCATCTTTAAAAAGATTAGGGAAAGAATATTTATGAGCTAACATAACTAGAAAATTTTCTAAATTTTCTGAAGATCCGGCCAACCAATATTGGAAACTTAACATAAAGTTCCGAGCGTCCTGTGCCTTCTCCACTGGAAGATATTTTAAGACTTGAGGCAATGTACGCAATAACTTTAACATTGCATCTTGAAAACCTGTCCCAGAATTTTGCTGTCGCTTACGCATAAATTGAGAAACCATGCTTTTAGATTGACCCAATTGACTCATTGAGAAACTTCCCAATTTATTCAAACGCATTACTTGCGGCATTGATGGGAAAACTACTATGGCGTCTAATTTGTCGCGAAAAGGTAAAACTGTTTCAACAACTTTATCGGCTAGATCTTCAATAAAAATTAAGGAAGCAATAAACAAATTGGCTTGTTCTACATCTTTTTGAAACTGTTTATAATTTTCTGGATCTCGAAGTTCTTCTATTAAATATCCACTAACTTCAATTGCTATTTTAGAATTATTACTGTTAATGTTTCTAACTGCTGCGGAGATGGAGCTTTGATATTGTGGTTCCAATACGACATAGACTACCTTTAGCAAAGAACGACCATTTATTGTCTCTGGAGTAATATGACGAATGGTTGACTTAACGTGGGTGAACATATGCAGCACAACTCCTAGTTTTTATAAAAATCTTATTTACGAAAGTCAAGTATCTGACTAGAGTGATAGCTCTGAAATTCAATAACGTATCTATACTTTTGATCAGAAAATAAGGCTAGTTCTTATATCATTATGTATATTTTACTTATCTAATAAGCTATGTGTAAAACAATAGATATTAAATTTTCATTTACTTAACCATATAGAATTTTAATATCTGTCTCTGAAAGATAGTTACTTTATTTATCCTTTTGATTATATCGCATAAAGATTATTTGCTTGAGAATGTTAAAAAACGCAACATCTTTTTTGAATTATACTTTAAATATTCTCATTAGCTATAAATCATGATCCTTGAACTTAATAATTTATTTACAGTCAACAATTATTAAAGATTCTAAAGTTCTATCTGGTAGACAAATTAAAATTATATTCTAAATAATCATTAGTCTGTCAAAGTAGTTATATCTTTTGTTGGAGAGGAATCAGATAAATTTTGATTAGTTTCAGGAATATTAAATTCGGAAGGCGGAAAAACTTGCCAAAACTTATGTATATAGTCTTCCCAATTATCAAGAATACATTTGGCTCTTCTACTATTTGTTTTATCAGAGTGGAAATTAATTAAATTTTTTAGTTGCATTTTTCCTTCTTGCGTGCAAACTCTTTGTATATCTACGCTATCAAAATTAATTTTTTCAGGAAATTTATTATCTTCATCGAGAAAATAACCAAGTCCTCCTGTCATACCTGCTCCAACATTACGACCAACTGAACCTAAAACTACTATGACTCCACCTGTCATATATTCACAACAATGGTCTCCAGCTCCTTCTATAATTGCTTTTCCCATAGAGTTACGAACTCCAAACCTTTCTCCTGCACGGCCATTTACCGATAAAATTCCTCCAGTAGCACCGTAAAGACAAGTGTTTCCTATAATAATATTATTTTCTGCTTTAAATTTCGATCTTTTGTTGGGAATTATGATAATTTCTCCACCATTCATGCTTTTACCCACATAGTCATTAGCCTCTCCCTCTAAATGCATGAACATACCAGATAAATTAAAAGCAGCAAAACTTTGACCTGCTGATCCTTTAAATTTAAGTTTAAGTTCTCCAGAAAATCCATTATTTCCATATTTTTTAGCCAATATTCCTGCTATGTGACCTCCAGTAGTACGGTCAACATTGGAGATACTAATATGTTTAACAACAGTTTTTTGATTATCAATAGCAGACATAATTTCAGGATCATCAAGTAATTGATTGTCTAGCGTTGAAATATTTCTGTAAATTTTTCTATGATTAAGCCAAGTACGATTTTCTTTTACGTTGGGAAGATTCAGAATACATCCTAAATCGATTGATTGGGTTTTACTTAAATAAGTATCACGACGCATTGTCAAAATATCAGAGCGTCCAATAATTTCTTGTAATGATGTGTAGCCTATCTCAGCTAATATAGAACGAATCTCCTCAGCAATAAAATAAAAGAAGTTAACAACATTCGCAGGAATTCCATTAAACCTTTTTCGTAATTTTTCTTGTTGTGTAGCGACTCCAACAGGACAGTTGTTAGTATGACAGATACGTGCCATAACACATCCCTCAGCAATCATAGCAATAGAGCCAAACCCAAACTGCTCAGCTCCCATCATTCCTGCTATTACAACATCCCAACCTGTTTTTAGACCACCATCAGTACGCAAAATAACCCGATCACGAAGTTGGTTTTCTATCAACGTTCGATGAACTTCAGTAACTCCAAGTTCCCATGGGCATCCTGCATGTTTAATAGAACTTAAGGGTGATGCTCCAGTACCTCCATCATGTCCAGAAATTTGTATTATATCAGCATTAGCTTTTGCTACTCCTGCTGCTATCGTCCCGATACCAATTTCTGTCACAAGTTTAACAGCAACTTTCGCACTAGGATTCACTTGGTGAAGATCAAAAATTAATTGAGCTAAATCTTCAATAGAGTATATATCATGATGAGGAGGGGGAGAAATTAGAGTAACACCAGGTTTTGAACCTCTTAGCATAGCAATATATGAACTAGCTTTCTCTCCTGGCAACTGCCCTCCTTCTCCTGGTTTTGCTCCTTGAGCCATTTTAACCTCTAACTGCTGAGCATTCATTAAGTATTCTGGTGTCACTCCAAATCTTCCTGACGAAATTTGTTTAATTGCTGAGCTTGCAGTATCACCATTAAATAAACCTTTTAAATGAGGAAACGTTGGAGAGTGTCCATTTTCATCTACATCAGATAAAGTAGTAAATCGGATAGGATCTTCTCCTCCTTCTCCTGAATTTGACTTACTTCCTAAACGATTCATAGCAATTGCAAGAGTTTCGTGAGCCTCTCTTGATAACGCGCCTAAAGACATACCCCCTGTACAAAATCTTTTCACTATATCTTCTACGGGTTCAACTTCAGTAATTGCTATAGAAGGACGATCACTGGTGAACTCAAGTAAGTCCCTTAAAGCTGTTGCAGGACGTTTTTTAAGATACTTTTGATATGTTTCGTAATAGTTGTAGTTTTTTTGATCTCGTTCGTTATTTTTTAGTTTGTAGTTACCAACAGCTTTATGAAGAATTTTAGCCATTTCTGGAGAATTCATATGATATTCCCCTCCTGAACGATAATTGATAAAACCAAAATTTCTAAGTCTTTTGTCAGTTAGTTCCGGGAAAGCCTGGCTGTGAATTCCAATTGTTTCCTGAGCTACTTCTATTAAGCTTAATCCGCCAATACGACTAGTTGTACCTCTAAAAGCTACATTAATAACATCTAAATTTAGACCGATAGCTTCAAAAATTTGAGCTCCATGGTAAGAAGATAAAAGAGAGACTCCCATCTTAGAGAGAATTTTTAATAACCCTACCTCTACAGCATAACGATAATTTTTTAATGCTTCTTGAAGCCCAGTAATATTTATTTTATTTGCATTGATTAGTTTCTGGGTTTTAGGAGCTTGCCACCATTGTCGTATAGTTTCAAAAGTAAGATATGGGCATACAGCTGAGGCTCCGTAACCAAATAAACATGCGTAATGGTGTGTACTCCAACATTGTCCTGTATCAATAATCAGAGATGTTTTTGAACGCAATCCTCCTTTAATTAAATAATGATGGACGCTTCCCACTACTAACAGAGGTGGAATATAGCTAACAGTTTCACTAATATTGATAGTATTAGGAAAACGATCACTCAAGATAATAATTGTGGTTCCTTCCTGTACTACTTGAGCTGCTTTCTTACATAATTTGTCCAAAGCAATTTGAAGCTCATTTGGGCCTAAGGTAATATCAAATAATGTAGATAATTCACTTATATTAAAATTTGAATATCTGATCTGATTTAATTCTGCTTCATTCAGGATAGGAGTTTTTAGCTTTAAAAGTTTGGCATCTATATCTCTAGGTTCTATAAGATTGCCCTTTTCTCCTAGCAACATTTCTAAAGACATAACTAAACTTTCTCTTAAAGAATCTATAGGAGGATTAGTTACTTGAGCAAATCTCTGTTTAAAATAATCATAGAGTAAATGATGTTTTTCAGACAATACTGATAGAGGAATATCATCTCCCATACAAAAGACTGGTTCTTTACCTTGAATCGCCATAGGTATAACAACCATGTCAACATCTTCTGCTGTATAGCCGAAAGCTGTTTGTTGATTTAGTAATTGTTCTGAATTCTTTATTAGTAAGATATTAGAAAAATTTTGAGGTGTAATTTCTTTACGATATTTTCTTAACCATTCTCCATAAGGCTTTGTTTGAGATATACTTTGTTTTATTTCCCAATTTTTTAATATTTTCTTAGCTTTTAAATCTACTGCTATACTCTGTCCAGGACCAAGTTTACCTTTTTCTATAAAACTTGTTTCAGGCAGATCTACTACACCAGTTTCTGAACTAACAACGATATAATTATCAGTAATGGAGTATCTTGCTGGACGTAACCCATTGCGATCCAAACAAGTTCCTATCGTTTTTCCGTCACTGAAAACTAAAAGTGCTGGACCATCCCAAGGTTCTTGTAGGCCACTATAATATTCATAAAAATCTATAATTTGTGGATAATCTTTTAAATCAGGTTGGTTTTGGTAAGCTTCTGGGACTAGTATCATCATTGATTCAAGCAAGCCATGACCACTTCTTATTAATAACTCAAGGATACTATCTAAATTATAGGAATCACTATTTGCAATATTAACAATAGGAGCTAAAGCACTTAGTTCTTCAGCTGTCCAATTTTGGATTTTAAGAATTTTTTCTTTAGCAGATATTGAATTGATATTACCAGTTAAAGTATTAATTTCACCATTATGTCCTAATAGACGCATTGGCTGTGCCAACGGCCATTTAGGCATAGTATTTGTACTAAAACGTCTGTGGTATAAAGCAAATTGACTAGTAAAACTCGAATTTTGTAAATCTTTATAAAATTTGCCAAGAACTGAGCTACGTACCATTCCTTTATATACAATAGTACGACAACTAAAAGAACAAATGTAAAAATCATCCGCTAATAGTTTTCCGATATATGAACGTGCAATATATAGTTTTGTATCCAAAGCATCTCCTGATAATCCCTCAGAAGATATGACCATTATTTGTTCAATATGAGGTCTATTGTCCTTAGCTTGAGTACCTAATATGGCAGGATTAACAGGAACTTTACGCCATCCTAATATGTTCAAACCAGAAGCCTTAACTACAGTATTAACATGTAAGCGTTTAATCTTTTGCTGGTAAGGATCTTGTGGTAAAAAAACCATGCCTATTCCCAGTTTTTCTCTTGGAGGCATGACAATTTTATTCTCAATAAACCAAGATTTTAATAAGACATAAGGAATCTCTGTCATAATGCCTGCACCATCGCCTGATTCATTATCTGCACTACAACCACCTCGGTGTTCCATGCGTTCTAATGCAGTTAAAGCTTTTTTAATTAGTTGATGAGAACCTTCTTCTATAATATCTGCGATGAATCCTACCCCACAAGAATCTCTACTTTCAACGATAGAGGGAGGTCCCATGTAAGTTGTATTAGATTTGCTTTTGAAATTCATATTACTATTCATGCCTATTGTATTAATGTATTAAGCTAATCTATACAGATATTTTAAAAATCTAGAAGTAAATTGTTTGGCTCGGGTATAATTTTACTAAACTAACCTCAAAAACAGCTTAAGGATTTATTTCATAAGTATATTTTCTTTTAAAAAAAAATTAAATTAATAATATACTATCGTTAATAAAATTGACGGTGCTCAACATGTTGTATTTGTTTACAATTAGATATTTAAATTAATTTAAATCATAAAAATTACTTAATATTATTCTAGAAAAATTATTACTAAAGTAGAAAAATATTAATTATTAGAAATAGCTTTTTTCATTCTATTAACGTAAATGTTTTTATATACTAATTATTGTCCATATTCATACTTTTCTTTATGAATAAAAGAAAAAAAAGCATTTTTAGCTGCAGCCTGTTCTGCTACTTTTTTTGAGCAACCGTAACCAGAACCTAAATTATTATTTTTTACCCAGACTTCTGCAAAAAATCTTTGATGATGATCTTTATTTCCCTCATATTGAACAACTTGATATTTTGGCAATAATTTATATTGGCTTTGGCTCCATTCTTGTAATGCATCCTTATAATTTTGACGTGCAGGATCGGCTTTGATCTCTGCTGCCTTTGAAATCAATAATGGATCTAACCAAGGACGTATTAAAGACATATTTTGTCTATTAAGATACAGTGCTCCTAATAATGCTTCAAAGGTATCTGCCAACCACGATACTTTCCCTATCTTGTCTTGAGCTACACCTTTTGTCATGAGAAGATAACGTTCTAGTCCATATTGCTCAGCAAACTCTGCTAAAGTATTATCACTAACTAATATAGATCTTATAGCAGCGAATTCTCCTACGAGTTCATTAGGATAATTTTCTAATAATATTTCTGCAGCTACTAGTCTTATCACTGAATCTCCTATAAATTCGAGCTGTTGGTAATTATCTTTTTTAGAAATTGTAGGATGAGTTAATGCTAAATCAAGTGTTTCCCAATCAAATTTTTCTATGCTAGATAATCCTAGCTTTTGTATACAAATTTGTAATTGTTTTTTACGTCTAGTATCTAAAAAACTCATTGTTGATTAATATTTGTGTGATGTAATACTAATTAAGTAAATATAATTAATTAAAAAATTAATTATAGCAAATTGTTTTCTCGTATTTTTTTATCATTGATATTCTATAAGCTAATACTATTAAAGTATTATTGTATATTTTCATTTAAAGTAAATATAATAATATCAAGTATTTTCGTAAGTATTCTTTACAGAATACTATCTATTTATCGAAAAAATTTGATATGTAAATCAGTATTCTGTATTTTTATTATCCTATCTTTTAAATAAAAGATAAATTCACGTGCTTATAGAAATATGACAAGTAATTCCAATACTTTATCGATTAACTTTCTTGCTAGAAAAACATTTTTTAAATATTGAAAACTCTTAATGTTATTTTTCATAAAAAGATTGTAACCATACTACAATATCCTAGCAAAATTTATAACAACATATAATCTATATTATTATTGCTTTTTATGAAAAATTAAGAGCATAGTCATCAAATATAGAAAATATTTATCTTGGGTTATTAACTTTACTCAACAGTAACAGATTTAGCTAAATTACGAGGTTGATCAACATCTAAACCTCGTTTAGCTGCGATATGATATGCTAATAATTGTAAAGGTATTACTGATACAATAGGCGACAATATTTCATCTACTTCAGGTACAAATAACAAATCATTAAATATTGATCTGGCTTCTGTATCATCAAGAGATGTAACACCTATCAAATGTGCATCTCTTGCTCTTGCTTCCTGAGCATTAGATAGGACTTTATCATGTACAATTCCAGGCATAGTAATTGCCACAACAGGTACTTTTGCATCTAATAAGGCTATAGGTCCATGTTTCATTTCTCCTGCTGGATAGCCTTCTGCATGTATATAGCTAATTTCTTTTAACTTTAAAGCCCCTTCTAAGGCAATTGGAAAATTTATCCCTCTACCTAGAAAAATAAAGTCTTGAGTATCACAAAAATTATGAGACAATTCTTGAATCTGTTCTCCTTGCTTTTCTAGAATTATTTCGATTTGACTGGGCAATTTCCTTAAGCCTTTAATAAGTACTTCAATTTCTTCTAAACTTAACGTTTTACGACGATATGCTAGCTCTAATGCTAAAAAATAAAATCCCATTAACTGAGCTACAAAACTTTTGGTTGCTGCCACCCCGATTTCGACACCTGCATGAGTATTAATTATACAATCTACCATGTGAGTCAAAGTGCTTTCAGGACGATTGGTAATACCTAAAATTCTTGCATCATAAGGAAATTCCAAACCCATTCTACGTTGCTTTTCCATTTCTAATGCAGCTAGGGTGTCAGCTGTTTCACCTGACTGTGTTACTCCGATAGTTAGAGTATTTGCTAATATAGGAGAAGGGAAGTAACGGAACTCTGATGCATACTGAACCATTGTTGGAATCCCTGCTAGCTGCTCTAATAAATATTTTCCAACCAAGCTTGCATTCCAGCTAGTACCACAAGCTACAATCTGTATATGATCAACATTACTACATAACTTGACAGCATTGCCTAATGTAATAGGACTACTATTATAAATATTTTCTATGTTCCAATTAGGATCTAAGTAATTTTCTAGACAACTTCTTACGACAGAAGGTTGCTCATAAATTTCTTTAAGCATGAAATGACGAAATCCTTGCTTCTCAACTGTCCCAATATTCCAATCAAGAGTACGGGGTAATTTTTTAAGACGCTGCAATTCAAAATTGTAAACTTCAACTCCAAGAGGTGTAAGACGAGCAATTTCTTTATTTTCTAGAGATAACACTGTATTGGTATGAGGAACAATCGCTGTTACATCAGAGGCACAAAAAAATTCTCCTTGTCCAAAACCAATAATCAGAGGAGCTTGGTTTCTCGCTACTATTATTTCATCAGGAAAATCTGCACAAATAACGGCAATCGCAAAGGATCCATTCAGACAATCAATAGCTTTTTTAACTGCATTTAACAAGCTGTCGTGGCTCATTTCTTTAGAAATATATTTAGCTATTAAGTGGGGTATAACCTCAGTATCAGTTTGTGACGTAAACTGATAACCATCATCTATTAATTTTTCTCGTAACTCTTGATGATTCTCAACAATACCATTTTGTACTACAGCTATTTGTTTTAAGCTATTAATATGAGGATGAGCATTATATTCTTCAGGTTTTCCATGTGTAGCCCAGCGAGTATGACCAATGCCAACTTTAGAAAAATTGCTTTCTCTTTCTAACTTTTCTCGTAAGTTATACAGTTTTCCTTTAGCTTTAGTACAAAACATGTTTCCTTCAAAAACTGTTGCAATTCCTGCTGAATCATACCCTCTATATTCTAACCTTTCTAATCCACCGATCAAAATTTCTGTTGCTGCCTGCGTTCCAACATATCCAATGATTCCGCACATATTTTTTATATATTTCTAGCTAATTAATTGATTATCAATGATTGTACCTAAAATAACTAGTTAATTTTTTTGGTTAATCTTTGATATTTTATTACTATGTTCCTAGAAAAACCATAAAGCTTTTTTGTTAGTTATTAAGAAATAGTGAAGTATAAAATATAAAAAATGTAGATTTTTTATATTTAAAAATAACTTCAAATTATTCTATAGAATACTCTTGATAAGAGATTAACAAAGTTTACTAGATATAATTAAGCAATACTTCTTAGTATTATAAATTTATTTACTTTTCTGATAAAGTTGACTCGGATTACGATGTATCTATCTTATTTGAGAAATCATACTTTACTATAAGCTAAAAAAGTTGTATAAAAAATATGCAAATTTTCATATTTGTAGAATTTGTGAAGAATCATAAATACTAATGATTTCACTACAAAGAAATTTTTTTTTAAGTTTTATTTTATATTAATCAAGATAACTAAGTTTCTACAGGAAG
This sequence comes from cyanobacterium endosymbiont of Braarudosphaera bigelowii, assembly GCF_020885515.1. Lineage (NCBI taxonomy): Bacteria > Bacillati > Cyanobacteriota > Cyanophyceae > Chroococcales > Aphanothecaceae > Candidatus Atelocyanobacterium > Candidatus Atelocyanobacterium thalassae. The sequence continues at coordinate 766,585 of NZ_AP024987.1, read as the reverse complement.
TTATATATTTTTGAAAATGTTTCATTACTGTAATTGAAACTCATATAGTTAGACATTACGCCTATGATTTAGGCTATGATAAATAAACCTAAAGTTTTTTTAGAGGATTGTTTAGTTTATATGATGAATGAAAATAAACTTTCTACAGAACAGTATCAAAAAAAAATGCGGCAACGTAAAGAAGTTCAGCAGGAACGTCTTGTTGAGGCTTCAAATAAAAAAGGACTAATTATTGTTAATACAGGGAACGGCAAAGGTAAAACGACTGCCGCCTTGGGTATGGTTTTACGTTCTCTAGGACATGGGTTTAATGTAGCTATTATTCAATTTATTAAAGGTGCTTGGGAACCTGCAGAAAAAAATATTTTAAGAATCTTTGAGCAACAACTTCAATTTCATGCTATGGGAGAGGGATTTACATGGGATACTCAAGATCGTGAGAGAGATATTTGTAAAGCCGAAGAAGCATGGGAAAAAGGTTTATCCTATATCAATAATTCTAATTATCAATTGGTACTCCTTGATGAAATAAATATTGTCTTAAGGTTAGGTTATTTAAAACCGCAAGTGATAATTAATGCTCTTGAAAACAAACCTAAAAATACTCATGTTATACTCACAGGAAGAAATGCACTTCCTGAAATAGTGAAAATTGCTGATCTAGTAACTGAGATGAGTTTAGTAAAACATCCTTTTAGGGAACAAAAAATTAAAGCTCAAGCAGGAATTGAATTTTAATACATTGATTTTAAATAAGAAATAAATTACTATGGTATTCTGTGAGTTTTTACTAAAACTATGAATGCCCAAGAAATTATTAAAAGTATAGAATCTAAATATTTGAAGGATAACCTTCCTGAGATTAATGTCGGCGATTCTATTCGTGTCAGTGTACGTATCTCAGAAGGGGGAAAGGAACGAGTTCAACCCTATGAAGGTGTTGTTATAGCAATGCGAAATGGTGGTATTAATGAAACTATTACTGTTCGTAAAACTTTTCAAGGAGTTGGAGTAGAAAGAGTTTTCTTACTTCATTCTCCACGTATTGCAAATATTAAAATTGTTAGTCGAGGAAAAGTTCGCCGAGCCAAGCTTTATTACTTACGTGATCGTGTAGGAAAAGCTACTAGAATTCGTCAACGTTTTGATCGTCCTATTTAATTTTTTTAAAATGGTGCACATAGCTAAACACAGTCAGACTAAACTACGCTATAATTAGAGAGTGTGGGAAGTTATTTAACTATGGCACGAACCATGCGCTCTTAGTTCAGTTGGTAGAACGCAGGTCTCCAAAACCTGATGTCGGGGGTTCAAGTCCTCCAGGGCGCGTATTGTATGTATTTAATAATCATCAACAAATGTATCTCTAGAGAATAGTTCTTAACTTCTTAGCTATAAGTTCTACCTTTCCATCTTCCACCTTTTCCTCTCCAGTAGTTTAAAGCTGAGTCAAAAGTCATTGCAGCATACAGAGAGGTTATAAATGGTAAACTTAATGCCCATAAAGGAGAACACTCATATAACATAATAGTCGGCATATAAGCAACGGTCATTAAAAACCAATTAATTATTCCAAGAACTATTAAGGTTTCATCATGGACTAGTAACCCATATGTAAAGCCAACTGGCCCTATTAAGTATATAAATACTAAGCCTACTAGTGTTCCTACTAACATAAACGGAGAATGGTTCAATTGAGTATAAGCGGTTCTTGCTACCATATTCCATATAGGTTCTAGCCTATCATAAGAACGTAAACTAAGCGTTTCTTCACTTAATCCCAGCCAAATTCCTTGGTTAGCATATTTCTTATTGTCTCTCAATTTTTTCTTAACAAAAGCTGCTAAAGAACAATCATCAATTAAAGTTTCTCTAAGTACTTCGACACCACCAATTTCCTCTAAGATAGATCGACTAATTAGTATACAACCCCCAGCAGCAGCAGCAGTTTTTTTATAATAGTTATTAACCCAAGCAAAAGGATAAAGCTTTTTAAAGAAAAATATAAATGCAGGAATTAATAGTTTTTCCCATAGACTTTCACATTTTAATTTCACCATTAATGAAACTAAAGCTAAATTTTCTCTTTTTGCTTTAGTAACAAGTTCTTCTAAATTATTTTTATGGTGTTCAATGTCTGCATCAGTTAAAAGAAAATAATCTGGCTTATTTTTTAGTTGATTAGCCTTATCAATTCCTTGTTTTATTGCCCATAATTTCCCTGACCAATTACTTATAAGAGGTACCCCAGAAATGATATGCAAATTATTCGAATTACTGCAATTTTTCACACTTTCCTTAGCTATATTTTTTGTATTATCAGTGCTTTGATCATCAACTAAAATAATGGAAAAATTACCTGAATAATTCTGTTCTAAAAGAGATTTTAAGCTTGTAGAAATAAATGTAGCCTCATTTCTAGCCGGTACTATTGCACAGACAGAAGGGTAATTATTAAGATGATATGAACTTTTATCGATTTTTTCATTATTTAGCCAAAATCCTCCTCTGAATAATAGTAGATATATCCATGCAACTATAGAAAGACAAATAATTGAAACAACAATATAATGCATAATTAAGTTCTTTGAAATTTTTTATATGAAAAGTTAAATTGTTAGTTGTGAATTTTCATTAAAACACTGTCTATAAACTCCTTCTGTTACCAAAATAGAAGTTAACATATTAGTTAAAACAATCATAAAAAGAATTAAGATTTGATGAGAAGAAGCGTCAGAAGGGTTAGATCCTCCTAAAACCTGTCCAGCAAACATTTCAGGTAAACTAACAATACCTACTACCATCATTTGATTTAAAATAGGAATTAAGCTAATACGTATAGATTCGTGTTTATAACTAGTAATTGCTTGCCTAGGAGTAGCCCCGAGACATAAATACGTTTCTATTTCACGTTGGTTATGTCGAATACTCTTAATAAGATGTTGCCCAGACAAAGCTGCACTATTCATAGCATTCCCGAGAATCATTCCAGCAAGGGGAATAAGATATTGGGGAGAATACCAAACCTGAAGATGAATAATTAAATAAAAAACATAGCTTAAAGTAAATAAATTGCTGATTAACAAAGAACCTGAAATGATGAAAAAAAAGCTTCTTCCATTATAATCGATACGCTCTTGTGTAACCTTTGCAGCAATTAATAGCATTACTCCAAGAACAGTTAAAATAGGAATAGGATGATTTAAGTTAAAAATAGTAGAAATTAAGTATCCTAGAGCTAATAATTGGAGAAAAGCTCTTCCTGTAGCAAGTAATAATTGTTTTTCCAACCCTAATTCTTGCCAGTTTGATAAGGCTATAGCGATAGCCATCATACCAAAAGACCAGCTTAAATCAACAAAGTTTAGTTTTATCACATTACTTGGTTCATACATTACTTCATGACAGCAGAAGAGGATAGTATTGATTATCTAAACACTACTTTATATTACAAGTAATGTTTAATTTTTGTTCTTATTTAAAAAAATTTTGATCAATATAATGTGCTAACAACCTTTATATTGTTAGAATTTATTAAGCTGTTTTAGTAGTTCATTAGTTTTTTGTATACCATTTGCGTTGTCATATTTTTGATATAATTGCAGAGCTTCCTTTAAAGCTGTTTCTGCTTCTTTTATTCTTTCTCTTTCTTTAAAGGTAAGGCCTAAGTAGTAATAAGGTAAAGGATTTTGAGGAATAATATTAATCAAATCTGTGTATGTAATAGTTGCTCCCAAGAAATCTTTTTGTGCTAGTTGTATACGCCCAATTCCCATATAAGCTTCTGAATATTTATGATTAAAATAAGATATACGTTTATAAATTTTCAAAGCTTCTTCTAAATTATTTTGAACTTCCAATATGCCAGCAATTTTTAACTGAATTTTTAAATTTCTAGGGTCAATTTTTTCTGCTATTCTAAGCTCTTTTTTTCCTGAATAAATTTGACCTTCTTGTAATAGAGCAGTAGCTAATAGAAGCCTTAATTCAGTATTACGTGGAAACTGCTTAACTGCATTTTTTAAATATTTAACAGCTTGTTTAAATTCTTTTTGTTGTAATAGAGAGGATCCCATAATAGAAAATATATTAGGATTATTTGGATCTAACGCAATAACTCGTTTATAAGCTTCAGCAGCTCCGTCATAGTCTTCTTTTCGTAAAAGTACAACGCCTAGCCCAATATAACTTTTCACAGACTTAGGATTAAGCTGCACAGCATAGTAGTACGCTGTAGCTGCATTATCATTATCTCCAATATTGGCTAAACTATGACCTAAGGCATAATAAAAATCTGCATTACTTAAATCTATAGAAAGTGCTTTTCTGTAATATTGAGCAGCAGCCTGATAATTCTTCTGTTGTGTGTATAAATAGGCAATTCCAGAATATATTTTTGCGTTATTTTTATCTAAGATGGATGCCTCCTTATAAGCATTAATTGCTTTTTGATAATCTTTATTTTCTGCATATTTTCGCCCTTGACGTAATAAATCATCAAGTTTTCTTTCGATAGGTTGTTGTGATGCAATTACGTGCGATGTTGATAGTCCAAAAGCAATAGTTTCTGAAAAGCTAAAAAATAGAGAAACTATAGAAAAAAATATAATTTTGTTCAACATGTTTTTAAAAAAAATTTCTTATGGAGAAGATGTTTTCGTATGAAGCTATCTTAAATATTTTACTTAATAACCAATTATATTTGCTAAATTATACTCAAATAATATTTAAGATAACTTAATAGATTTTAAAAAAATTATTTTATATTCAAAAAGTGACTATAGATTAAATATTAGTATACTAATTATATCAATTAGATTTTATTTGGAATAATCTTTATCATTCATGTATGATATGGCTTACTGATTAACAGAATTAATGTGTAGAAAATTAACCGTTATTGGAAAGTTTTAATCCATATAAAAATTAGATTAAAACTTTCCAATACATTAAATGTTAAGCTAAAATTATCTAAAAATTAAGTATGATTATCAATTTTATTTCGCTTTGATAGAGAACAATCTAATTTATATCTTTTTCACTAGAAGAAAATATTTATATTCAGATATTTAGCAGATAACGTAGCTCTTACTCATCTCTTTTTTTTAATTATAGTCTTGTTATATAACAAGTAGGATTGATTATTTATCTTTATAAAGTTGTGGAACTGAATTAAGAAGCTCTTTTGTATATTCTATTTTTGGATTACTAATAATTTCTTCTGTCGTTCCCAATTCAACAATTTCCCCCTTTTTCATTACCATAATCCTATCACTCATAAATCTTACAACACTTAAATCATGAGAAATAAAAATACAAGTTAGCTTAAATTCTTGCTGTATTTCTTTTAAAAGATTTAAAATTTGTGCTTGGATAGAAACATCTAAAGCAGATACCGACTCGTCACAAATAATAAAACGAGGGTTTAATGCTAAGGCTCTCGCAATACATATTCTTTGCCTTTGACCTCCTGAAAACTCTTGAGGATAACACTCAAAGCTCATTTCTTCTAAACCAACTAATTTTAATAGTGTCTCAGCAATTTCTTTTCTCTTAGCGTATTTTTTTTCTATTTTATGAATAATCATTGGCTCCATAATTGTTTCTCCAACGGTCAAGCGTGGATTCAAAGAATTATAAGGATTTTGAAAAATAATTTGTATATCTTTTCTTAATTTTCGTAAAAAATTACTATTATCTGAAAGCTTTAATATTTCGTATTTATCAAATAAAATATTTCCTTGTTTTGCTTTAATTAACTTTAAAATTGTTTTCGATAAAGTTGATTTTCCGCAGCCAGATTCACCAACTAAACCTAAAGTTTCACCTGTGTACACTTCAAAATTTATATCGTTAAGTACCTTAACTTCATTAAACTCAACGGTTAAGTTTCGTACTGATAATAAAACTTTTTTATCAATAACATCCTTTTCTCTATCTTCAATTTCTTTATCTGAAATTATTCTGTTGATTAAATTATTTTGTTCAAAAGGATCGATTATTTCCTTGTGATGAAAGAAATTTGAAATTACAGGCAATCTATCTATTTTAGTTTTTAGAGGAGGAAGACAAGCTATTAGGCTTCTAGTGTAATAATGTTTTGGATGATAAAGAATTTGATCCTTTTTTCCTCTCTCTACTATTTTCCCTTTATACATAACCAAAACTTTATCAGCAATTTCATTAATAACACCCAAATCGTGAGAAATAAAAATCATAGATATATTATTTTGTTTACACAGACCTAGTAGTAATTTTAAAATAGCTTTCTGAATAGTAACATCAAGAGCTGTTGTTGGTTCATCAGCGATTAGGATGTCTGGTTTGCAAGAAATGGCCATAGCAATCATAACTCTCTGCAGCTGACCTCCTGAAAGTTCATGCGGATAACGTCGCAAAAAAGCTTCTTTTTGTTCTTTTATATATGATTGAACTTGTTTCTGATCTAAGTTATTTTTTGGAGAAAATGTTGATTTTTTTACCTGTGTTTTTTCTGAAAGATAATTTTTTTCTAGTGTAATATCGTCTTCTAAAACTTTTACATATTGCAATAATTCAATAGCTTTATTTTTGGCTTCTTTTTTACTTAAATTTTGATGAAGTTCAATAGCCTCAAGAAGTTGATAACCAATTGTATATAAAGGATTAAATGAACTCATAGGTTCTTGAAAGATCATAGCAATTTTCTTGCCACGATATTGTGTCCATTCCTTAGAATTTAATTTAGTTGTTTCAATATAATTTTGCTGTGTTACATAATATTTTATTTTACTATCCGAGGTAATTTTTCCGGATTTCTGAATTAGACCCATAATAGCTAGAGATGTAACAGATTTACCTGAACCTGACTCTCCAACAATACCTAGTATATCTCCTCTCTCTAATTGAAAACTTATATCATCTACAGCAATTTTATTTAGTTCCCTATTAACGTAAAATTCAACATGAAGATTAGAAACGTCAAGAATGATATTACTCATAGTTATATACTGTTGAAGTATAGAGGAATCTTAACTCACTTTTTCTAGTTTAACAAAAAGCTGACTATCACCACATTAGTTTGTAATATCTATTGGTTTAAATAACTTAAAAAAAAAGAATTAGTTACTTACTTTTATTTATTTTGTTTAACATTAACATCCATTTCTCAAAGCGATCACCTAATACTTGCAAAGAATAATTAATTTCTGCTTGATGACGGCATCTTTCTCTATTGATTTCTCCTATATTATTAATAGCATAAACCAATTCATTAACACTATCAGGGGTCACTAAAAACCCTGTTTCTCCATGCTTGACTAATGCAGCTGGACCACCACGTTTATAAGCAATAACTGGAACTCCGCAGGCTAATGATTCAATAATTACATTACCAAATGCTTCTACCCATTTCGGTGTTACTAATATAGCCTTACTTGTTCTTATTTTTTCTTGTAGTTTTTCTGTACTGAAAAATCCTTCATATTGAAAATCAGCGTTAGAGTAATCAGCTTGAATATTTTTCCAATACTCTATATCTTGAATCTTTCCAAAAACTTTAAGTTTTACATTAGCGTCTTTTGCCGCTAGAATAGCGTCCTCTAAGCCTTTTTCAGGAGAAATACGGCCGATCCAAGAAAAATCATTACTTGGATTATCACAAAATTCATATAATGATATATCTATACCGTTACCTAAAATATAGAAATTTTCTAAAAAAGGAAATGTTTTTGCTTGCTCCTGAGTATGGATGCCAATAGTGTAGGGAAAAGATTTAGCCACTTGATGAATCATACTATCTATAGCATTTGTCGTCGATCCCATGCTAATTAGATGAGCGATAGTACGTTTAAAAAAAGGAGTTAAATAGAGTGGAAGCCAGTCAAAGGCAAAATTGACTATTAGATCATAATCATTCTCTACTTCTTTTGCAAAATTCCACATATTGGCTAAGACCGAATTTTGTAGAAGGATAATAGGTGCATCTCTCGTAGAATTTTGAACCATATCTTGCCAAACGCCTGGTATCTCTTGGCAAGTGATATTAGGGAGACTAGAGTACTGAGGCGCAACGATTTTGACTTGATGTCCTCTTCGATTCATTTCTTTAGCAAGATTAAACAAAGTTAATTCAACGCCTCCGCCAACACCTGATCCTAAAGGACCTACAGGAGTAGATAAAAATAAAAGTTTAAGCATTGATTGATAGTGTAATAAATAGAACTATTTTTATAATTTCAAAAAGAGTTTACTTATATCCCTCACGTATTATTATCTTTTATAGTATTATCTTAGTATAATTTCTGCTAAACTCAATTATTGAAAAAATAAATCATAAATGGAGTTTCAAATTATATATTTGTTATGATAAATATCATAAAAATGTTTTTATGTTGAAATTATAGTATCTTTAAAATTCAATTATAATATCGTTTGCCTAATTAAATCGAATAAGAATAAGTTGGCAGTAATCGTAAATGAGTATTTATATAATGATAACCGTTTTTATTCGAAGTAGGTTATCTTAATTTTATTTATATTTATACTCTTAAAGAGAATTTTATATCTATGAACTCCAATTCTTCTCAACCTTTCGATAAATTAAATAGTATTTCTAACAACTCTTTTCTACAGAACGAAGAACTAGAATCTTATGACTCGTCTTCTTATATATTTGAAGAAAAAAAAACTCATGGTGGGAGTAATATTGAACTTTCTAAAAATATTTTTAACTTAGAAAAGCAAATTGAAAATCTTGTTGAACAGGTAAAAATATTAAGAGATGAAAAGCATCTTATCACCACTAAAAATAATAGTATAAGAGCTAATCAATTAGCTGAAGAAACATTAGAGAAAATAGTTCAAGAAGGATTAATAGAACTTAAAAAACAAAAACAAACATTAACAACTTCAATTGAAAAATTAGAGCATCGTAGAAACAAGATTCACGAAGAAATGAGTACTAATTTTGCTGGGGTTTCTGAAGACTTAGCAATTAAAGTACAAGGATTCAAAAAATATCTAGTGGGTAGTTTACAAGACTTGGCAGAAACTGCTGAACAGCTAGACCTATCAATATCAACAAAAGAAAATTCTAAGAAAATTTCTAAGAATACTGAAAGACCTCCTCAAAATGATAGTTTAGAAATTTATTTTGCTACAAAAGAATTTAGAAAACAGCATTTACAGATTGAAAAAGCCATAAAAAATTATCAAAAAGAGCCTAATTACTATGGTGCACCATGGCATCTCCGTCGAACTTTTGAAACAATACATGCTGAGAAAGTTAAGGAATGGTTTTTTTTACGAAGTGGCAAAGGAGCAGTGAATTCTACAGGAAATCGTCTGCACGATATGTTAGTAGCATCAGCAATAATTTCTATATTAGGTGAACTTTATGGAAATAATAACAGAATCTTAATTCTGGCAAGTGCGCCAGAAAGACTAGGAGGATGGAGGCGTGGATTACAAGACTGTCTAGGTATTTCTCGTGGTGATTTTGGACCAGATAAAGGAATTACACTATTCGAATCTTCTGAAATTTTAGTTCAAAGAGCAAAAAGATTAATTGACAATAAATTTTTACCATTTATTATTATTGATGAAGCAGAAGAACAGGTTAGCCCTTTTCTCCTTCAATTTCCACTATATATTGCTTTTCTTAATTGTTCATAGTAATTAAATATTTACTATTAAGCCTAAAATTTATTCTCTTAAATTAATAAATAATTCACCAACTTATGTACTTTTTAATTCTAATATTCATATTTTTGATCTGCTACATTTTTGGCTCTTTTCCTACAGGCTATTTAATAGGACTATATTTAAAAAAAATTGATATTCGTAATTGTGGTTCAGGGTCCACAGGAGCTACTAACGTATTAAGAACTTTTGGTAAGAAAGCGGCCATTACAGTCTTATTGTTAGATATTTCAAAAGCTATGTTAGGAGTATTAACAACTAAGCTTATAATTTCTAGTATTCCATCAAATATTCTTAATCCAGAATGGAGTTCCTGGTTAATGGTTTTGGGAGGAAGTGCTGTTATTCTCGGCCATAGTAAATCCATATTCTTAAACTTTACTGGCGGTAAATCTGTAGCTTCTAGTTTAGGAGTTTTACTAGTTTTAAATCCTATAATTGCATTAGGTACGCTAGCAGGTTTCCTAATTACATTATTTATATTTCGTATTGTTTCAATTAGTTCTATTGTAGGGGTTTTAATAGCTAATTTATTAACTATTTTATTGAACCAACCTCTATCTTATTGTTTATTTATAATTAGTATAGGGATATATGTGATCTATCGACACCAAGACAATATAGTGCGTATTTTGAAGGGTACAGAACCTAAAATTGGTAGTAAATCACAAAATAAAGATCAGTTATAGTAATGATTTTTAGCAGCTATTTTATTTATAAAGATTCCAATGCCATTTTCATAAATATTTTTTGAGAGTTTTTTTTGTAATTACCATTTATAGGAAAACGTCGTACATAATTACCACTAGATTTTAACTCCCAAGCTTGGCAATTATCTCCTAGCATTACTCTTAGTATCTCTTCTAATTCACAAGAGATTTTAAGATCATCGACAAGAGTTATAGCTTCTACTCGACGAACAAAATTGCGTGTCATCCAGTCTGCACTGCCTATATAAACCTCTTTTCTACCTCCGTTATATAAGTAGAAAATTCGTGAATGCTCTAAAAAACGTCCTATTATACTAATAACTTTAATATTGCTACTTATTCCTTCAATTCCAGGCCTTAGACAACAAATTCCTCTAATAATCAAGTCAATCTTAACTCCAACTTGAGATGCTAGATAGAGAGCTTCAATAATCTCTGGATCTACTAATGAATTCATTTTCGCAACTATATGGCCTTTACCTCCTTTCTGACAATGCTCAACTTCTCTATTAATCATTGATAGTATCCGATTACGCATATTAACTGGTGCTACTAATAATTTACGATAAAGTTTTTGGCATGAATAGCCTGTTAAAAAGTTAAACAAATCCGTTAAATCTGCGCCTAATTCTTCACGACAACTAAATAATCCTAAGTCTGTGTACAAATTAGCTGTTTTAGAGTTATAGTTTCCAGTACCTATATGAGCGTAACGGCGAATTTTTTCTTCCTCTTTTCGAACAATTAAAGCAATTTTAGTATGAGTTTTCAACCCTACTAAACCATAAACCACATGAACTCCCGATTGCTCGAGACGACGAGCCCAGATAATATTATTTTCTTCATCAAATCTAGCTTTTAACTCTATCAAGGTAACTACCTGCTTTTCATTTGCTGCCGCTGCAATTAATGCCTCAATGATAGGAGAATCACCTGAAGTTCTATATAGGGTCATCTTAATAGTTAAAACATCTGGATCATAGGCAGCTTGAGTAACGAATTGCTCTACAGAAGCGCTAAAAGATTGATAAGGATGATGAACTAAGATATCCGATTGACGAATTAAGGAAAAAATATTTTGTTTCTTAGATTCAAGTTTTTTGTTATTATTATTACTAATAATTCTCTTAACTTTATTTAAGGCTTTTGGAATAATAGAGTTCCAGCTTTCATATTTAAGTTTTGGATAAGGAAAAGATAAAAAATACAATAGGTCTTTTAAACCTAACAACCCTTGAATATCATATACGTCTATTTCTTCTAGTTCTAAATCTTCAACTAATTTTTGCCTAATTAATTTAGGAGTCGAAGCATGAATTTCTAGACGTACTGCAGATCTACCAATATTACGTTTTCTTAACTCTTCCTCAATAGCTAATAATAAATCATCTGCTTCATCTTCTTCAACTGATAAATCTGCATTTCTAGTGACCCTAAAAGGATAACATTCTTGTACTATCATTCCAGGAAATAGAGCTTCAAGATTATGGGCGATGACCTGTTCTAGTGGAATACCTTGCCAAACTATAGGTTTACTATCTGTTTGACTATAAAGTTTTTGAGGAAGGGCTATAAAACGCGGTAGTACACTAGGAACTTTTACTCGTGCAAAATGTTCTTCTTTTGTTTCAGGATTACATATTACGACACCCAAGTTTAAACTTAAGTTGGAAATATATGGGAAAGGATGTGATGTATCAACTGCCAAGGGAGTCAAAACTGGAAAAATATTTATATCAAAATATTGATGTAAATATTTACGTTGTTTTTGATCAAGATCTATATAATTTACTAGACGAATTCCCTGAACAGCTAAGAGATTTCTTAAAGTGTATTCAAATAGATAATCTTGTTCTTTGATTAAGGAATGAAGACGTTCGCTAATAGCTACTAATTGTTCTAAAGGAGTACATCCATCGAAAGTTAATTTAGTCACTCCCGCCTGAATTTGCTGTTTTAATCCTGCTATACGTACCATAAAAAATTCATCAAGATTAGAACTAAAAATAGCAGTAAACTTGAGTCTTTCTAGCAAAGGTGTACAAGCAGCTAAAGCTTCATTTAGAACACGATAATTAAATTCTAACCAGCTTAATTCGCGATTGAAATAATATTTATTATCTTTAAGATTAATTGTTAAATCAACAGATTTTGTCTGTGTCATAATTGTAAACAATTATAATATAGCATGAATTAAATTTGAAAAATAATAATAAGGAATGAAGATATAAGTATTATAAACTTACACATAAAATTTATAAAAAAGATAATGTTCTAATACTAGAACATGCAACTATGAATATTGTGATGGTTCTCAAGAATGTAAGCACAGCCTATAACAATAGTATAAAATGTCTAATATTTTATATATAGATTGATAATTTATTTTTAGTTAGAATGATTTTTTTATTAAAGAAGTTAGTATTTAAGACACTTAACTTTCTTACCTTTAGTATTTAACTTATACTCAAATTTTAGATAATACATCTAAATATGACTTGTATGAGAATAAATTGTAAAATGTTACATTAAACATATTTTTAATATAATGCAGTTTTTTTTAAATCAATTGTTAGATTAACCAACAAAATCACTGTGTTTTTATAGGCCGACTTTATTTCTTAAAGTTTTCTAGACCAGAAGTCACATACGCAGAGTTGATACGATCACCTTCATCAATATTATCAACTATATTCATTCCTTCAATTACTTTACCGAAGACAGCATAATCTCCATTTAGAAAATCCAAATCTGATAAAGCAATATAAAATTGAGAAGATGCAGAGTTAGGCATAGCTGAGCGGGCCATAGCTATTGCACCTCTTTTATGTTTTAAAACTACTGATTTGGGAGATACTGAACCCTGAATTCCCAAAGATTGGTTGTAAACAGGCTTTTCGTCATTTTCTAATTTAATTTCTAAAGGAATATATCTTCTCTGTTTAGTTTTTGAGTCTATAAAGCCCCCCATTCCTGTCCCATCAGGGTCGCCACCTTGAGCAACGAAAGGTGTCGGATCTTTTATTACACGATGAAAAACTAGACCATTATAGAAACCACGTTCTACTAAATCTATAAAATTTCCTGCCGTAATCGGTGCATCCTGACCGTTAACCTCAATGATTACAGGAGAGCCATTAATATCTAGTTGAACAATTGCAGTATTTTCAAGTCTAGGTGTATATTGATCCATACTGATTTGATTCATTTGTTGAATATTAGCAATTTCGTTTTTAGACTCTAAACCATTGTAATCATTAGATATTTCACTACATCCTGTAAGAATAAGATTGCTAACAAACATGATATTAAAAAAAGCTCTTAAGTAAGTTTTTTCTAGTTTTCTCATATAATTTTTCGAATATCAAAATTTTTAGAAGTTTTTTACAGAGAGAGCAAATAAAAACTTTTTTGAGATTTAACAATCATATATTTGATTATTTACAATCAAATTCCTTCGAGAGGAACTGATAAAAAACTTGCTAGTTCTGCTGCTTGGTTTTCTAAATCGGAGAGAGATATAGGTTGTCCAATGCGAGTTAAAGGAATATCTCGTTTGTTTTTAACTTTAAGATAAAGTTTACGTTTTGTATTTATTCCATCTCTAATTTCTGCTCGAATTGCCTTCACATCTTCTAGGGGACAAATAAATTCAATGCGACGATTTTTGCCAGGAAAACCCCAACGGAAAATAGTTGCCACGTTGGTTTCTTTATTAAATTCATTATAACCACTACCAATATTCAAAAAAATCATAAACCATTGATATAAAGATAATAGCGAACCTGTGATTCCATAGAACATCAAGGCAATACCTTGTGGAATAAATTGAAGAGATGATATGTCGCTAACAATTAATAAATTTATGTTTAAATAACTAGAAAGTCCAGCCAAAAGAAAACCTACGCCACCTATCATGGTCACTAGTGCCCAAAAGAAGTTACTCAAGCGGCGAGAACCAAGAACGTTCTGATAGAAAATAAGTTTATCGCTTACCATGTCAATTTTTTAGTGAAAACAACAGTATAACTTACGATTATTAAGATATGCTATTTATATTTTAATATGAGTTTTAAAAAGATATAGCTTCATATACTATAGTTTATTGCCAATAAAGTACGTTTAATAACGTATAACAATACTTTCCATAGAATCATTAAAATTCAAAAATAATACTAGATTTTTGTTAGACTAAAAAATTTTATGACCTAGTATTGATTAAATTTCTACGTTATTCTTAGCGTGATAGTTTTCTATTTTTTCTTAATGTTGATAATACTTAGTTATATATCAATAAATTGTTAAAAATCGTCCCTGTAAAGGATAAGATAGATAAGAAATAATATTAGAAAATTTCCAACATCCTACTGTTTTAGGAGATGAATATCACCATGGGATATGACTTTGATTTATTTGTTATTGGTGCAGGCTCAGGAGGTATAGCGACTGCCAGACGAGCTGCAGAATATGGGGCCAAGGTTGGCTTAGCAGAATATGATCGTTTAGGTGGAACATGTGTAAATCGTGGATGTATTCCTAAAAAGCTAATGGTTTACACTTCTCACTTTCCTGAGTTATTTATTGAATCTCAAGGATATGGATGGAGTACTGTATCAAGTGTTCTAAATTGGTCTAAAATGACTACAGCTATTGGGAAAGAGACAAAACGGTTAAATGGTATCTATCAAAAAATGTTGGATACTTCAAAAGTTAAAATTTTTCAAGGTCGTGGAAAGTTTATTGATAATCACACTGTAGAAGTAGGAGAAAATAAAGTTACTGCAGAGAAGATCTTAATTGCAGTCGGAGGGTATCCCGTTAAGCCTAATATTCCAGGTATTGAACATACAATTACTTCTGACCAAATATTTACTCTTCCTGAACAACCTAAACGTATTGTTATTTGGGGTGGTGGCTATATAGGTGTAGAGTTCGCTTGCATTATGCGTGGTTTAGGGTCAGAAGTAATTCAAATTATTAGACGCGATAAAATACTACGAGGATTTGATGATGATCTTAGATTAACTATTCAGAAATCTATGGAAAATCATGGTATTCAAATTCTTAAAAATTCTGAAGTTACTAGTATCGAAAAAACACCTCAAGGTTTAAAAATTTCTACAAAAGGTAACAAGAATAATGAAATAGTCTTAGCAGATACCATCGGACTAGCAGCAACTGGGCGTAAACCTAATTTGGATAATTTAGGCTTGGAAAATATTGATATTGAAATTAATAAAGGAGCCATAGTTGTTGATAAATATAGCTGCACAAAACAATCAAATATTTATGCAGTAGGAGATTGCACTAATCGTATTAACTTAACTCCTGTTGCTATTAACGAGGGCAGATTATTTGCAGATTCTCATTTTGGTCAAAATCCGAGAATCATGAACTATGAAAATGTTCCCTCTGCAATTTTCAGTACTCCAGAGGCTGCTACTGTTGGTTTAACAGAACTTGAAGCTAGGGAACAGTATGGAGAAAGTGGAATAAAAGTTTATAAGAGTCAATTCCGTCCAATGTACTATGTTTTACCAGAAAGGGAAGAAAAAACTTTGATGAAGTTAGTTGTTCATCGAGATAGTGATCGCGTAATAGGGGCACATATGGTCGGTAATTATGCTTCTGAAATCATTCAAGGTATAGCCATTGCAATTAAAGCAGGTGCTACAAAATCAAATTTTGATGCTACAGTTGGGATTCACCCGACATCTGCCGAAGAATTTGTTACTATGCGTTAAGCTACAGCCAGATTAAAGCATATTTATCATCTTAAAAACCATTAAGTTAAGCATCAGTTAATGTTAAGCTGATGCTTAATATTTTTAAAGAGTTAATTGTATGAGTTCTAAGAACATTACTTCTCAAGCAAATACTGAACCATTCCTTTCTGATATTAAGATGTATTCTCAAGTTCATTTACAAAGAATAGGAGAAAAGTTATATTTGATATTACCAGATCTTGAACCCAGTAAAAAAGATAAAGATTGGACAGAGCATTTACAAGATCTAAAATGTTGTTTAAAACATCACAAGGGAACTTGGAAATCTGGAACTGAAGTGCGTTTAATAGCAAAAAATCGTTTACTTGATAGTCGTCAATTTCATAGTATAGGTAAAATTCTAGAGGCCTTAGAATTGCATCTAACTCATATTTTCACTAGTCGTCGTCAAACAGCTGTAACTGCTGCTACTATAGGCTATTCTGTTGAACAGGAAATTCCTTATAAAAAATTTTCCTCTATAAAAAATACCCAAAATGGTGCCCTAAATGAACCTTTATATTTAAAAACAACTATCCGCTCTGGTATGGTTATTCGTCATCCGGGAACAATTATTATTCAAGGAGATGTTAATCCAGGAGGGGAAATAATTGCTGATGGTGATATCATCATATGGGGATGTTTACGTGGTATTGCTCACGCAGGTGCACAAGGTGACTCAGAGTTTTGTGTTATGGCGCTTAAAATGCAACCTACACAACTTCGTATAGGAACATCTGTTGCTCGCCCTCCCTCAAGTATTCCAGAATTTTTAGAACCTGAAGTAGCCTACTTAAGTAAAGAAGGTATACATTTAAAATCAGCTATTAATTTCAATAAAACTCATATCTTCGCTAATAAAGAAGAAAAATGGACTGAAAAAAAATCCTTAGCCATGTAAAATAAATATTTCATACTATATAGTAGAGTTTTTAATCATGAGTCGTGTAATTGTAATTACTTCTGGAAAGGGAGGCGTTGGTAAAACTACTATTACCGCCAATTTGGGATCAGCAATAGCTTATTTAGGATTTAAAATTGTCTTAGTTGATGCAGATTTTGGTTTGAGAAATTTAGACTTACTTCTAGGATTAGAGCAAAGGGTAGTTTATACTGCTGTTGATGTTTTAGGAGGACAGTGCACTATAGACAAAGCCTTAGTCAAAGATAAACGCCAACCCAATCTAATGTTACTTCCAGCAGCTCAGAATCGCACTAAAGAAGCTATATGTCCCGATGATATGAAAAAATTAGTAGCTGAATTAGACAAAAAATTTGATTTTATTCTTATCGATTGTCCAGCAGGAATAGAAATGGGCTTTCGAAACGCTATTTCTCCTGCACATGAGGCTATAATAGTTACTACTCCCGAGATGGCTGCAGTTCGAGATGCTGACAGAGTAGTAGGGCTCTTGGAGAGTGAAGATATTCAAAAGATTCATCTAATAGTGAACCGAATTAAGCCTAAAATGATTCAATCTAATCAAATGATTGCAGTTGAAGATATTCTGGATTTACTAGTAGTTCCTCTGTTAGGTATAGTACCAGACGATGAAAAGATCATTATTTCAACAAATAAGGGAGAACCTTTAGTACTAGAAGAAAACCATTCTTTACCTGCGACAGCTTTTGTCAATATTGCAGAACGATTAAATGGAAAAAATGTTCCTTTTCTTGATTTTATGGCAGTCGATGATAACCTGTTTGGTCGTTTAATTAGTTTTTTCAAAAAGTAAAAGTTTTATAATATTTAAATTATAGTCATGATTATTGATTTACTCGAAAAAATATTTCCCTGGAAAAATTCTCTCAAAAGTGGAGATGATGCTAAAAATCGTCTAAAATTTATCCTAGCGCATGATCGTGCAGATCTGAACCCAGAAATGGTAGAAGCTATGAGAGCTGACATATTAGCAGTAGTAAAACGTTATGTAGATATTGATTCTGAACAAATGGAGTTTTCTTTAGAAAGCGACCAGCGAATGACAGCTTTAATAGCTAATCTTCCTATCCGTAGAGTAAAAAGAGATACTACAAAGATTGGTTAAGAAATAAATAACAAAATAAAAGCTAAGATATCTCAATTAATGTAGAAAAATAACTAATTATGATAAGTTATTTTTCCTCATATTTAATCGTATCAGCAATAATTTTAGGCTTAGAGAACCTCATCTATTGATACTTATAAAGAATTTATATGTATCAATAATTATCTATATAGTGATTAGATCTACAAATTTCAAATAATATATATCTTCATTAATAGTTTTTGATTCTTTTATTATTAAGTTACGAACTATGACATTCATACAACTATCTATATTTCTTAAGTAGCTTAATTTCTTGAATATGATATAGTAATACATGTTTAAGCCACGTTAGCTCAGCTGGTAGAGCACATCACTCGTAATGATGGGGCCGTCGGTTCAAATCCGATACGTGGCTTCCAATAGATAGTGTATACACTCTCCAAAACAATTAATTATAAGATACTAACAGCCGCAACAAATTACATTCATGATTTTACTTTAATTTACGATATAAGCCTAAAACATTTATATGGTTTTTATTTATAATAAGAGAAACCATATAATGTAATGTCTGCTGAAATCAATACTTCATTTATTAAAAATTACTGCTAATATGAGCTGAGAAAAGTCAATAAAGATAGTAATTTTTTATGATAATAATAGAGGTATAGATTTTAAGAGCTTTACTGTATAAGGATGCTTAGGATACCTAAAAATATTTTTAGTATCATTTATTTCTAGTATTTTACCCTGTTTCATAACAGCTATTTTATTACAAAAAGAACGGGCAACCAATAGATCGTGTGTTATGAAAAGATATGTTAGTTTAAATTCATCTTTCAATTCAGACATTAAATTAAGTATTTGCTCTTGAACACAGACATCAAGCATACTGACAGGCTCGTCGCAAATAACTAAACTAGGTTTTGTAATAAGTGCTCTAGCAATAGCAACTCTCTGCTGCTGTCCTCCTGAGAGCTCTTCAGGATAACGATAATAATAATAATTTGCTGGACTTAATTTTACTATCTCCAACATTTCATATGCTTGATTCTGTGCTTGCTTTTTAGTCGCTAGATTATGAATGATTAAAGGTTCAGAAATACTTTCTCCAATTGTCATCAAAGGGTTTAGAGAAGCCTGCGGATCTTGAAAAATCATTTGTAAGTGACGTCGTTGAAAACGCATTTCTTTGCTAGAAAGCTGCGTTAAATCTTGTCCCCTAAAGTTAATATTTCCCGATGTAGCTTTTAGTAACTGCAATATAGTTCTAGACAATGTACTTTTACCACAACCAGATTCACCTATTAATCCTAGAGAATCTCCAGGAAAAACCTGAAGGCTGATGTTATCCACAGCTTTAATAGTTTGCGTTTTTTTTAAGAAAAAACTTTGAATTAAATTTTGATCTACGATAAAGTGCTGTTTTAAATTTTTAATGGCTAGTAAAGGCTTTATTTCTATTTTATTTTGTTTATCAACTTCGATACTTATATAGTTTTCTTCTCTTTGTGTATGTAAAGCTATTTTTAACAATGACTTTGTATAATCATGCTGAGGGTGATTTAATATATTTGATATTTTTCCTATTTCTAATAACTTGCCATCTTTCATGATGGCTAAACGATTGCAATACTTACTTACCATAGCTAAGTTATGAGAGATTAGTAATAGTCCCATATTTCTTTCTTGACATAAATAAACTAATTCCTCTAATATCTCATTAGCCACGGTAGCATCTAGAGCAGTTGTCGGTTCATCAGCAATTATGATTTTAGGATTTAGTAATAAGACCATTGCTATAGCTACTCTTTGTCGCATTCCTCCACTTAGCTCATGGGGATATTGTTTCCAGCAAATAAGATTAACTTTTACTTTTGCTAAAATATCTATAGCAATTTTTTTTGCGGCTTGGTAAGATATCTTATAATTATGAACTTGTAAAGTTTCAATACAATGTTCACCAATAGTCATTATTGGATTAAAACGACTCATAGGATCTTGAAAAACCAAGCCAACTAACTCTCCCCTTAAATGTCTTAGCTGCTTAGAGTTCAAACTAAAAATTGATTTATTCCGAAATTTAATAGTTCCTTCAATCTTAGTCATATCTGGTAAGAGATTCAACATAGCTTTTCCTATAGTTGATTTACCAGATCCAGATTCTCCTATCAGTCCAATTCTTTCTCCTTCATATAAGTTAAAAGAAATATCATTTACTGTTCGAGTATTGCTATTAGGATACTGAATAGATAATTCTTCAATGCAAAATAAAATATTATTATTCATCGCTAGAGATTTTATAAGGTTAATTTAAAGATGAAATTATTCTAAATAAGCTCATAAACCTTTATTAAAATATAGCTCTAGTGTATGACAAAAGAGTTTAAAATTTATCAAACATTAAATTAATTTAAAATTCTATTTAATCCTCAATGATTAGTTTTCCTGGTCTTCTTCACAAACTTATATTCTGAAGATGTAAAAGATACTCCTAATTTTTGAGATATCCAAACTTCTAAATCTTGAATAGGATGAGACTTACTAGTAATAATAGGATTTACTAAAATCGTAAACATTCCCAAACGATTTCCGGCCAAAACATCTGTAAACAGTCTGTCACCTACCATAGCAACTTGCGTTACTGGTAAATTCATTGCACTAATTGCCTTGCGAAGTTTTCTTCTAGATGGTTTAACAGCTCCTAATAGATAAGGTAAGTCTAATGTATCAGCAATATAACTAATACGATTTTTACTAAGATTATTACTAACTAACCAGATAGGAGTTCTTATTTTAATGTGGTTTATCCAATATATTAGTTCTTCTGAAACAGAAGATTTTTTCAGAGGAACTAAAGTTTCATCAACATCTAAAATTAGTCCTTTGATTTTATACTGATCAAGCACTTCCTGTGTCAAACCAAGAACTGTATCACCTAGAATTAAATCAGGTTGTAAAAGTTTTATATTAAACATATATCAGTTAGTAAATAGTGAATTTAACTTAATGGACTATAACAAATAGTTCAATTGAAAAACTGTATATACAAATTTTATGTTAAGCAACTCTTAATATTCTTTATATTGAATCTGTGATACAACTTTATTAAACAATTATTATAAATAACAAAAAATATAATTTCTTAGATACTATATATGAAATATTCAAATTTTTATTTTCATTTAGTTTATGATTTAGTTTCTGAAAATCCTTAACGAAAAATATTATTCTAAGAAATTTGAAAGTTGTAAAATCAATATATCTTTAACATTGTACTACACACTTTTAATATTATTTGCGCATATATTTATACTTAGATAAACATAACTAAATTGTGCAGGGGTACTTATTTTAAGTATGGCAAATATTTTTTGCTAACGATTTAAAGTCTCTTGGACAAATCATACTTCAAAATTCTTTGATCTTACCATTTTCAGTAGTTCACCTAACTATACTATTTTACTTTATAAATATCAGCGTGTGATATCTAGTATAAAGCTTAGTTCTAATTCGTTTATTTAATTTTTCAAAATTCGTATTATTAATAGGCAAACTTAACTTCACAGTTAGTACTTAATGTTTACTTTAATCTATTTTTTGGACGTCTGTAACTTAAAAAAGAACATTTTTTACCTTTAGCTCTTATTAAACCTAAATGCATTCTTTAGTTAGAGCACTTTTTTAAACGATTTGTGTAGAATAATTATGGCAAAGGCTATAACTATAACACCCCTAGACTTATTGTATCTGGGAGTTTATTATTTAGATAAATTTAGCTAGATAAATCACAAAAAACTATTGGGAAACGTAAAAATGTCCGTCCCTGAAGAACTTGCTGCTGGGATCTCAAAACCTACTAAATCTAAAGAAACTTCAGTACCTAAACTTGAAGTTAAAGAAAATCCTATCCTTTTTCAAGCTATTGGAACCCTTAAAGGGAAGCCTGAACAAGATGAAGAAGGTCATTTTTTTATTCGTTTAGGAGAAAAATGTTATAAGTTATTTATTGCTGGTTATAAATACCAAGCTTGGCTTAAGCAAATATCTTCCAATCATGACCAAACATTATTTTTGCGTGTTTATCCTAAGTTCCTGATGATACCTCGTAAAGAACCTCAAATTTATTTTCAAGTTGCTGCTTGGGAAGAACAAAATTCTTGGGGAGAAGAACCAGGAATGTTCAAATTTAAAGGAGTTTGGCAATTTGTTCCACAGATTCGAACTCCGGTTATTTCTGTATATCGAAATGAGAATGCTCACGATCCTAAAGGAAAATTTAAGGCATCTCATCTTCCAGTCCTGATGAGACGAGAAGATGAGGCAGTACCTTTTAGATTTAATCCTAAAATTTCAAAAAATAAAATGCCTCCTCGTTGGTTTATTCAAGGAATTTTCAAATTTATTCCTTCACGAAACTGCTGGGGATGGGATAAAGATCTTGAAGTACCAACACAAAAAATACCTCGTTATAAAAGACCTATTAAACTAATTAATGATGAGAATCAATATACAAAAGGAAATACAAAATTGGACATTAAAGCTGATAAGATTAAAAATTTAAATTAGTAGAATAATAATTTACGATAGTTCAATTCTATCATCAGCTATCTTAGGGCTTCATATATGTATATATAATTTATTAAGTTGGGAGTTATTTCTTATTTTCACACCTCCTCTAGCTCGTTTAATTGAAAAATTGCAACGTTTACCAGGAATTGGTCCAAAAACAGCACAAAGATTAGCTTTTTATATTCTCAAACTACCTGAATCTGAAGTTCAAGCTCTTGCTAAAGCTTTAATAAATGCGAAGCAACGTATAGGTTTATGTATAAAATGTTTTCATTTTTCAGAACAACCTATTTGTGATATTTGTAGTAATACAAACCGAAATTCAGGGCTTATTTGTGTTGTGGCTGAATCCCGAGATATTATTGCTCTAGAAAAAACTAGAGAATATAAAGGAATGTATCATGTATTAGGAGGAATTATGTCTCCTATAGATGGTATTGGACCAGAACAGCTAAATATTGCACCACTAGTGAAACGTGTATCTCAGGAAAATATAGAAGAAGTAATTTTAGCGATTAGTCCAACAGTTGAAGGGGAAACTATGACTTTATATCTTTGTCAGGTACTTAAAGCTTTTACAAAAGTGACGCGTATTGCTTTCGGTTTACCTGTAGGCGGAGACTTAGAATATACAGACGAAATAACTTTGGCAAGAGCTTTAGCTGGGCGACAAGAATTAAATTAATAAAATTAGAGAATTATGTGAAGTAAACAATAGAAAAATATCTGATCATTAGATATTTTTCTAAACAGTATTGGTATTGAATAATTAAACGTTTATTATTTAATATAGTAGTTCTTTAAAGTTTTTAAGAGTCAATTTTTAACAATGTGGTCAAGGAATTGCATTCTCGGATAACTAAAAAATTGCAATTCCTTAATATTTATTAAGCTGTCTGAACAATCTTTTCTAAAGATTCCCAGCGAAAATAACGTTCACCTCCTAGTTCAACAACGATTTTAATTCGAGGTTCTTGATGAGGTAAGTTTATTAAATACTCTAATTCATCTCTAGAAAAGACATGACCTTCTACAATCCATAAAATTAATCCTTTACATTCTGAAGGTAAGTTGTCCAGTCTATAGGTAGCAATTGGAGGAACAAAACATATTGGACCTACTGCAGCTTGTTGACCAATGTTTTTTTTACCTAAATGAGGAGTAGATACTCCATGAACTTTTGTAAGATAAGCTTCTATATCTCCAAGTCCTTTTGCAGTAAAAGAAAAACTTTCATATCCGTTGAGTCGTAGACGTCTTTGATAACGCCCCTCTGATCCTCCCTCCAAAGGAGTGAATATTCCAAGTGCACCTGACTTTTCTAAGTCACGAATAAAACCTTTCCCTGTAGTAAGCAGTGCCATGTTATTAATAAAGAGTTGAATCTAATAAGCCTTTATTTGATTATAAAAGAAGGGTTGTTTTAAGTAAAAAGCTTAACTGGAACAAAGGCTCTATTATGTTCGGTTTTTGCTTTCTTGTATTCTAATTTTTCTTTTATATTTCTTATTTCTCAACAAATATTTTAGTTTTAGATACAAAAATAATTTCTAATTATAAAAGATTATTGTTAGTTTTTAACTGTTCTAATTTTTACAATTAAATTTGATAAAAAATTATATTTAAAATTAATTTACTTTACAGACAAAGTCATTTGAGAAGATTTACTATGAATTAGTAATGTTAAATCTCTTTAAAAGCATGCTATTTTAATATGTACAAAATATTTTATTAGACAATAATATATTTTTTAATAATAAAAATAAAGAGTTAAAAGATTAATAATTATCTGAAATTATTTAAAATAATTTTTAGCAAATTATTTTAAATAATAAAATATTTCCAAAATACTAAATAGAGGAAAAATATAAAATATTATTTTATATACTATTTTTTATAAGCAAATATTAAAAACAAAGATAAAATTAAATTTTGCTAGCCTCAACAGTTAGTTGTAAGCTTTTGAATATTTTTTGATTACTGGATTTATTGTTTCTTATTCTTATAATAGGTAAATGACACCACCAAAAAAAGTTTATTCTCATTATCAAAATACAGCTCCCTTGATTGATATCTTAAATATTCTCAAGAAACAACAAGATGCAGCTTTTTATGCCCCTGGTCACAAACGTGGTCAAGGGATCAATTCATCATTGTCATCTTTATTGGGAAAAAAGGTATTTCAGTCAGATTTACCAGAGTTACCAGAGCTAGGTAATTTATTTATTCCTGACGAAGCTATTGAGAAGGCTCAAAATCTTGCAGCAGAAGCTTTTGGGGCTAGAAGAACTTGGTTTTTGATTAATGGTTCAAGTTGTGGTATAGTCGCCGCAATTCTAGCTGTCTGTAATCCGGGTGATAAAATCATTGTACCGAGAAATATTCATCATTCAATCACTACCGGTTTAATCATGTCTGGAGCGGTTCCTATTTTCTTGTATCCTAAATGTGACTCCAAATGGAATTTGCCTCTAAATATTACACCAAGCATCTTAGAAGCAACGTTAGAAAAATATCATAATATTAAAGCAGTTTTAATAATTCATCCTACTTATCATGGCATTTGTGGAAATATTTCAGAAATAGTCAAAATTACTCATTCTTATAATATTCCCTTATTGGTAGATGAAGCACATGGAGCACATTTTCAATTCCACGAAATATTACCTTCTTCAGCATTATCAGCAGGAGCTGATTTAAGCGTTCAATCTACACATAAAGTTTTGAGCGCAATGACACAAGCCTCTATGTTACATATACAAGGTAATCTCATCGATGAGCATAGAATCAATCAAACTTTACAATTTATACAATCTAGCAGTCCTAGTAGTTTACTATTAGCATCTTTAGATGGAGCAAGACAACAGATTGTCATTGATGGTCAGAAACTATTGAACAAAACTATAAAATTGTCGAAGCTATCAAGAAATAAGATTGATGATATCGATGGATTCTCTACCTTAAGCTTAGTAGAGAAAAAGCCAGAATTTTATGATCTAGATATAACTAGATTAACAGTTGATATTTCTTCTCTGGGAGTTAGTGGTTGGCAGGTAGATAAAATTTTGAGAACAAAATTAAACGTTACGGCAGAGCTACCTATGTTATCGTCTCTAACTTTTATTATTTCAATAGGGAATACTGAAGAAGACATAACAGCATTAGTAAAAGCTTTTCTAAAACTTAAGAAAATAATACATTCCTCATCCTCAGGAATAGTGATACCTTCTTCATCTTGTAATCTAAAATTTTTTTCATCTCTAAGTATATCTCCTAGAGATGCTTTTTTCGCATCTAAAAAAATTGTTTTCATTGAAAAGAGTATTGGATTAATAAGTGGAGAAATGTTGTGTCCTTATCCACCAGGAATACCTACAATAATGCCAGGAGAAGTTATTACTAGTGAAGCAATTGAATATTTGCTAAAAATTAAACAACAAGGAGGAATAATTACTGGATGTAGCAATAAAGATTTAAAAACTATCAAGGTAATTTGTAGTAAGTCTACAAATTACCTTGATAGTTAGTGGATTAAAGATTGAAGATATTCTAGACGAATTAAATATTTTGATTCTAATAGAGAATGACCCTCTAGCTTAGCTATGTTTTCAATACCTTCTAATAGATTTTTTGCTGCATTACTTTGTGTATATCCTCTTTTGACAGACGCTTTTATTGTGTCTTTATCAATATCTATTTCTTTTTGAATGCTTCTATTACCATACCAAAATTGTCTCATAAAAATAATAATTAATATTCCAAATACTGAAACTCCTAATGTATCTTGTTGTATAGCTTTAACAAATAATTCTAAAACGCCAAATAATAATATAATTTGGCTTAAGTTAAGTTTAAATGAGTAAATATCTGTTAAGTGAAAGATAATACGTAAAATCAATAGATCTCGCTGTCCTTCTGCTAATTGACACCAAAGACCAAAATTAATGTAAATTAATCTATTATTCCGATTCCAAAGAAATGGAAAAGGTATCTTAATCACTTCTGATTGACCGGACTTACTGACGATTTTGACTAACATCCTACCAGAAGCAGGCATTACATCCAATAATCTACTAATTTCGGAATTAATATTCATAAGACAAAAGTTTTTTATGATTTGAATAGATAAATATTCAACATATTATGTAACGAATAAATTGAATCTTATTTTTTACTAATAGAATTATTATTTAAATACAGAACAATAATTCTATTAGTAAAATACTACACATACAGCAAATTTATATATTACATATCAAATATGTTTTCGAGTAATATCAACAGTAACTTTACCTTTAAAGTTAGGGATAGGAGGTGAAAGCTTACTTAAATTTACTCTAACTTTATGAACTTTTGGTAGGAATAATATTTTTTGAGCTATTGTTTCTGCTAATTTTTCTATGAGAGAAAAATTAGCAGAAGTGATTTCATCTTTAACAATATTAATAACGTTGCAATAGTTTAATGTATCTTCAATTGAGTCACTTATTCCTGAAATTTTCAAATCTAGACTTAAGCTAAGATTAACCTCAAACCATTGTCCTAAAATTTTTTCTTCTGGCAAATAGCCAGTGTAACCATAACAACGAATGCCTTGTATTTCAATAGAATCCATTATTCTTTATAGAACTAAATATTTATATGAAATGTACCATTAATAGTTATCATTATTAATAATATTCCCATTTACAAACATTATGAGGCAATTATCTAAGAGCAACTTTTCTAAGAAGGTTAAAAACCAACTTATTATTTTAGGAAGCTTTGTTAGTATTTTTTGGATAGTAGAATTAGTTGATATTTTTGTTTTTCATGGAAAATTAGATAATTTAGGTATTCAACCTCATACTATAAAAGGATTGCGAGGCATTTTTCTTGCACCTTTTTTGCATGGAGACTTATCTCACTTAATTAATAATACTATTCCTTTCTTAGTATTGGGATCTTTCGTTATGCTTCGAAAGACTAATGACTTTTGGATCGTAACCCTTTTAACTACGACAATAGGCGGACTAGGTGTTTGGTTATTTGGTCCCGCAAACTCTGTACATATCGGAGCAAGTATACTAATTTTTGGCTATTTAGGATTTTTACTACTAAGAGGTTATTTTCAAAAACAAATTACTTCAATATGTGTATCCATCATCATATTTCTCTTGTATGGAGGACTAATTATTGGATTATTGCCTACGCAACCAGGTATTTCTTGGCAAGGCCACTTATTTGGTTTTTTAGGAGGAGCCTTGGCTGCTAAATTATTGATAGCTAAAAGATAATTATTTTGAATATTTTTATCTTCATTTTTATTTCTAGAATATAAATAAAAAATATCGTATTTTAATAGGTTATTTTGTAATTAAATTACAAAATAATAAATATTCGTTACAACCTATACAACTAAGCTACACCTGATGATAGCCTAGAAAAGCAAATTTATTACCTTGGAAGCTATATGAAAGAAGCTGACAATACACCCTATCTTCTTCGTGCAGCACGAGGAGAAATTTTAGATCGGCCACCTGTCTGGATGATGAGACAAGCTGGACGTTATATGAAGGTATATCGAGATTTGCGAGATAAATACCCTAGTTTTCGAGCAAGATCAGAAAATCCTAATCTTGCTATTGAAATTTCTCTACAACCCTGGCAAGCTTTTCAGCCAGATGGTGTAATTATGTTCTCAGATATACTAACTCCATTATCTGGAATGGGTATTGATTTTGACATCGTAGCCAATAAGGGCCCCATAATTACTTCTGCAATTCGTACACAAAAACAGATTGAAAATTTACATAATCTTAATCCTGAAGAATCTTTATCCTTTGTAAAAATTATTTTACAGGCTCTGAGAGAAGAAGTAGGTAATCAATCTACTGTTTTAGGTTTTGTTGGTGCACCTTGGACATTAGCAGCTTATGCCATTGAAGGTAAAAGTTCTAAAAACTATGCTGTTATTAAAGCCATGGCTTTTTCTGAGCCTAAAATTCTTCATCAACTGTTAAGTAAAATGGCAGATGCAATAGCCACTTATGCATGTTATCAAATTGCTTGTGGAGCTCAAATAATACAGTTATTTGATTCATGGGCTGGGCAGTTAAGTCCTCAAGACTATGAATCTTTTGCTCTTCCTTATCAACAGCAGGTAGTCCGTCAAATTAAAAAAAATTATCCAGATACTCCTCTTATTCTTTATATTAATGGCAGTGCTGGCAAACTAGATCAGATGGAATGCTCTGAAGTAGATATCGTAAGTCTTGACTGGACAATAGATATGGCAGAAGCTAGACAACGTTTGAATAAGAATATAATTGTACAAGGTAATATTGATCCCGGTGTATTATTTGGTTCTCAAAAATTTATCAAAGAACGTATTTTAAACACAGTACAGAAAGCTGGTAAAGGTAGACATATTTTAAATTTAGGCCATGGAATATTGGTCGGTACACCAGAAGATAATGTTCGTTTTTTCTTCGAAACAGCTAAGCAAATTAATCAATTAGCAACTTTTACTATCTAATTAAATTGTGAAACTCAACAGCATAGACATAGCTTTAAAGTCTGTTACAATATATCGGCAATAGAAAGATACTGCAATTTTTCTGTTGCCTAAAGTATTATCAAAATAACTAATGAAACGTATTTTCATAACAGGTGCAAGTGGATGTATAGGACACTATATAGCAGAAACTTTAATTAACCATACAAGCTATGAGCTTTATTTTTTAGTGAGAAATCCAGATAAACTGCTATTTGATTATAATAGTCGTCCTGGAATACATTTAATCAAAGAAGATTTAAAAAATATAAATCAACTAAGTAATTTCTTGAAGACAGTTAATGTCGCTATATTAGCTGCGACAAGTTGGGGAGGTGATGTAGAATCTTACGAAATTAATGTAAGTTCAACTATAGATTTAATTAACTTATTGGATCCTGAGATATGTCAACAAATTATTTACTTCTCTACAGCGAGCATCTTAAATAGTAATAGTAAACCACTACTTGAAGCAAAAACTTTAGGTACTAACTATGTGCGAACTAAGTATCAATGTTACATACGATTACAAGAATTGTCTATTTATAATAAGATTGTTACAGTTTTTCCTACTTTAGTCTTTGGAGGAGAAAAAGACAAACCATATTCTCATTTATCAGGTGGAATCAATGATGTCATAAAATGGATAAATTTGATACGTTTCTTTAAAGTAGATGGAAGTTTTCATTATATTCATGCAAAAGATATTGCTCAAATTATTAAATATGTAATTCAGAACCCATCCTTAACTCTGGCGAATAAAGATATTGTTTTAGGTAATAAAAAAACGACAGTAAATGAAGCTGTAGAGAAGATATGCAAGTACTTAGATAAACAGATTTATTTTCGAATTCCATTGTCAATTACTTTAGCAAATATATTTATTAAAATTTTCAGATTGCGTATGGAAGCATGGGATTATTTTTCTATGAACTATCGCCATTTTACTTATAAAAAGACCACGATACCTTTTGATTTTGGAATAAATAATTATTGTACAACTATTGAAAATCTGATGACATTAAGTAAGATTAAAAAAGAGAAAAATCAATAATAGGCATTAAAAATTAAATATGAGTTCTTTATAGGTTATACTTCTAGTTAATACCTGAAAAGTTATGTTATCTTTTGTCATCGTATAGGTCTTGGTTTAAGTAAGAGATTAGCATTATTGTCTTAATTTTCTTGAAGATCGCATTAAGCCTTCATGTACAGAGAAACCTATATATAGTTTTTTAATATATTTTGATAGACATTCAGCTCAATTTAATAAGGTTATAAAAACTAATATTATAAAGATCTAAATATTGATTTATTTCCCAGAAAAATAATACGATCAGACAAGTTTTCTTATATTTACTCTTCATGAGATAGTGTAGTCAATACAAAAAAAATTAAATTCCGATAAATAGTTATTATATTGATTTATTTCAATATAAATGTCTACAATAAAATTGATTTAAATTATTAACTTCGTTAGCCTTCACCTTTAAAACTGTGAGTGATAGCTCCATTTCTATACTGATTCTAGATACAGATCAAGTTTTTCTCCTAGGTCTAGCAACAGCCTTAAGTAAAAGTTCTCGATATAAGATTATTCATCAGACTGATAATTTAACCGATACTTTTCTAAAGTTATCAATTAGCCTGCCTGACATAATTATTTTTGAACCTAACTTATTTAATAGCTTTTTAGCAATTAAAAAATTTTGTATACAAGTTAGAAAACAGTATCCAAATATACGGTTATGTTGTTTAAGCCGTTATTTTAGTACTGAGGAAGAAGAGGAATTTCAAAAAATAGGTATCCGAGGGTATTTCGACAAAAATACTGAAATTAATATATTGATAAATAATTTAGAAGAAATAATTCAAAATAAATTTTTATATAAATCAACTTCTCTAAATAATCAGTTTATTAAATATACTTCTCGAACAATAAAAAAGGATTGGACATCTTATGTCCAAAGATACATTATTAAACTCATTGAAAATAATTTAGTCTGCATTGATGAAACTTTAAAAAAACCTTCAACATCTAAGTTCAATGTTTTTTTTTGGAAGGGAAAAAAAAGAGAGACCTTAGTAGTTTCTTGGCTATTAGCAAAACTGTTTAACATCAATGGCCCTAAGATTAAGTCTGATAAACCAAATAATGAATTAGAAGATGATTCCTTCTTAAAAAATTTTTGGGTTACAAATAGTTCAGTTCAACCTATAAATAGTTTAATAATCTTTAACCGAGCTCTTGAGAAAATTGAAAAAAATATTAATAACTTCACCAAGGTTCATTTAGAAATCGATATATTAGAAAACGATAAAAAAAGAGAGCTTTTGAAAATAGTCACTAAACACTTTTATCGAATTATAGAAGATATGAATTTTATTGAGATAGGAGATGGAAGAGCTGTCAAAAGTAGCTTATCAGTTTTGCAAAAATTATGGAGAGAATCTTCTTTAATTTTTATTGAAAAATATTGTGCAATTCCCCAAAATATTTCTTTACAGGAGCTTGAGCAAATTATTAAAGATAACGAATCTTTAATATCTAAAGAAATATTAAATAAAATTCCTTTTTGTATAGAACTATTAAATTATTTACTGTTAAAAAATGTTTGTATAGAAGAGCAAGTTTCAACATTAAACATAACTATAAGTTTAACAGAAAAAATAGAAAAAGCTTTACATAACGCTATAATACAAGTCTCAAACGGAACTATAGCATTAATACTAAACGATTTTTCAAGTAATGAAAAAGTTAAAGAAAATTTATTTCATACAAATATGATTTCAACTAGAGAATTAGCAAAATTCAGAAATCGACTAGCATGGGAATATAGAAAAAATGAATATTGGCAAGAACCTAAAAACATTTTTGAAAGCCAACATCAACTTTTTTTCTTAGAAGATAAAGGAATAAATCTTATATTTGTTTATGCACCTAGACAAAAAGAACTTAACAAATTAAGTAGAATACCCTGGTCTGTTACAATTATCTTAGAAATTAGAGATGCGATAGCATTACCTTTAAGCTCTCTACTAAAAATATCTGGAAATGCCATAGTTTATCTTCTGACCCAAATAGTTGGTCGTAGTATTGGATTAGTCGGTAAAGGAATTTTACAGGGAATTGGAAACAGTTTAATTAGCAATGATTACCTAAAAAAAACAACGAATCATAATTCAAAACCATAGATAAATCGTTTTTTAGATTTTATACAAGAATACTATCTCATCGTTCATAATAAGAAAAACTTCTTTAAGCCGACAAATATGAAGCATTCTTCCTTTTTACCAATATCAAAATATAAATTAAATACAATGTATAAGAAAGATATAACATGTTTACAGGATCATAAATTCAAGTCAAAAAAAACGAACAGTTTAATAGCCACTGGGATTTTACTTAATCTATTATTAACTTGTTCTCCTTGTTTTGGACAACAGAAAAAAGATTCGTATAGTTACAGTGAATTATTTGAAGACATTGAATCAGGTAAAATAGGTTTAATTGAAATTGATCCTAGATTACAAAAAGCACAAGTTAATTTTAATAATGATGATGTAGTTAAACAAGTTACTTTATTTGAAAAAAATCCTGAATTAATTCAGATCTTAAAGGCTAATAATGTAAAAATTAACTATAGTCCATCATCTGATAACTCTACTGCAGTACGTTTACTTCTCCAAGTCCCGATTTTGCTCTTAATACTAGTAATTGTTATTACTATTGTTCGAAGGTCTACGAATATTTCAGGTCAAACGACTAATTTTAGTAAATCTAAAGCTCGTTTCCAAATGGAAGCAAGTACAGGTATCTCTTTTGAAGACGTAGCTGGAATTGATGAAGCAAAAGAAGAATTACAAGAGATTGTAACTTTTCTCAAGGAACCAGAAAAGTTCACTGCTATTGGAGCAAAAATTCCTAAAGGAGTATTGTTAGTCGGACCTCCAGGAACTGGTAAAACCCTTTTGGCTAAAGCGATAGCCGGAGAAGCTGGAGTACCTTTCTTTAGTATTTCTGGTTCAGAATTTGTAGAAATGTTTGTCGGGGTTGGTGCCTCACGAGTTAGAGATCTATTTAAAAAAGCTAAAGAAAACACCCCCTGCTTGATCTTTATTGATGAAATAGATGCTGTTGGTCGTCAAAGAGGAGTTGGATATGGTGGTGGTAATGATGAAAGAGAACAAACTCTTAATCAGCTATTAACAGAAATGGATGGATTTGAAGGAAATTCAGGAATTATTTTAATTGCTGCTACTAATCGTCCTGATGTTTTAGATGCGGCTTTATCAAGGCCTGGACGTTTTGATAGACAAGTTATTGTTGACTACCCTGATCTTAAAGGAAGAGAAGGCATTCTAGAAGTTCACTCTCGAGATAAAAAAATTAGTGAGAATGTTTCTTTAGAGACCGTTGCTAGGCGTACCCCAGGTTTTACAGGTGCTGACTTGGCTAATTTATTGAACGAAGCTGCAATTTTTACGGCTAGAAGAAGGAAAAAAACTATTTCTATGACAGAAATTTATGATGCTATAGATAGAGTCGTTGCTGGAATGGAAGGAGCGCCCTTAATTGATAGTAAAAGTAAAAGATTAATTGCATATCATGAAATTGGCCATGCTTTGGTAGGATCGATAATTCCTGAACATGAATCAGTAGAGAAAGTGACTCTAATTCCTAGAGGACAAGCGAAAGGATTAACTTGGTTTACTCCCGAAGAAGAATCAGCATTAATTACTCGTAATCAAATATTGGCTAGAATATCTGGCTTGCTAGGAGGACGTGTAGCAGAAGAAGTAGTATTTGGGCAAGATGAAGTTACTACAGGAGCGGGTAATGATCTTGAGAAGGTAACTTATCTAGCTAGACAAATGGTAACTCGCTTCGGAATGTCAGAACTAGGATTAGTAGCCTTAGAAAAAGATGATAAAAGCTCTTTTGGTTTTGATAATGTTGTTCAATCTGAATACTCCGAAGGAGTTGCAGAAAAAATTGATTTTCAGGTTCGTTCTATAGTTAAGGTTTGTTATCAGAAAGCAGAAAAGATTATTTCTGATAACCGTATACTAGTTGACCACTTAGTTGATGTACTAATTGATCAAGAAACTATCGAAGGAAAAGAATTTCGCCAACTATTAAATCAATCTTTATCAAAACGTGAAGTTGTTTCGGATTAATCGCTCACAAATTTCTATTAATTTATGATTTAGTTTCTTCATTCTCTTCTTTTGTTTCAGGGGCAGGAGGTACAAGGGCAACTGCAGCAATAGCATCATCTTCATCTAACCGTTGTACTCTAACCCCTGTAGCAGAACGAGATTGTAAAGAAATTGCTTTTACAACTTGCCTAATAATAATACCTCGGTTAGAAACAATCATTAATTCATCTTCTGCATTGACAACGCGCAATGATGTTAGATGATCTTTATCTGATTTAAATTTAATTGCTCTTACTCCCATACCAGCACGGCGTTGTAAACGAAATTGTGTAATAGGAATTCTTTTCCCATATCCCCCATTAGTAATAGCCAAAATCCATGGTCCTGTATTAGCTTCTTCTTCAATCAATTCTTCAACTTCAACTTCTAAAATATCTTCATTTTCTTGAGAAACTTCTATCCCCAGAGTTACTTTAGAGAGAAGGATATCCATACTAATTAATTCATCTTTTTTCTTTAATTTCATCGATTTAACGCCTCTTGTAGCTCGACCAAGAGGTCTTAACTGTTGGTGATCTGCATGAAAATGAATAGCCATTCCCAAACGAGTACCTAGAATTATACTATCTTCTTCTCTGGTTAATCTTACCCACCGTAACTGATCCCCCTCTTCAAGTGAAATAGCAATTAGTCCATTAGTTCTTATATTACGAAAAGCGGCAAGAGCAGTTTTCTTAATATAGCCCTGACAAGTCAACATCACTAAAAAAATATCTTCTCTGAATTCACTAACTGCAATAATAGAAGTTATTTTTTCATTTTTAGAAATAGAGAGCATTTGTATAATAGGAATTCCTCTTGATGTTCTGGAGGAAGAAGGAATTTGATAAGCTTTAGTAGCATAAACGACTCCTCTATCGCTAAAAAAGAGCACTACATCATGATCACAACAGGTCAAGAAGTGTTCTACTACGTCGTTTTCTTTTATTTTTGCTGCAGCTTTTCCCCTCGTTGCTCGTTGTTGTGCATCAAAAGAACTAACAGGCATTCTTTTAATATACCCGTGTTCAGTGAGAAGTATAATAGCTTGCTCGTTAGCGATAAGATCAGTATCTACAATTTCTCCTTCATCATGAATAATCTCTGTGTATCTAGGAGTACCATGGGTATTCTTAATTTGAATTAACTCTTCTTCTATAATGGCTTCTATACGTTCTTTTTTAGATAAAATATCATTTATATTAGCAATTTTTATTTGTAATTCTTGATGCTCGGCATGTATTTTTTCTGCCTCTAAAGCAGTAAGACGACGTAGCTGCATCTGTAAAATAGCATCTGCTTGAATATCTGAAAGTTCGAACTGACTCGTTAAACTTCTCTTTGCAGTCATTGAATCAGCCGCACTACGAACAGTAGAAATGATATGGTCTAAATTGTCTAATGCAACTAGAAGTCCCTCCAGTAAGTGATTCCTTTCTTCAGTTTTTTTAAGTTCGTATTTAGAGCGCCGAGTAATAGTTTCAACTCGAAAGTCAATAAAGACAGTAAGAAAATTCTTCAGAGTTAAAAGTTGCGGTTCTCCTTTAACCAAAGCCAACATATTAGCTCCAAAATTTATTTGAACAGGAGTTTGTTTATAGATAT
This sequence comes from cyanobacterium endosymbiont of Braarudosphaera bigelowii, assembly GCF_020885515.1. Taxonomy (NCBI): domain Bacteria; kingdom Bacillati; phylum Cyanobacteriota; class Cyanophyceae; order Chroococcales; family Aphanothecaceae; genus Candidatus Atelocyanobacterium; species Candidatus Atelocyanobacterium thalassae. The sequence goes on along the minus strand of NZ_AP024987.1, from coordinate 730,485 downwards.
TATTAAGAACTACTCTGGGATGGGCATCTCTTTTTAATTCAATGACAATACGCATTCCATCACGATCACTTTCATCACGAATATCAGAAATGCCATCGATACGTTTATCATTCACCATATCAGCAATACGTTCAATCAAGGCAGACTTATTTGTTTGATATGGCAGTTGAGTGATTATTATTGCTTCTTTATTAGAACGTCCTTGATATTCTAAAGTTTCAATTTTTGCTACTCCTCTCATTGTAATAGAGCCACGACCTGTCATATAGGCTTCATGAATACCTGAGCGGCCTAGTATTTGTCCTCCTGTGGGAAAATCAGGTCCAGGAATTATTTTAATAAGATCTTTATTTTCTAGTTCTGGATTGTGCATTAAAGCAATAGTTCCATCGATCAACTCCCCTAAATTATGTGGAGGGATATTAGTTGCCATACCTACAGCAATACCAGAAGAACCGTTAAGAAGTAGTTGTGGTATTCTAGCAGGAAGTACAACAGGTTCATGTTGCGAACCATCAAAATTATCTGCAAAGTCTACGGTTTCAGACTCTATATCACGCAGTAAAGCATCAGTTGATAATTCCCTTAATCGGCATTCTGTGTAACGCATAGCCGCAGGAGGATCATTATCTATTGACCCAAAGTTTCCATGCCCGTCAACAAGAGGACTACGCATAGAAAAATTTTGGGCCATACGTACCAAAGCATCGTAAACAGCTGTATCTCCATGAGGGTGATACTTTCCCAACACTTCTCCCACAACACGAGCACATTTGCGAAAAGGTCGTTCTGGAATTAATCCTAGTTCATACATAGCATATAAAATGCGTCTATGAACAGGTTTCAGGCCATCCCTTGCATCAGGTAAAGCTCGTCCTACGATTACACTCATTGCGTATTCTAAATAAGAACGAGACATCTCATTACTTAAATTTGTTGGAATAATTCGATCCTGAGGGATTGTCATAGGGATATTAACTCCGTTAACAGGGTAGCTTGAAAAAACGCTTTTAATAAATTGATAAAAAAATCTTCCTAGGTAAATTTAGTACTACTTTTTTTATTATTCACTAGTACCTTAACACAAAAATAACTATGGGTAGGAAATACAAAACATCTATTTAGTTGATTAAAAATAGAAGATAGTACAAGTATTTAAAAGATTAATTTATATTGTTCAATAATCTATAAAAATGACTTTATAAATACATAGAACTACTCTGGCTAAATAGTACGTTTAAAGATATTTTATATTATAAAAAACATCTTATATATTTAAATATTAGAAAATTTGAAGAATACTATTTAGAATACAAGAAGTGATAAAATATTATAAAAATTTATGAGAATAATTATTAATGAATGATAATTTAATTTCTATAATTGATTGCATATCATAAGAATAAAACTATTTATAATAAAGAAAGTTAAGTAACTGTACATTGAAGATGAATGTATTAATATCTATAAAAACCTTTTACGATACAAGATTTTTACATAGGCTTTTAAAATGATTTCCTCGATCTTCAAAATCTTTGTACTGGTCAAAACTAGCACAAGCTGGAGATAAAAGAACCACCTTACAACTTAGCTTTTTACATAAAACAAAGCTTCTTTTCACTGCTATATCGATTTCTTGGACAACTTCATAGTCGTAATAGTTGGCATTTTGGAGACGTTTTGCAATAACATATGCAGATTCACCAATAAGTAATACTTGAGAAACTTTTGATTTTATAAGTTTAATCCACTTGCTATCATCTCCTTCTTTTAATTTTCCACCTGCAATTAAAATAACAGGTGCGTTTACTGACTCTAAACCCATTGCGGCAGCGTCGTAGTTAGTTGCTTTACTATCATTTATAAATTGAATATTATCGATAGTAATAACAGGTTCCAAGCGATGAGAAACACCATTAAAATTTTCAACAGCTAAAGAAATAATCTTTTTATCAATTCCAGCAATCCTAGCAGCTGCAACAGCCATTAAAAGATTTTGTCGGTTATGTAGACCTGGAACTTTAAATAAACTTATCGGAAACATTAACTCTTTAAAAGCAACAATCCAACCATCTTCGATATATACTCCTTTAAGTGGATCGCAAGGTAAATTCTCTTTTCCTTTAACTGTTGTCCAATAAGCATTTGGCCAACTATAAGAACTTTTCTTTTTTAGATAGTAATCATCATTGTTTAAAATTTGATATTTACAATTTTTTATTAAAGAAGCTTTTATAGAATAATAATTATCTAAGTTTTTATGACGACTTAAGTGATCTGGAGTAAAACTTGTCCAAATACCGACTGTAGGTCTTATCGTTTGAGAAGATTCACATTGATAACTACTAACTTCTGTAATTATCCAATCATATTTAAAAATGTTTTGATTTTTTATCTTAAACAAAGCTAGTTCAGAAGCTGCATATCCGATATTTCCACAAGCAACCGCACTGAATAAAGACTGTTCAAAAATTGCTTCAATCAACCTTGTAGTAGTAGTTTTACCGTTAGTACCAGTAATAGTTAGCCAAGGAAGAGAACTAAGATATCGCCAAGATAATTCTAGTTCACCAATTATAGTTATTTTACGAAGACGCGCTTCAACTAAAAAAGAAGTATCCCATGGCACTCCTGGACTAACTATGATTAACTCTGGTAAAAAAGAAGTTTGAAAAGTTGGTTCATAAAGCAATTTGACAGTAATATCTTCTAGTCTTAATTTTTTCTGTAAGTCTTCTAATTCGGAAGAAGTTTTAGAATCACTAATAATTATTTTCCATCCTTCCTGCTTAAGACATCTTGCAGCAGCAATCCCTGATTTTCCTAATCCAATAATATAAGCTATCGCCATTCAGTTTTATAGCATCCTCATATACATGTTACATGGTAGCTCATCTTGACTCCATTAAAAAAAACATGAAATTTTTTAAAATATCTTCAGAATTTTATTTTATTTTTCATATTTTATATTAGTTTGAAATCCTAAAAAGAACATACGTTATTAAGCTTTGTTAAATTTCCATTATCGTGTAAACTTGATATTGCTGATAAATAATATCAAGAAAGAGGTACAAAATTATCATGCAGTCGGTAGAAACGCTGCAAACAGTTCCTAAAGAATTTTTAAAGACTCCTGGAGGGCTTAATCCTAATGTAGTCATGTTTTCAGTATCTCTACTCTTAATTTTCTCTTCAACTTGTGGACATTACTTATGGGAGTGGAGAGACTGGGTATGTTTTAGCTGTAACGTTCTTGCTCTTCATCTTTCTGGTACAGTTATTCATGATGCTTCGCATAATGCAGCTCATCCAAACCGAATTTTCAATGCAATCCTAGGTCATGGTAGTGCATTAATGTTAGGCTTTGCTTTTCCTGTCTTTACGCGAGTACATCTACAACACCATGCTCATGTCAATGATCCTGACAATGATCCTGATCACTTTGTATCGACAGGAGGACCTTTATGGATGATAGCGGCACGCTTTTTTTATCATGAAATATTTTTTTTCAAACGTCGTTTGTGGATTAAGAATGAGATATTAGAGTGGTTCTTGAGTAGATTAATTGTATTTACTATTGTTATCTTAAGCATACAATATGGATTTATTAACTACGTTATGAACTTTTGGTTTGTACCAGCACTAGTGGTAGGTGTTGCTTTAGGCCTATTTTTTGATTACTTACCTCATCGACCTTTTTTAGAGCGTAATCGTTGGAAAAATGCTAGGGTATATCCAAGTAAGATACTTAATCTTTTAATTTTCGGACAAAATTATCACTTAGTTCACCATTTATGGCCATCAATTCCTTGGTATAGATATGAACCAGCTTATTATGCAACTAAACAGTTATTAGATGAGAAAAAGTGTGAACAATCTTTAGATTTACTTAAAGGTAGAAATTTTCTAGACTTTCTTTACGATATTTTTCTTGGGATTCGTTTTCATTAAATGATATAGTTTATAGAGCTAAGTTCCACTACATATGAGTAAGATTTAATTATATTCTTATTTTTAGACTTTTCAGAAATTAGTACTATCTTTTATAGTTCCTTATATATTGTATCAAATATGTTAGTCCCGTTTTATTTAAACATAGCTTATTGATATCAATATTTTTGGAAGATACAAAAATCATCATATATTTCATAAAGCTAATCTATATGCATATTAACTATAAGTTTTGCTTAAATCAGCATTGTCTTTAATATTATTAATAAAAAATATAATTGTCACTAATGTATATATCAAAGCTTATATATTAATGGAAATTTGGTTGTACCCATTGAGCTGCTCTATGTAGTATTTTCTTTTGCATTCAAGTCCAATCCTGAACTCCTTCATCTAGTGAGTTAGAATAAAGACTTCTATTATAATGAAGTTCACGAGTCTTTATAAATAATTTTTCTTGTGTTAAGTTCCAAGAAATTAAGATTTTGTTTAAATCTTGATAAACTTTTCTAGCTCCTGGGAAATTTTGATAGCGGATTAATAGTCTTGCCAATTCAGCTAGTTTATAGTCATCAGGTTGAGAATTTAATAAATCATTTACAATAAGTCGATCACGGTGTTCTTGAGGATGTGTTTGATCTTGTAGCATTAATTAAAATACCTATTCTTAACGACACTACTTGTTTAAAATATTTAAGATACAGTATAAGCAAATTTCAGAAAATATTGGGATCTTAATATTTTATTCATAATAATAATTTAAGATTTACTTATCTAATTCAGAACACAAGATTATAAATAAAAAGATTAAAAATAATTGTAATTGAACATCTAGAATAATATCTAAATAACTAAATATTAAAGTTGGGCTGAAAGTATCAAGATTTGTTCTTTATGCAAGATAATCATATTTTATATAAATTACTTTTGCCTGTCGACTGATATATAGTTTAAACCTACTTCTATCATGAAAAGTGCATATTAGTTCAACAAAAATACGTTTGTAAATAGTTTCTAGATATATTTTAAGCATCTATAAATTTAGTACTTAAAATATATCTAGAAACTATTTAGAATATTATGGCTAATTTATAAGCCCAACCAAGATAAGAGACTTTGTCCACTTGTATACTCAATTATAAGAGCAAGTATAAAACCAATCATAGCAGCACGACCATTTAAACGTTCTGCATATTCAGTAAAGCCAAACTTAGGATCATCAAGAGTTTTTTTCTGAGTGTTAGTATTCATAATTTATTTATCTTGTTTATGTCTCTAAAAGAACTGAACAAAATTAAAAAGCAGTATGGTTACAAGATGTAATTAATTTAAGGTTCATAAGAATCCTAAAGCCAATACCAATTTATAATCTTCAATTATTATAGCAAAATATACACAAAAGAAAAGTATTTTAAACTTTAAATAAATATTTTAATTTTTATCGTTGTCATTAAGAGAGATAATTAATCTTAGTATAAATATAAATAAATTGATATAAGTAAGGTACATCGAAAGTGCTGCAGCAAGATACTGTCCGTCATTATAGCTACGAGGAAGGACATAAAAATCTACTACTGCAGCCCCTGCAAATAAGAATACTCCTAATCCAGAAAATACTATTTCCAACCATGATGGCGTATAAAATCCAAAAATAGAAAATATAAACTGTCCAATAATTACTGTTAATAAAGCTATTACACCTAATCGGACTGTTTTTGTCAAAGCTATTCCATCTTGATCTGATAAATTTGATCCAATGCTACGTGCAATGATAAAAGTAGCTCCACAACCAAAGGCTGAAATTGCTATTCCTTGAACTCCTACACCTTGAGTCCCTAAAGCAATATAAACAATGCCACTAAGGGTATATCCAGACAATAAACTGTAAAGAGATAACAAAGGTAGGGCAATATCTTCACTATTCTTTTCAATTACTCTGTTTACAATAAAAAAGAAACCTAGTTCTAAAATAATGGCAATAACAAAAGTTGAATAAAAAATTTCTGGATAAAAATTTATTATTCTTAAACCACCATAAGTTCCTAGTGCAGTCAAAATCAAGCCACCACCAACAATAGGTAAAGCATTAGCTATAACATTAGGGCCAATAAGTTCGTTTTTTCGGGACTCGTTAATTGCTTTGCGAAAATTGCTTGTATTACTCATAATTTAATTTCACTAAAAAAAATCTAGTTCATATCTTTTTCTTTTATAGCTTATTATTTAAATAAGAAACCAGTAAGGAATACCGAACCGAAATGTACTAATATTATGATGATGAACTTTAATATGAATAATAATAATATTTAAGTCTTTTTATAATTTTTTATTAGCCAACAGGTTAATTATGTACCCAATTTAAAATGTTTACTTTATATCTACTTAAATACCATCCTGAAATAATTTTAAAGGGTTTATTATTTAGTCAATACAAAAATTCTTTTTCTTTATATGGACAATTTTATTTCTTTGAAAATATGATTATTTAAGTAATATCTAGGATTTATTAATTCTAGTTTAAAACAATTAATAAATTTTTTATGAAAAACTGGTTTAAACAAAAAATTCCGAAAGTTTCTCTAAATATAAGAAAGAAATTATTACAGGATTTAATAGAAGATTCTGCACTTAACACAGATTTTATTATCTTAACTATCAGTGCTTCTTTTATAGCAACTCTCGGATTATTGATTAACAGTCCTACTATTATCATTGGTGCGATGCTTATTGCTCCTTTAATGCTCCCATTAAGAGGCTTTGCCTTCGGTGTACTAGATAATGAAGGGATTTTAGTTAAAGTAAGTTCGATGACACTTTTAATAGGTACCATAGTATCCCTTCTAGTTTCAAGTTTAGTGGGAGGGATTTTCGGACTACCTGAATCATCTTTCGGTCTTGAACTTTTGGGAAGAACTCAGCCAAACTTAGCAGACTTAGGGGTAGCAGTAACAGCAGGAGCAATAAGTGGTTTTGCTAAAGTTCGACGCAGACTTGGCGATGCAGTTGTTGGTACTGCAATTTCCGTAGCTTTAATGCCTCCTTTATGTGCGGTTGGTATTTGCTTATCTCAAAAAGCTATACTCTTGGCAAGTGGAGCTTTTTTACTATATTTTACAAATCTTTTGGGTATAACTTTATCCTGCATTACTGTATTCATTCTTGGGGGTTACTACTTTAACTATAATCAAACAAGTCAAGCTTTAGGAGGACTAATAGCTATGACAGGAATTATAACTTTTCCATTATTTGTAAGCTTTGGCAATCTCCTCTGGCAAGAAAAATTTGAAGGAAGAATTAAAAATCTTCTTGAAAATAAAACAGTTACTGTTGGGCAACAAAGCGAATTAATATCATTAAAAGTTCAATGGCCTATGTTTCCTTGGAGTAACGAACATCCTATTATTTTAGTGACAGTTCAAGAAAATACTAAAAATCCTATAACTCCAACACAAGTTCGATTGGTAGAGAAATTGATCGAACAGGATTTTGGAAAAAAATTTAAGTTATTACTACGTGTTAGCCAACTTCGAGAAGTTATTGCTGATTATGAGTTACCTTTGTCTACCCCTTTATTATTTGGTCCGATATTACCACCTCCTATGACTCCTTTACCGAAAAGAGAATTACCATCAGATATTTTACTAGAAGATAAATAATGTTTTTGTATAATCATGACTAATAAACTTACTTTACCATACGTTAATAAAGATATTTACTTCACAGACAATCATTCATTTAACTTATAGATTGATATCTTGGCCTTCCTATTGTAGTTATATAAATGACAGCCTCATCTTCAGGAATGCCAAGAACTTCATTTACTTGATCATCAAAGAAACCACCAATTCCACTTACTCCAAGTTGAAGATGAATAGCAGCTAAATTTAACTTTTGTCCTAAATGTCCTGCATCAAGATGTAAATATCTATAAACGCGATCACCATACTTTTCTACCGCCTTCTTTAGTTCTGTAGTATGAAAAATAATTGCTCCCGCATCTCTTCCTAAATTTTGTCCTAAACATAGGTAATGTAATTCCTTGCGAAAATTTTTAAACCGAATTTGCCTAAGTTCTTGAGCTTTTGGCGCATAATAGTAACAGCCAGACTCTAAACCTTTTACTCCAGATACTACTACGAAAGTTTCAATTAAATTTATATCAAAATAATCAGGATTTGGATCAAATCCCTGATGAACATAATCTTGAGATTGATAGGTAAAGTGTAGCAATCCTTTTAGTTCATCTAAAGTTAATTCTTCGCCTGTATAAGCGCGAGTAGATCGTCTTTTAAAAATGGTTTTTTCAAGAAGGTTAAAATTATTTCCCCATATAATAGGAGTTGTTAACATGGATACCTTTAAACAAAATGGAAAGTTATATTTATCTTCTACAAAACTGTCTTGAGATATCATTTCTTGTACTTTATTAATATCAGGTTCTTTTATCTCAGTAGCTTGATGAAAATAACCTAATAATTCTCCATCAGAAACTTGAGAATAGTTAGTTTTTATAATTGATGGTAAAGCTGTGGGGCCTATATTTTTTAAATTTTTATTATCATTAGATAAATCAGATAAAGCAATAACTGAAATCACTCCTTCTTCTTTAGGGTTAAAATAGAAGATTTTATTTATTAAATTATCTACAAAACCTCCAATTAAGTGAGGACGATAATTAGTCATAGCACAAGCTAGTTCTATATTACCTAGTAAGTGCCCTGTATCTAAACAAATTCTTCGATAGGCCCGGTCTTCATATCGCCACGATGATCTGTAGAAAATAGCAGTTGTAACAACTACTATTTCTGCGCTTTCAAGAGCCTGATGATATAAACATGCTGTCTCTAAATTTTCCCAAACATTATCATCCCAAAAATGCAATAAGGAATGATTTTGTGGCTGATAACTATACAATCCAGCTGGTAGCCATGGAGTTCCTTTTGAAATTAGATAAACTTCAGCTGGATAGAGTCCTCCAGCTGATGGAGTTGCTCTTAAATACATAGGACTTCCAATAGTGGGTATTTTTGCAGTTAATCCATAACTACAGCCACATAAACGTGAAAGTCTGTGCCAATATGAAGAATGAGAAGTAATTGATGATTTCTTTGATGAGTAAGCTATTAGCTCATAAGACTTGCCGATTTTATATTCCTTAAAAGGAGTTGGTTGCTTTGACCAATCCAAACCTTTATTTTTAGTAGCAATAGTTTTTGGATCGTATTTTGTTCGTTGATGATAATAAACAGCTATAGATGCTGGCAAATCTGACATGAATGTTAATTATTTTTTTAGCGTTTCTTCTTCAATTTTAACCTTCTCATTCCTAAGATTTTCTGTAGGAATTTACTGCTCCTTAATTTTTGAGTATAAAACAAAATACTTTTATTCATCAACAAGCTAATTATAGTAAAACAGTGATATCTTTTAAGCTTAAGAAATGTTATTTATGAGTTATATCATTTGATATTATATATATTGATAATTGTTTTTATGAGACAGAAATAGATTTTATGATTTAAATTTTATAAACTTAAATCATAAACCTTAATATGGGTTTTAGTTCCGTAAAGTAGAATGTAAAAAAAATAACTAGTTTACTTTATGTAAAACGTCATCACCAATGATATTTGTGGTATCTTTTTTCTGACGTGCTAGACATATATTGTCCTAGTTTAAGGAAAATCATAGATTTTATGAAGTATTTTTAAATTCTATTTTTTAGCAAAACTAAATATTAAAAAAGTAACTATAAACCTTAACTATATTTTTGATAAGTGTCTTACATAATATTTTTACTCTTGTAGTTTAGGGCTTTCCTTCATTAGAGATAAATAAATAGAAATATGATTTTAACTAATAATAAAGATGCTATTTTCTAGAATCATTCAGATAATGAAGTTGACTCGAAGGAGAATCAGCTTTATTTGAAGAGTAATAGGCAATTACGAAAACGGGCAGTGTCAACGTTATCATGGCAATTACCGTTCCCATAATGTTAGTCCACCTATGAGCAGAAGGTTCTGTCCCCTTCTTTGATGAGCTACTAGATTCCATAAATTAATGGTTTTGACTGAATGTTTAAGAATAAAAAAAGATTACGAGAACCTCATATATTTATTGTACTAATTTTTTGGATAGAAGGGAAATCTAAACCTTAGTTATATATAAAAATATTAAATTAATGAGTATTGAACAGACCTTCAAAAGAAGATCCTAATAAAAAATCAATAGGGATTAAAATTAAAAAAAGTAACATCATGTAAATAAGTCTTTATACATTATCTAATAGTTTATTTATGTTTACTAAAAATAAATAAATAAGACATAAAGAATATTTTAATGTTTAGTAATCATAAAATAGTAATTTTCTGATTTAAAAAATAAAAAAGTTAAAATTTATTAAATAGTATTTTTTCTCAACTATAAATTTTGTGAGTTTCTAGTTCCCAATTTCCTTCGTCCATGATGGTTAATATCTGTTGGTGATATTTAGTCAAGGTTGGTCTGTGGCCTACGCTAATGTAGCTAATCTCTGAAGTGGATAAGCTGTGATAGAGAGACTCTTCATTTTCTTCATCTAAAGCACTAGTCGCTTCGTCCAAAATAACATAACGGGGTTTAGTAATTAGAATTCTAGCAAATGCTATACGCTGCTGTTCTCCTAAGGATAATACACTACTCCAATTCTCTCTTATATCAAAGTCTTGAAAACGACTTCTTAAATTCTGTAAATCTACAGCTACTAATATCTTATCTAACTGATTCTGTGTAATATATTTCCCCATGTCAGGATATAGCAACTGTTCTTTTAAACTTCCTGAAATCATGTATGGATGTTGGGGCAAGAACAATATTTCTTTCGGACTAGGACGAAAAATTGTCCCAGACCCTGAAGTCCAAAGCCCAGCTATAGCTCTAAGTAAGGAACTTTTGCCAGTTCCACTAGTTCCCATAATCAATAAATTATTACTTTTATCAACACGAACAGTAATATTTTTAACTAATTTTCTCTGGGAATTAGGAGGATATAAAGAGACATTCTGTAGAATAATAACAGGAAATTTTTCGATATGAATTAAGTCACTATTCAATTCTTCTTCCTGCAATAATCCTGGATTCATTGATTCATAAAATTCTCCTAGACGATTAATACTAGCCGCAAATTTTGTAATTTCTGGAATTCGGTTAGTTATTAAAGAAAGAGCTTCTAGGACTTGACTAAATGCAACAGTTGCTTGGGCGATAGATCCAAAGTCTAATTCTCCTTTTAAATATAAAGGAGCAATCATGATATATGGTATTAATCGTGTAAAGTAATTATATCCTAATTGAAAAAGATTAATAATAGACTGCCAAATAATTAATAAGTTAAAATTTTTAACAACTTTTTTTAACTTATTAGTAACTTGTTTGTTTTCTAAAAATTCTCCTCTATAAAAAGCTATTGACTCAGCATAGTCTCTAATTCTTAAGATGCTATGACGAAAATTTGCTTCTAAGCGCAATTGAGCGTAGTTAATTTTAATTAGACGATTTCCTGCAATTAAAACTACTGTAGTACCAAATATTGCATAGACCAATAAACCATATGTTAACCTATCTGATATGGTATATAAAATATAAGAGAAAGATACCAAAGTTAAGATTGAATTAAAAAAATCAAGTAAAAAATCGAGAGTAACGATTGTAAAAGACTTTATATCTTGTGTTATTCTCTGATCAGGATTATCTACTTCTTTCTTAAGATATTCTGAATTTAATTTATAGTAGACACGGTAACTAAAGTAACGGCTTAAAAAATGCTTTGTAAGCCATTTTCTCCACATTAGTCCCAGTTTTTTTCTAGTATAGCGATAAATTATAATAATCGGTACAGCAGAAATCAGTACCAAGCCATAAACTATCATAAATTGCCAAAAGACATCTGCATTTTTCTCCGTTAAGGCAGTATCTATAAAACGGAATACATAGCTCATAATGAGCCTTAATCCATTAACAACTAGTAAAAGGAAAAGAAGTGATCCTAACAAAAACCACTGTTTCCATTTCTTACCTATTTTAGAGAACTGTGATAAAAAAATTAAACTACTAGCTAACAAAATAATAGCTACATAACTAGTAATCTTTGAGTCTAAAGTTCTATTAATTTTGCCGATAAAACCATTAGTAATGATATTAGAAAAATTGGTAAAAACTGTATTAGTTAGTAGCGTTGCTCCAATTGTTATGAAATAAGTTAAACTAATAATCATAACAATCAGTGTTACTAACAATGTGCAGAACACCCATGTCTGATTATTATTGATAGGGAAAAAATAAGGCTGTGCTGTTTCAAAGAAATATGAAATAAGCTTTTGGTTGAATTTTAATCGGATTTTAGGCATTATGAAGTGTTATTAGTATAAAATATCAATTGCCTCTCAATAAAAAGTTTAAGAGTAAGATTGGTTAATAAAAGTTGAGATTTTAAAGATGTTACTATTAGTAATACTTTGTTAGTTTTATGTTTGTGTAAGCTAAAATAATTAGCTTGATCACTGTGATAAACATTTTAAGGTTGCCATAGAAACTATACTAATATCTCAGTATAATTTTTTTTAATTTAACTGGGCCATTAGATAACTTAAGTTAAGTACAGTAAAAATATTTTAAGTTAGTAATATTTATATAATATAGTTTTTAGCATAAGAACATAATCTTTTTCTTAAGTATAAATATTTTCATAGTATTAATAAAATTAAAAAAAAGTTATTTTAACCTCTTTTATATACTCCAAATATTTTTAACAATTAGAAATAAATCTTTTTAACTTGTATTTCACTATTTTTTAGAGTAAGTATTTTGATAAATACAAATTTGTTATTAATAGCGTTCTAGAGTTTTTATTCTTTATTTTTTAAAAATATCTACTTTACAAGATACTATGTAGATATAAAAATTTAATGTTGTCTATTTGATAGAATATATTACATTTAATATTACAATTTTAATAAATGTCGGATGAAATATTTTAATAAGTTAGTTATGTTATAAAAATAATTGCATATATACTAAGATAAGCTTTAAAAAGCTGTAGTTTACAAAAAATTAATTTTAGATATGTATTGTCTCGGACTAATGAGTGGTACATCAGTAGACAGTATTGATGCAGCATTAATAAAAATCCAAGGAAGTAAGCTTGATCTAAGAATTAAATATCTATTGAATATTAGTTACTCTTATCCAGAGAAAATCCGAAATCAAATTTTGAGGGTTGCTGAAGGTAATTCTTTATCAATTGAAGAATTTGCGAAATTAGATGAAGAAATTGCTTTATCCTTTGTAAATGTTGTTAAAGAAGTTAGAAAAAAGCATTTTCCCATAGAGTTAATTGGATCTCATGGACAAACTGTATTTCATCGACCACCGGCCATAAATAGCATAGGATATACAATTCAATTAGGTAGAGGAGAAATTATCGCCAATCTTACAGGCATCCCAACAGTTAATAATTTTCGGGCTGCCGACATAGCTGCTGGTGGTCAAGGAGCACCACTAGTATCAGCAGTGGATGCTTGTCTATTAAGTCATCCTCACTATCATAGATGTATACAAAATATTGGCGGGATCGGTAATGTTACATATTTACCACCAAAATGTACAGAAGATTGGTATAAAAACATTACAGGATGGGACACTGGGCCAGGAAATATGTTGATTGATTTAACTATTAACAAGTTAAGTAATGGAAAACAGTTTTATGATAGTAATGGGATTTGGGCATCTCAGGGTAAACCTAATTATCAACTAATTGAAAAGTGGTTAAATCATGATTTTTTTCACAAAAAGCCTCCGAAATCTACTGGTAGAGAACTTTTCGGAGAAGAATATTTAGAATATTGTTGGAATGATGCTCAAGCTTATAAGTTATCCGAGACAGATTTTTTAACTACTATTACAGAGTTAACTGCAATTTCTATTACTAATAGTTATAAGCATTTTATTAAATATCCTATTGATGAAATATTGTTATGTGGAGGAGGTAGTCACAATCTTTATTTAAAAGAACGTATTAATCATCATTCTCCCCAAAATACTATAGTAAAAACGACTACTGAGGTTGGTCTAAATAGTGACTTTAAAGAAGCAATTTCTTTTGCAGTTCTGGCCTATTGGAGATATGTGAGTAAAATACCAGGTAGTTTGCCACAAGTTACTGGAGCTTACTACTCAATGTTACTTGGTGATGTTTATCTTCCTTTCTAAAACCTCAATTATATTTATTGACTTCTTGTAAAAATAATTAAAAAGTTTTAAGTCGTTTATGAGAATCAGTGATCTAACTATGTAAATAAATACTAAAGCAATTTTAATTATTTACATAACTAAGTTTTGAGACAATTTGTAATGTAATTAATTTAATCTTTAGAATAATTATATCTTTTTTAAGAGTTTCAGAATCAACAGATTATTTTAGTTTTTTAAATATATTTTTATATTGAATAGTCTTAGTTATGTTTCACAGTTATTATTTTATATTGTTTAATAAAAATTAAGCTTTAAGAAATATCTTTGTTAGGCCTATCTGATTATGAGTTGGTCGTAGCTTTACTTTCTACTATAAATATGATTTTTGCCATATTACTAAACTACTAAGTACTCTACCTAAATAGTTTTAAGTTAATTAATTTTTATAAGTTCAATAACTAGTACTAATAATTATGAATTTAATACTTAAAAAGTTCTTAAACTCCATAGATTATTGTAATGTTAATAGTACTAATATTTAGCTAGTACTATTAACATTACAATAATCTATAAGACTTTTATGCTATCCCAAATAAAAAATCTCGTTAGAGATCTTCTGCCTAGATTTGTCGAGATTCGTCGACATTTACATTCTTATCCAGAATTAAGTGGGAAAGAACATCAGACAGCTGCTTATGTAGCAAATATACTTTCTTCTTATGATATCCCTGTAGAAAAATTTATTGGTAAAACAGGAGTTGTAGGGCATTTAATCAACGATTCTGAAAAAACTAGTGTTTTAGCAATTCGTACTGACATGGATGCCCTACCTATAGAAGAAAAAACTAAATTAAATTTTTCTTCTTATAATCCTGGAATAATGCATGCTTGTGGTCATGATGTTCATACTACAGTAGGCATAGGAACTGCGATTATTTTATCTATGTTAAAAAAAGAACTAAGAGGTCATGTTCGCTTTCTATTTCAACCTGCAGAAGAAATAGCTCAAGGAGCTAAATGGATGGTACGAGATGGTGTAATGAATAATGTTGATGCAATTATTGGAGTTCATGTTTTTCCTTCTCTTCCTGCAGGTTCTATTGGCATTAAGTATGGAACACTAACAGCTGCGGTAGATGATATTGAAGTGTTCATTAAAGGTGAGTCAGGGCACGGAGCTCGACCTCACGAAGCTGTAGATGCAATATGGATCGCATCTCAAATAATTACGACTTTACAACAGGCTATCAGCCGTACTCAAAATCCCTTGCATCCTTTAGTTTTAACAATTGGACAAATTGCTGGAGGGCATGCTCCTAATATTATTGCGGATCGAGTCAAAATGACTGGTACAATACGTTCATTACATCCTGAAACTCGTGCTCAATTACCTAAATGGATAGAGACTATTATTGCTAATGTTTGTAAAGCTCATAATGCTAAATATGAAATTGATTATCGATGGGGAGTAGCTTCTGTTCAAAATGATACTTATCTTACCAGTATTCTAGAAGAAGCTTCTCGAGAGGCATGGGGAAATGATTCAATTAAAATTTTATCTGAACCATCATTAGGCTCAGAAGATTTTTCTTCATACTTGCAATATTCACGAGGAACAATGTTCCGACTAGGCACTGGCTATTCAAATAAGATAAATCATCCTTTACATCATCCTTTATTTGATATAGATGAATCTGCTATTGCAGTAGGAATAACTACCTTAGCTTATACAGCTTATAAGTACTGGGAAAAATAATATACAAGTTTTTATAAACAAAGAAGAATTACCTAAATAAAGATATTAGATATCTGGGGTCTAAATACTATAGAGTTATTATCGTTTACTTCAATATCTGAATAAAATACCGTCACAGAAATTTATAGAATAGTTTAAATCTAAAGTAACTAAAAAATTATTTAGTGTAAGTATGTTTTAGAGAAGTTGCTTAATCTGTTAATTTTTATATTCTTATATTCAACTGACTTTTGTGTAGGAAAAGTGACAGAGTTAAATTGGTAAGGGTTGCCTAAGCAACCTCTATCTCACATGCAGAATAAACAATCATAAAATTGTTTATCTAGCTTATACTTTTCGAGAATAATATTCAACAACTAGAAGCTCATTAATTTGTAGTGCAACCCATTCACGTTTAATTACATCGTTAACTTTACCAGTGAAAGTGTTTTTATCAAATTCTAGATGTTCAGGAAGATTAGCTAATCCGGGATATTGCATATTAGTTTCTACCATACGGCGAGAATTATCGTTATTTCGAACAGAAATAACATCCCCAGCGCGACATTGATAGCTAGCAATATTAACAATACGTCCGTTTACTAATACATGACAATGGTTTACGAGCTGGCGAGCACCAGGGATAGTTCCAGCCATTCCTAAACGAAATACTGTGTTATCTAAACGCATTTCCAAAAGTTCCAATAGTTTTTGTCCTGTAGAACCAGTGGCACGACGAGCTTTCTTCATGTAACGAATTAGCTGTTTTTCAGTTACACCGTAATTGTAAAGAAGTTTTTGTTTTTCTTCGAGTCGCACAGCATATTCAGAACGTTTTCTACGACCCTGACCATGTTGTCCAGGTGGATAAGTGCGACGAGGGTTTTTTCTACTTAATCCTGGAAGTTCTCCAAGTCTTCGTACAACCCTAAGGCGAGGCCCTCTATAACGAGACATGTAATTAGTTTTCTCCTAGTATACAAAAGCTTTATTATAGCAGCTTTAGAGAAATAAATAAGATTTTATTTTCTTAAAGTTTGTTAATTAAGCTAACATAACATATATAATAATCTATTATTTGATTAAAACTGATATTTATTTTCTACTGCCACTGAAAACATGAAAATGAATTTATAAAAATAAGTTATCTCTTATTTCTAAGCTAAAAAATATAGTCTACTAAAACTAATCATCTCGTAACAATATATTAATACGTCTAGACAAACAATGTTAATAATTCAAAATATTTTCTATTAGTAAATATTTTGAATTATTAACATTGTTTGTCCTGATTTTCTAGTTAATTGGTTTGAATAACCATTAAAGAAAAATATGGAATAGATAAACAACGATAATTAGTTAAATCTGTATATATCTTTTCTTCTAATTGTGTAGCTCTAACGATCAAAGAAGCGTTTTGTAACAAATTTAGATCTTGTAGGATATCCCATATATGAGTATAAACAGAACTTACTTTTAACAAAACAATTACATTAGCCCAATTCGCTATTACCCGAATATCGTTTACATTATGGACCACGGGAAGAATAGCTAAATTTTGGGAATAAAAAGTTAATGGAACACCTAGAGCAGAAGCAGAAGCCAATGGAGAACAGACACCAGGAACAGTTTTTATTGAAATTTGAGGGAATTTTTTAAGTATAAACTGTGCTAAGTATGTAAAAGTACTAAAAAAATTTATATCTCCTTCGCAAGTGAAAGCTACGTCTATCCCTTTGCAAAGATAATTTCCAATATCAAGAGCAGCTTTTTTCCAAGCTTCTCTCAATTGTTTCTTATCTTTCACATAAGGAAAACATAAAGGTAATTTTATTTGTTTATCATCGACCCAAAAAGAAATTATTTCTTCAGCTACTCCTTTCTTACCTAATATTCCTGTGGGAAAGGCCAGAACAGGTGTCTCTTCTAATAATCTTTTTCCTTTTACAGTAATTAATTCAGGATCACCTGGTCCCATACTAATTCCATATAAAGTTCCTGTTGTTTTATTCATTTCTAAAAATTTGATACGTTATTTGATAATTGCATATTAGACTTGTTAATTTTTTAATACCATGTTTATTTAAGTTCAAGTTCTCTTTCTATTATTTTATAAAAACTGTAATTTTAGGAATGGCTTTGTTGTTATCATTTGTTGAAATTCAGTCATTTAATAAAATTAAATAACGCTGTATGGTAGCAATTTTTTAATATTGTTTATATAATTTTAATGTATTTACACAATTGATTTTAAATTTCTAATCATTCCAGCCTGTAGCTTAATTCTTGATAACATTATATTTTGAAAGTTTCAAATGTTCGTGAACTAACTTTAAAAGTTTTAAGAGAGATAGATAAAAATAATAGTTTTATTAACATATCTTTAAACCATGCTCTTAAAGATATTATTTTAAATAAAAATGATCGTAGTTTATGTACAGAGTTAGTTTATGGAATAATACGTTGTCAACGGACCTTAGACAATTTAATTGATCAGTTAGGAAACAAAAAATCTCAAAAGCAATCACCAGTTCTACGCCGTATTCTCCATATTGGACTGTATCAACTTTTATATCTTGACCATATTCCTCCATCTGCAGCTGTTAATACAAGTGTAGATCTTGCAAAAAATAATAATTTGAACGGTCTTTCTAAGGTTGTTAATGCAATACTAAGAAAATACATCAGGATAAGAGAAAAAAGAAACTATCAGTTGACACTATCAGGAAGTTCTTCCAATATTACAGGAATAAAATATAGTTTTCCTAGTTGGATAGTTGAACATTGGCACCAAAGATGGGGAAAAAGTACTACAGAAAAACTATGTTATTGGTTCAATCAGTCTCCAACAATTGATATACGCATAAATAGTCTTAGAACTACTATTGAGGAGGTAAGAAGAAACCTGATTATGGCTAAGGTAAATGTAGAATACTTACCATATTTACCCTACGCATTAAGACTAAAAGGAAAAATAGGTGATATAAAAAATTTACCAGGATTTATGAAAGGAAATTGGACAGTACAAGACATTAGCGCACAATTAGTTAGCTATCTGTTAGATCCAAAAGTAGGAGATATAATTATTGATGCCTGTGCTGCACCCGGAGGAAAAACTACTCATATTGCTGAATTAATGCAAGACAAAGGATTAATCTTAGCTTGTGATCGTATTTCATCTCGTCTTGGAAAAATTCAACAGAATGTAGAAAGATTAGGATTGAAATCAATTAAGCTCATTAAAGGAGACAGTCGCTACCTACAACAATTTACTAACTTTGCTGATCGTGTCCTTATAGATGCTCCTTGTTCTGGATTAGGTACTTTACACAGAAATCCAGATATTCGATGGAGACAAACTCCGGAAAAAATAAAGCAGTTATCAATAATGCAAAAGAAAATACTACATAGAGCAGCTCAATGGGTAAAACCAAATGGCGTACTAGTATACTCTACATGTACTTTAAATATCGCAGAGAATGAAATAATTGTTCACAATTTTCTTAAAGACAATCCTGAATGGCACATTGAAAAACCCCTTTTTTCTAAACCTTTTTCACCTTTCATCACACCATCAGGATGCTTACAAATATTTCCTCACCAACATTATATGGATGGATTTTTTATGGTGAAATTACGAAAAAATTCTACTAAAATATATTAGAGAACTAGTTGTTAAAGTATATTAAGGACTTAGTCAATAGATAATGAATAGAAAGTATAAAAATAAGCAACTACTTAAAATTTTAATTGGAGTTGCTTGGATAGATGGGATTATTCAAATGGAGGAAAGAAATTATCTAAAGTACATATTAGAATATCATGGATTATCCAAAGATATAGAATTACAGTATTTTTTATCAGAATTAAAACCGATTAAAGCAAATCAATGCTATCAATGGTTAGAAGAATATTTAGGCAATAATCCAACAAGAGAAGATTATCAAGAACTTCTAGAATCTTTAAGTGCTTTAATTTATAGTGATGGAGACATTCAGATACAAGAGGCTCAGTTATTGAATAAATTACAGTTTCTTGATCCTTCACAGAATTATTATCAATTAAGCTTTGCTAGGACTGTTAAAATTTTACAAAAAATGTTCAGAAATGCCATTGATAAAATAGTTCAAAATTAGAGAGCATAATCAATTTTTTTATAGATCACAAGCTAACAATAAATAAGTTGGTCCACTTTAAAATAGTAGAATGTATTTTTATCCTAGATAATAGTTATTTTTTATTTGATCTGCTTTTATCAATTAGAGTAAAAAATATTTAATTTTATGCTAAAAAATTCTATTTTTAGCATTGTATTATTTCTGAGATACATAAAAAATTGAAATTATTTTGTAAAAAATACTAAGATATACTATTAAAGAGTTAGCGAGAGAGTTACGGGTTATTTGAACAAAATAATCTGAGGAAAGTCCGGACTCCCAAAAGATCAGACTTGCTGGATAATACCCAGTGCGCGCGAGCGTGAGGATAGTGCCACAGAAAAATACCGCCTTAATAACAAGGTAAGGGTGCAAAGGTATGGTAAGAGCATACCAGCAGTATCGTGAGGTACTGGCTCGGCAAACCCCAGTTGGGAGCAAGGTCGGAGGGATAAAATGGTTGATCTTTTTCCAATCCCATTTAGGTGTACCGCAAGAGATATTTGGTAACAAGTATCCTAGATAGATGACTCTCCTTTAGAACAGAATCCGGCTTATGTCTAACTCTTTTTTCATCTAAATTTTTCTTGGCGAATTAACATCATAATTAATATAAGTTATAATAAATGGTGATATGATGAAGAGTCTGCACCCTGCTACTGATTGACAAAATAATAAATCAATCTTTTAGATTTATTCTTGTTATCTCAAATTTAAGAAGAATATTTTTTATGGTAACTAATTCAATTAAGGTATAACTTTTTTGGTAAATACCCAAGAATTAGAAAACATGTATCAACAGGAGGCATTATTAATTATCAAAGATTTAGATATAGGAAGATGAAAATACATGGTAGATCAGAAAGCAACAATTAACGATATTGGTTTTACCCACGAAGATTTCGCCGCACTTCTTGATAAATATGACTATCATTTCAGTCCCGGAGACATTGTCCCTGGTACTGTTTTCAGTATGGAGCCAAGAGGTGCACTAATTGACATTGGAGCAAAAACTGCAGCTTATATTCCTATTCAGGAAATGTCAATCAACCGAGTAGATGACCCTGACGAAGTTCTTCAACCAAATGAGACAAGAGAGTTCTTCATTTTAACTGATGAAAACGAAGATGGACAATTAACCTTGTCTATTAGACGTATCGAGTATATGCGAGCTTGGGAAAGAGTACGTCAATTAAGAGAAGAAGACGCAACTGTACGCTCTAATGTTTTTGCGACAAACCGAGGAGGTGCCCTTGTAAGAATTGAGGGATTGCGAGGTTTTATACCAGGGTCTCATATAAGTACTCGTGAAGCCAAAGAAGATTTGGTTGGGGAAGAATTACCTTTAAAATTCCTTGAAGTTGACGAAGAAAGAAACCGTCTAGTTCTTAGCCATCGTCGTGCATTAGTTGAACGTAAAATGAACGGTTTAGAAGTAGGACAGGTTGTTATTGGTTCTGTTCGTGGAATTAAACCTTATGGTGCTTTTATTGATATAGGAGGAGTTAGCGGACTCTTACATATCTCTGAAATTTCTCATGACCATATTGACACTCCTCACAGTGTTTTCGGAGTTAACGACGAATTGAAAGTTATGATTATTGATCTTGATGCTGAAAGAGGAAGAATATCCTTGTCGACAAAACAGCTTGAACCTGAGCCTGGGGATATGTTGAAAAATCGAGATGTGGTGTTTGAAAAAGCAGAAGAAATGGCTGAGAAGTATCGTCAAAAGCTTCTTGCAGAGGCGGAAGGTAGAGAAATACCTGAAGAAGGAGAAAGTATAATAGAAAATATCCCTTCTGCATTAGATGTAGATGAAGCTCAAGAAGAAATAGTTGCTACTACGGATGTTTCTGAAGAATAAATTATCTATATTGATACTTAATTGAGTAAAATACTTTTTCTCTTTGAATTGGATTAGGTTTAAGACTGTAATATATAATTTCAGCCTTAAACCTAATATGATTAAAATCAATATTAGCTATTAATTTTAAGAAATAATAATAGTACTCAAAATTAGTGATGAATATTGTCTGTAGCCTCTGCTAGATCAAAAAAATTAAAAGTTTTATTTAAATACGACACGAAAATAACAAACATCATAAACTGTTATGTACAAAGCTGCTTGTAATATATTTTGTGCTTGAAGTTATAGAATTATTGTTAATTACTCTCAATCTAAGTATTAATATAGAAAAAGCCATAGTATGATG
The DNA here is from genome assembly GCF_020885515.1 of cyanobacterium endosymbiont of Braarudosphaera bigelowii. Lineage (NCBI taxonomy): Bacteria > Bacillati > Cyanobacteriota > Cyanophyceae > Chroococcales > Aphanothecaceae > Candidatus Atelocyanobacterium > Candidatus Atelocyanobacterium thalassae. The sequence continues at coordinate 708,196 of NZ_AP024987.1, read as the reverse complement.
TTTAATATAACCTTTAAATGATATTTGGATAATTTTAAAATAGACTTTAAATTCTTTAATTATTTTAGTACCCAAATTACTCAAGGTCAGGAAATTATGGCATTAGAACCAAAATATATTTTCCGTACAGGGCAAGACTATATATCGAAATATACTAATAAAATTTTACAAAAATCATCCAATCACTGCTTGTTACCATTAACATCTAAAGTAGTAAACAATGATTACTTAGAAATCGGTGAGTGTAATATTAAGAATTTAGTAGAGCAATTTGGTTCCCCCTTATATGTTCTTGATGAAATAACATTAAGAACTTCTTGCAGACAATATCGAGATAGTTTTAATCTTTATTACGAAGGCCCATCTCAAGTGATTTATGCTTCAAAAGCTTGGAGTTGCCTCTCAGTAATTGGAGTTATCGCGACTGAAAACTTAGGTTTTGATGTTGTTTCAGGTGGAGAGCTTTATACTGCTCAAATAGCAATGTCAAAGCTAGGATATTCTAAGCTAGAAATAGCTAATAAAATTTATTTTCATGGTAATAATAAATCTTTAGACGAATTACGTCTGGCCATAAATTCCAACTGCAACATAGTTGTAGACAATTGGTTAGAGCTCCAAAGTTTAGTAAAGCTTGGCAATGACTTACCAGAAAAATCTATTCGTATTCTACTAAGATTAACTCCAGAAATTGAATGCCATACTCATGAATATATAAAGACAGGACATTTAGATAGTAAGTTTGGATTTAGTTTAAATGATTTTGAGGCTGTTATTAACTATGTCATTAAACAAAAAGTTTTAGATTGTCTAGGCCTACATTCTCATATAGGATCTCAAATTTTTGAAAAACAACCACATCATGATCTTGCTTTTATTTTGGTCAAATGGTTTAAGAAAGCTCAAGAGTTAGGGTTGATCCTGTCTGAATTAAATATTGGAGGAGGATTGGGTATTTCTTATACTCATAGTGATGATCCTCCAAGTATTGAAGAATGGGTTAAAACTGTTAGTGAGTCAGTCATGGAGGCTTGTATGGAAAACAACCTATCATTTCCAAAACTAATAGCAGAACCTGGTCGATCATTAATAGGTTCTGCTTGTATAACTGCTTATACCATAGGTAGTCGTAAAGAGATTCCTGGTCTATGTACTTACCTTGCCATAGATGGAGGAATGTCTGACAATCCTCGTCCCATTACTTATAAATCACTTTATAGTGTTCTTATAGGCAATAAAATGTCAAAAAAAATTACTGAAACATTTACTATTGCCGGAAAACATTGCGAATCTGGAGATATAATAATCAAAGATGCTCAGTTGCCTCAAACTCGTACAGGAGATATTCTAGTAGTAATGGGAACAGGAGCATATAACTATAGTATGGCCTCGAACTATAATCGCATACCACGTCCGGCTGCAGTCTTAGTTAATCATGGAGAAGCTAGTTTGATTGTACGACGGGAAACTTATGACGATCTAGTTAGACAAGACTGTTTACCCCAGAGGCTCCTGCCTGATTGCCTTCTATAATTTATTTCTGTTCTTATTAATCATCCATCTTGTCATTTTACATCATGTTAGGTGAGCCTCCTAGTCAGCACTGGATAACCTCAGGGTTGATTTATAGCGGCATCGATACTAGTTTGATGCTGTTGTTAACCTATTTGATGCTTTTTGCTATTGGTGAACGTCGTACCTTATGGATGGTTCGGGGGCTAATTATTTTAATGTTAGTAACAGTGATTAGCGAAAAGCTTCAATTAACACTGTTGAAATTCGTATTGGAAAAATTAGTTTTAGGAGCAGCAGTATCCATGGCTGTCATTTTTCAGGGAGAATTTCGAAGATTTCTAGAGTTACTAGGAAGAGGAAAAATACTACAATTATTTAAACAAAGAAGACCAATACCTAAGCCAGGCAATATAGTGGATGAACTGGTAGAAGCAGTACGAGAATTATCTCAAAATAGAACAGGAGCATTAATTGTTATTGAGACAGAAGCATCTATTGATACTAGAGTTTTTGTTGATCCTGGGGTAATAGTCAATGGAGAAATTTCTAAGGCCTTGTTACAAACAATTTTTCAGCCCAAGACTTTACTTCATGATGGAGCTGTCTTTATTCGTGGTTCTAGAATAATTTCTGCAGGGGTTATTCTACCATTGTCTGATAAAACATTTTCACGTCAGCTAGGAACTCGGCATCGTGCTGCTATAGGAATCACTGAAAATATTGATCAGTGTCTTTGTATAGTAGTTTCTGAAGAGACAGGTTCAATATCTTTAGCTGAGAAGGGAGTTTTAGACCGTCCCCTAACTAATAGTAGATTAAAAGAGTTATTGAAACAGCGCTTCTCTCTAATCGTTGATAGCGATTCTGTAACTCCTGGCTGGGATGTTTTAAAGCATACTATTGACTTACAAGGAAAACTTTTTTTCAAACGAACTTTTAATATTTCGTCATCGAACTCACCGGAAGAGAAGAAATGACTGTTAAGCAATCTATTGTGTTAAAGAATTTACCAACTGATCTTGATCAAAACCGTCTCCCAGGCCATATTGCCGTGATAATGGATGGCAATGGACGCTGGGCGAAGCATCGTGGACTTCCTCGAATTGTAGGACATCAAAGGGGAGTAGGAACTCTTAAAGATTTACTTCGTTATTGTAGAGATCTAGGAATTCCTGCTCTAACAGCTTATGCTTTTTCAACTGAAAATTGGGGAAGACCTCTTCAAGAAGTAGAATTTTTAATGGCTCTTTTTGAAACAGTATTACATAGAGAACTAGAAGAGATGATGAATGAAAATGTAAAAATACGTTTTGTTGGAAACTTAGAAGAATTACCTCCATCTTTACAATCAGAAATTTTTCGTTCAATGAAAAATACGGAAAATAATACAGGAGTGCAATTTACAATAGCGACCAATTACGGAGGACGTCAGGAAATTATTCAAAGTTGTCAAACGATTGCAACAAAGGTAAAGCAAGGTTTACTTGATGTAAACGATATTAATGAAACTCTGTTTGAAAATTATCTATATACTAAAGATATTCCCCATCCTGATTTATTAATTCGTACTAGTGGAGAAATGCGCTTAAGTAACTTTTTATTATGGCAATTAGCCTATGCAGAAATTTATGTTACTTCAACTCTCTGGCCAGACTTTACATGTCAAAGTTTTTATGAAGCTTTATTAGAATATCAACATCGACAAAGAAGATTTGGTAAACTCTAAAATAACGTTTATTACGAAATTTGAACACCCAGTATATGTAAAACATTTATCAACTTACTAAGTTTTTATTTACTTAAAGCAAGTTAGTCACGGTAATATGAGCAATGCGTAAAAATTATTTATGATTATTTGTTATAAATTAAATTTAGTTATTACCTAATCAGTTTTTTAGAAAAATTTATGTGATAATCACGACAACAGTACATTACATCTAGAAAGAATAGAATTTGCTATTTACCTTTTATTTTGTTATGATGTACTTCTGTGTATTTATAATATTAAATTAAAAAAGTATTATTGGAGGAATGAGCTTGTGACCCAACGGACACTAGGGGGGACTAACCGAAAACAGAAAAGAACATCCGGTTTTCGGGCACGTATGAGAGATCACAATGGACGTAAGGTCATTCAAGCAAGACGAAAAAGAGGAAGATATCGCTTATCTGTCTAGAACAAAAGTGCTATCCTGGCTATTTAAGTAATTGTGGGGAAAAGTGGGATTACCTAAAAATAATCGCCTTAGGCATCATAAGTCATTCCAGTCTGTTTACAAGAAAGGAGAACGCTACTATAGTTCTCAACTCGTAATGCACTCACTTTTTGGTATCAATAAAAATTGTCAAATAATACCAACGCAATTTGGTATTTCTATTAGCCAAAAAATCAGTAAAAAGGCAATAGTTCGCAACTATTTAAAACGGCAGATTAAATCGGTAATCCGTGTTTTTTTACCTAAAATTGTCTCAGGGTATCAAATTGTTATAGTAGTCAAAAAACAGATTCAAGGATGCCAATACAGCATTCTTTTAAGGGAAATAAAAGAATTATTGATTAATGCAAAAATTGTTCACGGTTACTAGAAAATTTGCATTTTTTAGAATGTTGTCATGATGAAATAGAATTTCATCAGGATTAGTCATAATTTATTTAAATTCAACTATTTAGAAAATTAAAATATACTATTAGTTTGAAAGAGTAAGAAATTTTATCACTTATGAACTGTAATTATTTTGAATGAAGTTAACACTGATTACTCATGTAGCTAGTTGATATGATAATCTTATTCTGTTACGCATAAATGTAATAGTTATTTACATTTTTTCCTATATTTTAGAAATATTAAAGTTATAAACTAAAATATTTTGAATAATTATTCTTAAATAACTTCTGAAATTAAAAGTAAGACGAGATAACTTTTAGTTACTATACCTTTTCACTTTAATATAGAGTCTATATAAAGAGATCACCTTTTAGAAAAATAATTTGGATTAAGAAGAATGGATTTTGGGATCGGATTTATTTCTACAAATATTATGCTACCAATCCTAGATTTTTTTTATGGGATTGTGCCTAGTTATGGTTTTTCAATTATTGCTTTGACCTTAGTAATTCGTTTAGCTTTGTATCCCTTAAGTGCAGGGCAGATTCGTAATATGCGAAAAATGAAAATTACTCAGCCATTAATGAAAGAAAGGCAAGAGGAAATTCAACGCCGTTACAAAGACGATTCTGCAAAGCAACAAGAAGAAATGGGAAAACTAATGAAAGAATTTGGTAACCCTCTAGCAGGTTGTTTACCTCTTTTATTGCAAATGCCCATTCTTTTTGCATTATTTGCAACTTTGAGAGGATCACCTTTTGCTGATATCAGCTATACACTAGATGCTCAAATTTTACCGAAAGAACATATAGAAACAGTCACTTTACAGTCTTTCGAGACCAAACCTAATAATATTTATATTAGTGATGGTTTGCATTTTCCTGTAATAGCATCGTTGCCAAAAGGTAATAAATTAGAGATTGGTGAAAAATCAAACATTGTATTTAAAACTACTCAGGGTGAATCACTTACACATCTAATTTCTCAAAATTCGTATAATAAAATTCACCCAATTTTTGAAGTTATAAAAGGTGCAGAAAGACTGGAAGATTATGAGGATGGAACTTTTAAAGCTTTGTATCCTGGAGAGATTAGTATAAAGGCTACTATCCCCGGTATTGCTGCCAATAAAGGATTCCTTTTTATTAAAGCACTAGGACAAGTAGGTGTGATGGGCGAGGACGGGACTATTAACTGGGATATTCTAGCAATGATATTGTTTTTTGGTGCCAGTATTTATATCAATCAAGAATTGTCAGGTTCTTCTGGTAGTGGCCCACAGCAGCAACAAGCAATTACTAAAATCACTCCAATTTTATTTAGCGGTATGTTCTTATTTTTTCCCTTACCTGCAGGAGTTTTAATGTATATTGTTGTAGCTAATGTTTTTCAGACGTTACAGAGCCTTATTCTTATGCGAGAACCATTACCTGAGAATTTGCAGAAACTAGTAGAACAACAAAAAAAGGAAGAAATAACCAGAGAAGCATTGCCTTTTGAAAAACGTTCAAAGAAAAAGGAAAAAACTTCTTGAATTCCATCATTTTCTAAAACGTATTTTTGCTACGTTTTAGAAAATGATAAAATGATTTGATTCTGACTATTTCAAAGTTGAATACTAAAGAACATATAAAATAATTTTTAGTATTTTCTGAGATATAGGAAATGCGACTATCATAGTTTCTAAAAATTCTGATTAATTAAATACTGAGAATTTAGTTTTCGTAATGATAGAACAACAAAAACAAATTGGTAAAAAGTGGTTAGAAAAACTATTAGAATTGATGGGATTTCCAGGAAACGTAAAAGCTGAATATGGACGAAATGAGCTAGAAAAAATCAATGAGATTTGGTTAGTCATTAATGAAGAACAATTAACATCTCAGGATATGTTAAAGCTCATAGGAAAACGGGGAGAGTCTATTGATGCTATTGAATATATAATTAACACATTCATTAAATATGATGTAAATTTATCTAATTCATATCAATTTAAAATTGAATTAAATAACTATCGTTCTAGATGCCATGAAGAATTAAAAATTTCTCTTCAGGAAATCATACAACAAGTGCGTAAAACGGGGCAAGAAGTTGAAATGACATCTCTTTCTTTAACTGAAAGTCATGAAGTGCATTTGTTTTTAAAAAATCTTAATGATTTAACAGCTGAAAATCGTGGTAAAGAGCCGAATCGACGTTTAATAGTTAAACGTCTGATTGTTTGACAATAAATTAAGGGTTACTAGAATCAGATACACTTAAATCTTTTACTTTAGTATTTGAATTCGTATTATTTTTAATTTGTTTTAATATGTTTTTGTATTGATCGTTTTCTGGTACCAATGTCGTTAGCTTTTCCATTATTGGAATAGTTTTGTCTAAATTCTTTGCCTGTATTTGAGTAGCAACTAAAGTTCTTAAAGCTTCTTCTAGGCCCTGTTTGGCAGTCATATTATTTGGTTCTCTTTCTAAAACAGTTTCATATCCCTGAATAATAGAATATAGTCTTTCATCGATAGAATAGATTGTTTCTGTATTTGATTTTGATAATGAAGACGGAGAGGATTGTCTAAAAGAAAAAGTTGCGACGGTCATACTACCAAATAATGCTAAACCTGAAAAAATTATTATAATTTTTTGATATAGTTTTTTTCTCATATTATTTTTGTTCATATTGTGAAATCAAACTTCTTCAGTGTATCGTATTAACTAATACATATTAAAAATAAACAAATTTTCTAAGATAGATTAAATTATTTCTTACTAAAAAAAAACTGTATTCTGGAAACTTTAGAGTTTTAAACAACAACTTATTATTTTCATATCTCGTAAAGAATGTATAGAAAATAGTTTTTCCATGTTGAATATAGAAAAACTAATAAGCTTGCTTTTTAAAATACCATCTATAGAAATGATAAACCCATTAAAGTCAAGAAAATTCCAAACAAATTTTTTAGAATTTTATAAATCTACTATTTAAAAGATGATTACTGGAAAACTTAGGTATACAATATTCTATATTGTATTATAAAAGCATCTTAATATAAGGAAATTTATATGGAGAATCTTTAGCATTTGATATTAAAACCATAGAAATTTCAGCAATACTATCAGGATTTATATTATGAAGATACATTAATAAATTTTCACTCTCTTCTAAAAATTGAGAAATGTTAACATTCTTATAGGTTGGCTGATAGTTACGAAGCTTTTTTATTCCTTCTCCTAGTGAAGTAACTGCTCCGTGCCAATTATTATTTATTAGATGGTAACAACCAACTGATATCTGCAATATACCTTGATAAAAATATTTATCTAAGTCAATTGTTTCTATCCAAATAGACTCTAATGTGTCATGGCAAGCATAAAATTCTTGCTTATTGAATTGTCTAATTCCTTCCAAAAAGTTTTCTGTAGTCATGTTTGCTAAGTTGACATACTTTCTCGCACTTCTTTAATAAATTCTAAATCAATTTCTTGTTCTTTACCAGCAAAATTATTATCTGGGGTTAAGAATAACATACAATGGCATTCTTTTCTTTCTCTCATAGGAACACAAGGACAGTTCCAATAAGTGTTTTTAACCTCTGCAACTTTATCTTCATAGTGACGACATGGACATAATGGAGAACCTAATTTTTCCTTATGCCTAGAAAGCCCTTCGATAACTACTGCTGTAACAGAAGGTTCATTACAAAAATAAGTATTTGTTCTTTTTGCGTACTGTTCAGCAAACTTTTTCATCGCGTTGAGTACTTTATCATTTTGATTATTAGAGTTTGTTGTAGTCATGGATAATTATAAAATTAAGCCCTAAATATTGTATGGAACTAATATTGTTACATATTCTTTGTCATTTGCGTGTATTCTGTACAGATTATATTACTTATAGAAGAAAATTAGAATCGAGTAAAAAATTCTTATTTTGTGATGAAGAGTACACGACTAAATCATTAATATAAATATTTTTTAAACTTTATCTGGTTAATAATTATATATGACAAATAGGGCAAATATATTTATATTAATGAATGCTGGTAAATTTAATAACCTTTAATATAGAAAAAATAAATTTAATTGATTAAAAAAATAAGTTAAATACAAATAATAGAAGTTACTATATCTAAGAGAGATTTTATTATTTGATATAACAATCAAATCAAGATAACATAACAACCAAATCAAGATGGTATAAAGTAAACCATTATGAATTTAAGTGATATTACTCATCCTAACCAGTTACACGGGCTACCAGTTCGTCAATTAGAAGACGTTGCCCGTCAAATTAGAGAAAAACATTTACAAACTATTGCAGCCAGTGGAGGACATCTTGGGCCAGGATTAGGAGTTGTAGAGTTGACTATTGCACTTTATCAGACCCTTGATCTAGATCAAGACAAAGTTATATGGGATGTAGGGCATCAGGCCTATCCTCATAAAATTTTAACTGGTCGCTATCACAGCTTTCATACTCTACGCCAAAAAAATGGTATTGCTGGATATTTAAAAAGATGTGAAAGTCGATTTGACCATTTTGGAGGTGGACACGCTTCTACAAGCATTTCTGCGGGTCTTGGAATGGCTATAGCTAGAGATAATAAAGGTGAAAACTATAAGGTGGTATCTATCATTGGTGATGGAGCCTTGACCGGTGGAATGGCTTTAGAAGCTATTAACCATGCTGGCCATCTTCCCAATACTAATCTTATGGTTGTCCTGAACGACAATGAAATGTCTATTTCACCTAACGTTGGAGCTATTTCTCGCTATCTCAATAAAGTTCGGTTAAGTGATCCTGTCCAATTTATTTCAGACAATATTGAAGAACAATTTAAACATTTGCCTTTTTTTGGTGATTCTTTAACTCCTGAAATGGAAAGGCTAAGAGAAGGTGTAAAACGCTTAGCAATGCCTAAAGTTGGTGCAGTTATTGAAGAACTAGGCTTTAAATATTTTGGACCTATTGATGGCCACAATATAGAAGAATTAATTTCTACTTTCAAGCAAGCACATAAAGCTACTGGCCCTGTCTTCGTACATGTATCTACCATTAAAGGTAAAGGCTATGAAATTGCGGAAAAGGATCAGGTTGGCTATCATGCTCAAAGTCCATTCAGTCTTGCTACAGGGAAAGCAATACCTTCTAATACTCCTAAACCTCCTAGTTATTCCAAAGTTTTTGCACATACTTTGACAACTTTAGCTCAAAATAATTCAAAAATTATTGGTATTACTGCCGCAATGGCTACAGGAACTGGTTTAGATAAGCTTCAAGCAAAACTACCAGAACAATATATTGATGTTGGTATTGCCGAACAACATGCAGTTACTTTAGCTGCTGGATTAGCTTGTGAAGGAGTACGTCCCCTGGTTGCAATTTATTCAACTTTTTTGCAGCGAGCATATGATCAGGTCTTGCATGATGTTGGTATTCAAAATCTTCCCGTATTTTTCTGTCTAGATAGAGCAGGTATTGTCGGAGCTGATGGACCTACTCATCAAGGTTTATATGACATAGCTTATTTACGTTGTATACCAAATATGACAATAATGGCTCCTAAAGACGAAGCAGAACTGCAGCGAATGGTGGTTACAGGTATTAATCATATCTCAGGACCTATTGCTATGCGTTTCCCTCGCGGTAGTGGTATTGGGGTACCTCTAATGGAAGAAGGTTGGGAATCTATTCCTATTGGTCAGGGAGAAATTCTTCGTAGTGGTGATGATATTCTACTAGTAGCATATGGAACTATGGTTTATCAATCACTACAAGTAGCTGAAATTCTTAAAGAGCACGGTGTTGAGGCAACTGTTATTAATGCACGTTTTGTTAAGCCTTTAGATATTGATTTAATTGCGCCATTGGCTAAAAGTATTGGTAAAGTAGTTACTCTAGAAGAAGGTTGTTTGATGGGTGGATTTGGATCAGCTGTCATTGAGGCTTTGACAGATCTTAATATTGTAGTTCCAATTAAAAGAATCGGGATTCCTGATCAATTAGTTGATCATGCCACTCCTGACGAATCAAAAGCAGATTTACAATTGACTAGTCCTCAAATTGCTGAAAAAATTAGAAAAACCTTTTTTAATTCTCTGCAACCATCAATGATTAACTAAATATTGTAAATTACATCTTTAGATTTCTACTGAGAAGTAGTAAGATTAGATTTCTACTACTTCTCAGTAGAAATCTAAAGATATTAGATCTGAAACAATTAACCTACCAATATTATTTCTTAGTTTAATCTGATTATTTTCAGTGGGATAAGTCAGTATAATGTTTTAAAAATCAAGTCTTCTATTAGGATTTAACAATTTAATTTTGCTAAATGACTTGCAAACGATATATTTCTTGGTATGATGTCAAAAAATAAATTAGTGTAAAAACGTCAAACTGGGAGATTACCAAATGAATAAAGGGGAACTGATCGATAAAGTAGCAAGTAAAATTGATGTTACTAAAAAACAAGCAGATAGTGTCATTAGTGCTACGATTGAGACTATCATGGAGGCAGTCGCAGGAGATGATAAAGTAACTTTAGTAGGCTTCGGATCTTTTGAAGCTCGTGATCGTAAAGCTAGAGAAGGACGTAATCCAAAAACTAACGAAAAAATGAGTATTCCTGCAACTAAGGTACCTGCATTTTCGGCTGGAAAACTTTTTAAAGAAAAAGTTGCTCTTAAAGACTAGTTATTATTTTTTATAAATATGGAACGTCCCGTTCATGGAGGAAATTTATTCTGGGCAGCCTATCAAGTTGGTTGTCCTACTTCTTCTATATTAGATTTTTCTGCCAGTATAAATCCAATTGGTCCACCACAGAGTGTGTTGAATGCAATTCAAACCTTACTACAAAATATTAATCATTATCCTGACCCAAACTATACAGAGTTAAGAGAAGTTTTAGCTCAGTATTACCAATTATCTCCTGAATGGATTCTTATCGGAAATGGTGTTGCTGAATTATTAACTTGGGCAGGACGTGAACTGGCACAAAAAGAAATAGTATACATTTTTAAACCTTTTTTTCATGATTATTTAAGAGCCTTAAAAACATTTCAAGCAAATGTTAAATCACTTGATTTTTTGTGGCATCAAGATAATCCTATAGCTACTCTTAATGATTTTCAAGGGGAAAAATCAGGAGTTATTATTAACAACCCTCACAATCCAACAGGTAAGTTATTAAAGAAAGAGTTTTTTATACATTTACTAGAAGAGTTATCTTTAGTCGTAGTAGATGAAGCATTTATGGATTTTATTGATCCTTTCCAACAAGAAAGTTTAGTATCTTGGGTATCGAAATATTCTAATTTGATAATTTTGCGTTCTCTGACAAAATTTTACAGTATTCCTGGGTTACGATTAGGATATGCAATTTCCCACCCTGATCGTCTAAAGAAATGGCAAACTTGGCGAGATCCCTGGTGTGTAAATTATTTAGCCGTTGTTGCAGGAATTGCAGCAATTAATGACGAAGAATTTACAAATAGTACTAGACAATGGCTTTTGTTTAATCGTGAAAAGTTATTCCAAGGTTTATCAAAAATAAAAGGCTTAAATCCAATATCAAGTTCGGTCAATTTTTTTCTAGTAGAAACATTAATGGAAAGCTCTAAATTACAACAAAAGTTATTGCAGAAATATCATATTTTAATTCGTGATTGTTCAAATTTTGATGAGTTAGGTGATAAATATTTTAGAGTTGCAGTACGTGAACATCAAGATAATAAAAAACTTCTTGATGCGCTAGCAGAAGTCCTTAGTATCTAATGTTTATAAATTTAGTTTTAGAATGTTAACAATTATTGGTTGTGGTAATTTAAATCGTTGTGATGATGCTATAGGGGCAATTATTGCTCAGAAGCTACAAAAAAAATGTAAAAAATTTTTTTTTTCTAAGATTAATATTTTTGATTGCGGAACCTCAGGTATGGAGGTTATGTTTCAAGCAAAAGGTAGTCAAAAATTAATTATTATAGATGCTTGTTCAATAAACTCTTCTCCAGGAACTATTTATAAAGTTCCTGGAGAAGAATTAGAAGAGTTACCCGAACCTAGCAATAGCTTGCATGATTTTAGATGGGACAACGCTTTAGCAGTAGGTAAAAAAATATTTAAGGAAGAATTTCCTAAAGATATTATTGTATATCTTATCCAGGTAAAAGATTTGGGCTTCGGAGTAGAAATTAGTTCTAATTTAAAGCCAGCTATGAAAAAAGTTATTGGACACATACAAGAAGATATACAACACTTCATTTTAAAATCAAAAAAATAAAATTAGCAATGCCTTCGATGTTTTGTTTTTTTTAGGTTCAAGCTCAAAATATTTTCACAAACGGTATTCCTATACCAGTAGTATTATGTGTAAAAAACAATGCTTATTGTAAATTAACATCATATATATATTAACTAACAATTTGAACATTAGGAAATGTAGGCAAACTCATTACTAAGCTTATTTGTATATTTTTTTCAGAGAATTGTTATTAATGAGATATCCTAGACACATTCCTGATACTTCAGCTAGAATATTAATTATTCTAAAGATAGCTACAGTGGCTAAGATGATTTCTGTATCAAGAAAAGATGACTGAAGCATTTGCAGAACTGTGACCTCAAATATACCTATTCCTCCAGGTGCACCTGGAGTAATTAAACCTAACAGCCAAGCAAAACTGAAAGAGCCAATTAACGTTAAAAAATTATCTAATGATACTGGTATAAATGACATTAAAGCTAAAATAAAGCCTTGTGCTTTAAGTAAAATAAATACTACTTCTCCTAATATTATTAATCCTGGATATTGTCTAATATAATTAGCGCTCTTGTTTTCTAAAATCTTATATTTTTTCTTAGATAGATAAATAACTATTTTATTTAAAAAAAATGGATGAACAATAATTAAAATAATGATAATTAACATGAGATACAAGAATACTATGTTAGTATTTATAATTATTCTTGTGGAATCTACGATGTAAGTTAATAATGTAATTAACAGAGCAGATACAATCATCAGACATGGCTCTAAAATAATAGCTATACTAACAATTGACACAGAAAAGCCAAGTTTCTGAAGCTCATGGACTCGTTTCAAGAAGTGACCTATATTTCCTGGTAAATATTTATATACATTAGTAATCAGGTAAATTTTTAAACCTAAGCTGGTTTTTATAGATTGTTGACAACTTTTAAGTATATAGACCCAAAAAATTCCTGACCAAATATGAGAAAAAAAAGTTATCAACAGAGATGAAAGTAAAAATAGATAGCCATTAGATCTTATATGAATATTTTGAATATCTTGCCAACTATCTCTTAAGATTATTCTAATTACTAAGAATGATAATATAAGAAAAACCCATTTTAATTTTTTCTTAATGAATAACATAGTTAAATATATTAATTTTCTATATTAGAAAAATATTTTAATATAATTTTTGTCTAAAAATTGAAAATAGTTTACTTATTATTAGCTTTATATTGCAAATTTGGAATATTATTTTCCTTAAAAGGTTAATAACCTTAAACACTAAAAGGCATCAATTTGAGTATCTAAAGTATAAATAATCAATATTTGACTATTTCAAATATTTAGATTTCTTTATCTTGTTACCTAAGAAGAAATTTTATAACTTTTTATTAACATCATTTTTTAAAACTTCAAAATCTAATAATGGGGGAGATTGGTAAAAGTTTAAATATTGTTTTTACCATCTCAATATAATAACTATTCTTTGCTTAATTAAATTATTAACAACTTAAAGCTTATTTAGATTAATTCCTGCTTCTTTAGCCATGAGATGTAAACCTTTTTTCTCTAAAGTCTTAATAGCTTTTGTGGAAAGACGTAGTTTTATCCAACGATTACCTTCTGCCCACCAAATTCTTTTCCATTGTAAATTTACTTCTTGTAATTTCTTTGTGCGGCGATGAGAATGTGAGACAGCAAAACCGTTATTCGCTTTTTTCCCAGTTAATTGACATTTTCTAGACATTCTAAAACTCTCAATTAGTACATAATATAAACTATCATTATAGCAATATTTATCTAAATATTCATATATATAAATTAATTTTTGAGAAGATGAATGAATTGCTTGCATGATTTATATCTTAATTATTAAACAGGGAAAACATCTTAACTGAAATATTGTCCCTGTTTAATAATTAAAAAGTTTAGCAACTAATTTAATGTTTATTTATTTGGCTGAGGAGTCATACGTAGATAAGGTTTTACTTCAGTTATACCTTTTGGAAACTTTTGCTTAGCTTCCTCAGTAGAGATAGAAGGTACAACAACACAGCTATCACCATCTTTCCAGTTAGCGGGAGTTGCTACTTGATAATAGTCGGTTAACTGTAAAGAATCAATAACTCTCAAGATTTCATCAAAATTTCTTCCTGTACTGGCAGGATAAGTCAAGATCAACCGAACCTTTTTATTGGGATCAATAATAAATACAGAACGAACTGTAAGTCTATTCAAAGATTTAGGATGAATCATCCCATATAAGTTAGCTACTTTGGAATCAGAGTCAGCTACAATAGGATAATTTACAGTAGTATTTTGAGTCTCATTAATGTCACTTATCCACCCCTGATGAGAATCTACATCATCTATACTTAAAGCTAAAATTTTAACATTACGTTTTTCAAATTCTGATTTCAAGTTAGCAACCATACCCAATTCCGTAGTACATACAGGAGTATAGTCAGCAGGATGTGAAAAAAGAACTACCCATTTTTCACCAGCCCACTGGTGAAAAGAAATAGGTCCTTCACTAGAATTTTGGGAAAAGTCGGGCGCAATATCTCCAAGTTGAAGAGTCATATTAATAATTTTAAATATAATTTCAAAATAGTACTTACAATGGTATCATACAAGCCCGAAGACATATCTTAATTTTATAGATTTATAATAATTAGATATATATGATTTATTTTTTATAAACTCATAAATTTTATCAAATTTTAGTTTGATAGACGATTAGTTTTTTACATCTTAATAATCTAAATCAAATAGTAATTTAAACCAAATTTTGAAATTCAGTTCAAATACTACAAAACTTGGTTTAGGTGAAAAATTAATTCTATAACCATAAGAAATGATTATAGCTATTTATTATCTCATTTAATTCAAAAATAAAATGATAATATATGACAGATTAATAGTCCTGTCAAATTAAATTGATTAATCTTTATAACTTTAACTAATCTCTGTTTTACATGAAAATTAATTAATATGAATAATTCCTTCTTCATCAAATAATTCAACTGTCTGTTTATTATTTTGAAATTCTTTTATTTCCAGAGTCAAAGCTCGATTTTGATTAGTTAAAATGTTGATATTTTTTACGTTTGATACTATTTTTATGCCTGACAAGCTATCAGATTGGTGAATAAATTTTAAAGCTTGCGTTCCAATATCTCCTAGTTTTGTTATACGTAAGTCTAATATATCTAAATACTTTCCATAACCTAGCTTCGATACTAATAAAATCTTTTGATTTTTATTAAGATTGATACATCCAACAATTTCTTCTTTTCGTCTTAGTCTAAACGCTTGATCTCCTTGAGTATTTCGATTCATGATAGGAATCTCATGATCTTTTACCTGAAAACGTAATAGACGACCACTGGATATAGCGATTATAATTTCGTCCTCTTCTTTGACAAAAGAAATATATTTTAAATAGTCATCATTTTTTAATTTCATTAATGACAATCCTCGGTTAGTTAAAACGTTTAATTCTGATATTTGAATACGTTTTATTTTTCCTTGATTTGTTAAAAGAAATAAATTTTGATTTTTAATATTTTTAGCTAAGAAAAAAATAGATACAATATTTTTAGTATCTTTTTGTGCATTTTTAGGTAATAAGTCTATTAGAGAAATTGATTGAATATTAATATGAGGAATATCTAAAACTTTTATGGGATAGGCTTTTCCAGTATCTGTAATTGCAATTATTTGTTCTCTTTCCTCTATTGGTTCACTATAGATTAATAAATTATTATTAAAACCGTTATCCTCTGGCATTCTCCAAGCGATTTTACCCTGGTAGGTCATCTCTAAAATAGAATCTTTGGATGGGACGAAGTTTGATTGTTTAGACTCACGGGGTATTCTCTTTTTATTTTGTAATACTGATTGTTTTTGAATATCAATTGTTTGGGGTTCATAACTGTTTGTTTGTATAGCATCTTTTTGAATAATTTTAGTACGACGGATATCTCCATATTTATTTTTAAGAGAACGTAGTTCTTTTTTTAATTCTTTTAAAAATTCCTTACGATTTTTTAATAAAACTTCTAACTGATTAATCCTGGCTTGTAATTCTTTATATTCTGTTTCAATCTTTTTTCTTTCCAACCCAGTTAATCGTCGCATAGGCATTACTAAAACGCCATCGGCTTGTTTCTCATTCAAATTCAACTCTTTTTGCAATCTTTCTTTGGCAATCGTTGAATCTCCAGAATCACACAAAATATTAATTACTTTATCTAAGTTTTTTAAAGCAACTAGTAATCCTTCTAAAATATGTGACTGATCTTGACAATTTTTCAATTCATTGCCGTATTGACGAGTTAAAGTATTTTCTCGAAATTTTAAAAATTCTTCCAACAACTCACGTAAAGATAGTTTTCGTGGTTGATTATTAACTAAAGCCAACATAATTGCGCCAAAATTATGTTCTAAAGCTGTTTTTCTATATAACTCTTTAAGAACTAATTTAGTAACTGCATCCCTTTTTAACTCTATTACCACCCTCATTCCGGTACGATCACTTTCATCTCTAATATCTGCTAAACCTTCTAGACGTCCACAATTAACTAAATCAGCAATTTTTTCAATCCACGCGGATTTATTTACTTGATAAGGAAGCTCAGTTATTATTAATGCTGTTCTCTCTTGGCGTCTCTTTTTGCCTACATTGATCTTTTCTATATTAACTACTCCACGAACTTTAATTATCCCTTTTCCGTCACGGTAAGCATCTCTAATTCCTTCCGTTTGAATAATTTCACCTCCAGTGGGGAAATCTGGACCAGGAATTATTTCCCATAATTTTTCATTAGATAGCTCGGGTTTCTCTATTAAGGCTATTAATCCATCTACTAACTCTCCTAAATTATGTGGAGGAATATTAGTAGCCATTCCTACAGCGATGCCTGTACAACCGTTAACCAGTAAGTTAGGAAACTTACTAGGAAGAACAATAGGTTCTTGTTGAGAATTGTCAAAATTATTATTGAAATCAACAATATTTTCACTAATTTTTCCAAGCATTCCATAACTTGCAATAGAGGAAAGCCTAGTTTCCGTATAACGCATTGCTGCAGGTGGATCATTATCTATAGAGCCAAAATTTCCATGTCCCGAAAGCAAAGGGTAGCGACTTGAAAACTCTTGCACCATTCGAACTAGAGCATCATATACAGCCTGATCACCATGAGGATGATATTTACCGAGGACATCGCCTACTACGCGGGCACATTTACGAAAAGGTCGTTCAGGAGTTAAACCTAATTCATGCATGGCATAAAGAATACGACGGTGAACAGGTTTTAATCCATCTCTTGCGTCTGGCAAAGCTCTTCCTACAATTACACTCATGGCATACTCTAGGTACGAATGTCTCATTTCCGTATGTAGAGATGTTGAAATAATTTTGCCAGTTTTTATAAACTTTAACTGTTGTGCCATGGATTTCCTTTCTTTTTACAAAAACCTATACCGGGGAACCTTCCTTTACTTACTATACATCTCTTAATTTTCATGACAACTATATTGTTCAACAGTACAGTAAGCTTCTAAATTATAAAATTTTACAGTCTAGATTAATATAATTTAAAAATAAATTATATTAACAAATTAAATTTACTTTTTATAGATTAAATTATTGTTAGAAATTTAATTCTCTCAAAAATAAATATTAAATAATAAGAATATTAATATAATTCTTACTATTTAATATACTTAAAAATCTATGAATATGAAAGCTAATTTTCGTTAATTAATATGACTGGGGTGCTAGGATTCGAACCCAGGAATGGCGAGACCAAAACCCGCTGCCTTACCGCTTGGCTACACCCCATTAATGTGAAGACGTATATAAATTTAGCAAAGTACTTCCCTATTTGTCAAGTATAATAAAAGAATTACTTAAGTAATTTATTATGTTGTTGACACTTGGGACAAAAATGGGAAGATCTACCGCTTAACTTAATACGCTTAATCGAAGTATTACAAATACGGCAAGACATATTACTCCTTCCATAAACCCAAGCAATTTTTGCATAGTTACCTTTATTACCAGTAATATTTAGAAAATTACTGAAGGTTGTCCCTCCTTTTTCGATAGATTTATTTAGAACTTCAATAATAGCTTTTCTTAAATTTTTGATTTGTTTAATATTTAGTTCAATACCTTTAGTCTCTGGATGAATACCGCTTCTAAACAAAGCTTCATCGGCATATATATTTCCAATTCCTGCAATGATTGATTGATCGAGTAAAAGAGTTTTAATGTTACGTTTATAGCTTGTTAATTTTTCAGTAAGATAATTAACTGAAAAATCATCTGATAAAGGTTCTATCCCTAATTTTTTTAATCCGATAACTATATCCTCTGGATTATGGGATGGAGGAATTAACCATACCTTGCCAAAAGTTCGAATATCTACGAACCTTAATTCATAAGAACTTGTGCAAAAAAAGCGGAGACGAGTATGTTTTGAAAATGGTTCGCTCTGTTGAGTCCATAACAATTGTCCTGTCATTCTAAGATGAAACACCATCCATCCCTTATTACTATCCAACTCTGCTAATAAATACTTTCCTCTTCTACTCCATATTTTTAGATTAATATTATCAACAAAATTACAAAATTCTTGCACAGAAAAGGGGTAGGCAAGTGAACGTGGTAATAACACTTGTCCTCCCCAGATAGTGTGGCCGGCAGTTAGTTCGTTAAGTTTCCGGCAAATGCTCTCAACTTCAGGTAATTCTGGCAAAGTTCACACCAACTTTATTATCCTTCAGCTACAACCTCTAATTCACTTTCTGCAAATGAATTCATATTAAGTCCTGAAGGATCTCCAGAAATACCGACATAATTTACTTTTGTAAAACGAACAACAACTGGATACAAAAGTGAATCACCTTTGTCTATAGTTACGACAGTCCCAACATCATTATACCAATAAGACTCTTTGCGTTTAACTCTAACTGTATCTTTACGTTTAACCATGAGTAAGCATCCTTAGTGAATGAATATTTAAATTGAAGGAATAAATTCCATCTCTTTTACATTTACTCCAACTACAAAAAGTTAGAGATTAGTAATAATCGGGGCTTTTCAAAAACTGAGAGAAAATCAGAAGAACTTATTTTGTACATTATGTTAGCTATTCATTTTATTAGAGAATTAAAAAAATAAATAACTAGGACTAAAATTTTCTTACAGATTCTACCAAAATTACTTTTTACCCGTAAGATAAAACATCTTATTAGGCAATATATAATTCTTATAAAAGCTTACTACTGGATAACACACCCTGTTACTCCTAAATTTTAAGTTTTATTGCGATTTCGATGATCTTGATATTTAAAATAAAATAAAATTTTCTGAGCCTTTAAGGTTACAACGTTTGAAAAGTTTCTGTATTAAAATTTCATTTTTCAAGTTCAGTATAAAACTCAATAAATCTATGTATAGATTGATTCAGTAAGAGTTTAGGAAAAAAATAAATATTAAAGTAATCATAAGATTTAGATGATTTTACATATTTCATGAAACTCTAACTAATTTTTTTACGATAGCAAAACTTATCTTAACCATTTTAAAAGGCTTATTTTTTTTGTAAACTAGCCCAATGTTCATAGTCGTGTAATAGTTCATTAGATAAACTATGCCTAATACGTTCTAAAATATTTTTCAATAGTGTATCACCAGCTTTCTGTAATATAGATTTCGGAATTATCCATAAGTTAGATGGTAAATCTAAAGAAGAAGTCAGATATGCTTGACCTTGTAAAAATATTTTATTATTTTTTTCTTGTGAAAATAACTTACCTTGGAACTTTAAAGAAAAATTATGATTTATATAATTAATCCCTATCATTTCAAAATCTTGGGACTCGAAAGAAACTGTTCCTTTTTTATCTGGTAAAACTTTAATAGTTACGATAGGTTGAAAGGAATAGATATTTACGAAATTTAAAGTTTTCATATGAAAACGAAACTCAAACTCTGATATCTTTTCTATTAAATTTTTTCCTGCAAGAACTTTAACTAGGCGCTGTGTTTCCTGGAGATAGCTCTTAAGTGGTACTGTGACGTTTTCACATTCTAGATTAAAATTTTCATAAGCAGTTAATTCAAGATTGCGTACTTTTTCTTTTTGTATCATAAAGTCTATTATTCATTCCATATCCATAACAATTTATAGTAGATCAAGATACGTATGATGTGTCGAATAAAGAACGATATTTTTTGTAATCTAGTTATAAGTATTTTAAAGCTTATCTTAAAATAAACCTTACTCTAAAGTAATAAACTATCTGCTATGTTGAACATTAAATATAAACAAATTATATATAGATTTACTAAACTTAGTTTTCATTATGAAAATCAAGTTCATTTATATTTACCTCTAAGGTTTATTCGCTTTTTTTTAAAACTCTACAATATAGCGAGTATTATTTAACTTGTACTAAAAAACAAAAGCTATTCGTTAATTATTTTTTGTATTAGAACGACATTGTTTTTGATTATATAAAATATATAGTTCATGTTTAATAGCTTTAGGTATAATTTCCTTAATATATACGAATTATTTTGAACAGTTGGAATGATTAGTTTCTTAAAACTGTTTTTTTTGTAAAAAATTGTTAAACTTTTAATCAGGCTGTACTCATAATTTTCGAAAATTTTTTATTCATTAAAATTCATGATCAAGAGACTGTCCATAACAATTCAAGAAGTATCTACATCAACTGACACAAAAAATTTAGCAGTTATTGATCATAAACCTTATCCTAACTGTAAAATAATTGTTCTTAATGATGATTTCAATACTTTTGACCATGTTGCTAATTGTTTAATAAGATATATTCCTGCAATGACTAAAAGTTATGCATGGGAGCTAACTCAAAAAATACATTTTGATGGATTGGCAACCGTTTGGATAGGGCCTTTAGAACAAGCAGAACTATATCATCAACAATTACGTCGTGAAGGACTAACAATGGCTCCATTAGAAGGAATATGAATTTATGACTCAGGAAAATAAAGGAAGACTAATTTGGAATCACTCTACTCACTTAGATGGTTTGATACCTATTCTAGAAAAGTTAGTTATTTTTCCAGGTATTAGAACTATTACTCCTGGGGTTATTGGCAGAGCTAAAGGTCATTGCCCACACTTAAAGTTAAGAATATCAGTTCAAATTCTTGGGGGATATAAAGCAATAGCTAGACAAGGTAAAACAGTTCAAGAAGTTTTTATTGTTACAGACTTAAATCAGAAGGAACTAGAGTTAGCTATCAAAGAAATTTTAGATTAAATTAAATAGCTAATGTATGAAAAAGAAATATTCTATATAATTCTAATAAATCATTGATTGAAAATTTACAAATACTAAAAGATTAATGGTCCAGGATTTAACTACTTTTTTGCCTTTACATCCTTTGATTTATAAATTAGCTACTTCTATAGTTTCTTGTTGGAGAAAAAAGCTTTACTTAGCTCCATATAAACTACCAAAGGACTTAAACTATATAGAAAGTTTATTGGGAACAGATAAATTAACGATACAAAATTTTTGCTATCAATCACATCAATTTCGTAAGATTCACTTAGAGTTAGTAAGGTTTGAGCAAAAACTAGATATTCTCCACTGTGTAATGTTTCCTCGATTTAAGTATTCTTTGCCTATATTTGGATGCGATCTCGTTATTGGAAAAAATAAAATTAGTGCAGCAGTCGTTGATTTATCTCCAACTAATCCTAAAATAGAACTTTCTAGAGAATATAAAGAAAAATTATCTCAATTAAAGCCTTATGATTTTTTGATGACTCGTAATTTACCAGAATGGGGAGACATATTTTCTGAATATTGTTTGTTTATTCAACCCATTAATTTAGAAGAAGAAAATAAATTTCTTCAGCAAGTTGAAGATATTCTACAAATACACTGTAAACAATCAACTAACTCTAAAATAGTTTCTGACTTTGAAAGAAATCTGAATTTGCAGGGACAAGAGTATTACTGTTATAAACAAAAGCAAAATGATAAGACTCGTCGTATTTTAGAAAACTTTTTTGGTGTAAATTGGGCTAATAAATATATATCACAAGTATTATTTAATATTAATAATTAGGTTCCTCTATTAAGTTTGATATCTATAACAAAATTCAACTTATCTAACTTCTTAATTAGAGTTGCAATAATTTTGTAAATAAAAATAGTAAAAACATATATTTTATCTAAAATCTCGATATAAATGTAGTTAAATGTACTTTTTTTATATAAAGTTTAATGAGTATTAATGCATAGATTCTAAAAAGGTGTATTATCATTAAATATAAAAACTTTTACTTATTTTTTATTAACTTAATATAGTGCGTAAAATTTTTAGGAAAAAGTTCGTAATGAAAGTCTTTTAAATCACTTGAATTTCATTTTAAATAAAATTAATGATGACTCCCTTAGTTATAATTGAATCGTTACAAAAAAGTTTTAATAGTGTAAAAGCAGTTCAAAACATTTCCTTTAATATTAATAAAGGAGAAATTTTTGGCTTATTAGGACCAAATGGATCGGGTAAAACAACAACTATTCGATGTTTATCTACTTTAACTAAACCTGATAGTGGAGAAATTAAAGTTGGTGGAATTTCAGCATTAAAATATCCAAACGTTATTAGAAATTTTTTAGGCTATGTTGCACAAGATGTTACGCTTGATAAAATTTTGACAGGTAGAGAATTACTTCAACTACAAGGATCTCTTTATCATTTATCTAGACGTGATGCTGAAGATAGAATTGAAAAACTATTAACTTTATTGAATCTGAATGAATATAGCGATCGCAAAACAGGAGATTATTCAGGAGGAATTCGCAAAAGATTTGATCTTGCTGCCGGGTTGTTACACAGACCGAGTTTACTAGTTCTTGACGAACCAACTGTTGGTTTAGATATTGAAAGTCGATTAATAGTTTGGGAATTCCTTAAAAAGCTTAAAATGGCAGGAACGACAATTCTCATAACAAGTCACTACTTAGAGGAAATTGATTCTCTAGCAGATAACTTAGCTATTATTGATTGTGGTAAAGTAATTGCCCAAGGAACTCCATCTCAACTTAAAAATCACTTAGGTGGTAATCGTATCACTTTAAAAATTCAAGAATTTTCAGAACTTAGAGATGTGTATCAAGCTCAGGAAATTTTACAAAAATTACCGTTTGTAGAAGAAATTATTATTAACAAATCCCAAGGAAATTCTTTAAATTTAATAGTTAAAGGAGAAACAAATTTATTTAGTAAAATAGAAAAAGCTCTTGAAAATGCTAATTTAGGTATCTTTAGCTTATCTCAATCCCGTCCTAGTCTTGATGATGTATATCTAGCAGCAACAGGACAGACCTTAATAGATGCCGAGTTAGCTGCTGTAGGTAATAGAGATTTAAAAAAAGAGAAAAAACAACAAATGAACTAAACCATAATATTAGGTTAGAATCATAAAATAATAAGTAATAAAGCGGAAATAAAAACTTGTGTCTTCTGAGAATAAAGATTTTTTATCGCCAAATTCTATAAACAATACTTGTCAACAAGAAAATTTTTTATCAGAATTTTTACAAGAGACCTTAGCTATGACTAAACGTTTATTCATTCAGTTATGGCGTCGACCTTCTAGTTTAATAGCAGGTATTGTCCAGCCTTTTATAGAGAAAAAACAACAAATGAACTAAACCATAATATTAGGTTAGAATCATAAAATAATAAGTAATAAAGCGGAAATAAAAACTTGTGTCTTCTGAGAATAAAGATTTTTTATCGCCAAATTCTATAAACAATACTTGTCAACAAGAAAATTTTTTATCAGAATTTTTACAAGAGACCTTAGCTATGACTAAACGTTTATTCATTCAGTTATGGCGTCGACCTTCTAGTTTAATAGCAGGTATTGTCCAGCCTTTTATGTGGTTAATATTATTTGGGGCATTATTTCATAATGCCCCAGAAGGAATCTTTGAAAACAATATTAATTATGCAAAATTTTTATCACCTGGAATCATAATATTTACAGCTTTTTCAGGATCGTTAAATGCAGGACTTCCTATAATGTTTGATAGAGAGTTTGGATTCCTTAATCGTCTATTAGTTGCCCCATTATCTTCTCGATACTCTATTGTTGCATCTTCCACTTTATATATTATTAGTCTTAGCCTAATCCAAACAGGAGTTATTATAATAGCAAGTTCAATACTAGGAGCCGGCATTCCCAACATTTTTGATTTAGTAGCGATTATTCTTGTTATTTTGTTAACTGTGTGTGGAGTAACAGGGTTAAGTCTCGGACTTGCCTTTGCATTGCCTGGCCATATTGAACTTATCGCCGTTATTTTTGTCACTAACTTACCTCTACTATTTGCAAGTACTGCTCTTGCACCCCTCTCTTTTATGGCAAAATGGCTGCAGATTATTGCCAGTTTAAATCCTCTAACTTATGCTATTGAATTTATAAGGTATATCTATCTTTACGGAAATCTATCTATGAATAGTATTATCTTTAGAAATCCTTTCATCGAGATTAATGGAGTAGAAACCTTACTTCTACTATTAGGATTTGATCTACTAGTTTTGTTTTCTATTCAACCATTATTACGTAGAAGATTTAATTAATTCAAAACTAACAACTATTTACTAGAGGGAATGACTTTAAATGTTTAAAAAGTTCGAACCAATCAAGTTCGTATTTCTACCAATTTTTTTGTTAGTTACTTTTCAAAGTATTCCAGAAGCTTATTCTCAATCAAAAAAATCAATCAATATACATTCTTATCAAAATAATAGAAGTAATGAAACCGAGGAATCAGAAAATCTTATAAATCCTTTAAATTTAATGCACAGGACAAATTTTCAAAGAAGCCGCAATAATGGTGAATTTATAGAAGATACTATAGATGATCTTAGTAAAGCTACTAAATCATTCCGGGAAAATCAAATCAAAGCCATTAAACTACAAGAGCTAAAAGACCAAATATAGAGAATGAAAAAGTAATAAGAAAGTTTAAAATAAGCTATATTATTTACTCTAACTTTCTTACAATCAATTACTATGCAACTATAAATTTCTTATTATTGCCGTATACTTATTACATACATTTTGAGTTATCTAATTAACGTTAAGTTAATGATTAATTGAAAGACAACTGATAAACTAGAAAATACTATATCTCAATTAAGGGATAAAAATGTTATTTTAATCGTGAACCTTAGTAAAATTTATCAATACCAAGAGGAAATAAAATATTATGGGACTATTTGATCGTCTAAGTCGGGTTGTGAGAGCTAATCTTAACGATCTTGTCAGTAAAGCAGAAGATCCAGAAAAAGTTTTAGAACAGACACTTGTTGACATGAGTGAAGATTTAGTTCAATTAAAACAAGCATTTGCTCAAAGTCTTAGTTCCCAAAAACGGATCGAATCACAATATAAAAAATCACTTATGGAGGCTAATAACTGGGAACAGAGAGCAAAATTAGCTATATCAAGAAAAGAAGAAGATCTTGCAAGAGAAGCATTAGTCCGTAAAAAATCTTACTCTGAAACTGCTTTAACTCTCAATGAACAGCTTAATCAACAAAATACTCAACTTGAAACAATGCGTCACAATTTAGCGACTCTAGAGAGTAAAATTGGAGAAGCTAAAACTAAAAAAAATATTCTGATTGCTCGTTCAAAAGCAGCAAAAGCTACTCAATCTTTACAAAAAACGATGAGCGGATTAGATACAAGTACTTCTATGTCTGCCTTTGAACGTATGGAGAATAAAGTCTTGGATATGGAGGCTCAATCCCAATCTATTGGAGAACTAGCAGCAGCTGGAGTAGAAGGACAATTCGCTCAACTAGAAGCTGGTAGCGAAGTAGATGAAGAATTGGCAATGTTAAAATCTCAAATATCTGGTTCTAGTCCTTCAAAAGGTATTTTACCTGAATCAATCGAAGATAATGATTCTTCTTCAAAAGATCAAATCACTGATGATGAGGAATTAGAAAAACTTAAACGAGAATTAAATAATATGTAGCTATTAGTGATTTGATCTTTTGAAAAAGAATTAATTAACTGGAGATTAAAAGCGACAAAATTTAAAAGAATATATAAAAATACTAGCCTCAAGATTTTTCACATAAAATAATTCTTGAAGTAACTTATTTTTAATAATTATGAAAACTAAGCCATAACATTTTAATAAATATTATGGCTTAGTTTTCATAATTATTCCCATTCAATAGTTCCTGGAGGCTTAGAAGTTATATCGTAAACTACACGGTTCACTTCTCTTACCTCATTAACAATACGATTAGAAATAACTTCTAAAAGTTCATAAGGAACTCTTGCCCAGTCTGCAGTCATGCCATCCTCACTAGTAATAAGACGTAATACTATTGGATGAGAATAAGTACGTTTATCTCCCATTACTCCAACGCTCCGAATAGGTAGCAATACAGCAAATGCTTGCCAAAAATCGTGATATGCGCCTTGCTTACTTATCTCATCTCTTACGATATAATCTGCATCTCTTAATATATTTAAACGTTCTCGAGTAACTTCCCCGATTATACGAATAGCTAGTCCTGGTCCAGGAAAAGGATGACGTCGCACAATCTCTTCTGGCAAGCCAATAGACTGACCGACTTTTCGGACTTCATCTTTAAATAATTTGCGTAAGGGCTCCACTAGTTTAAATCTTAAATTCTTAGGTAATCCTCCAACATTGTGATGACTTTTAATTTTAACAGCAACTCTTTCACCTGCATTAGGAGTAGCATTGATATCTGCAGATTCTATCACATCAGGGTAAAGTGTCCCTTGTGCTAAGTAATCGAAAGGACCAAGACGCTGAGATTCTTCTTCAAATACTTGTATAAATTCATGACCAATAAGATGACGTTTTTTCTCAGGATCAACAATTCCTTCTAGTTTCTTTATAAAACGTTCTCTCGCATTTACGTATTCAACAGGGATATGGAATTGTTTGCTAAATATATCTACCAGACGTTCTGGTTCTTCCTTTCTCATAAAACCTTGGTCAATAAACATACAAGTTAAATTGCTACCAATCGCTTGATGTAGTAAAAAGGCTAATGTTGAAGAATCTACTCCTCCAGACAAGGCTAGCAATACTTTCTTATCTTTAACTTTTTTACGAATGTCATTAATTGTTTCATCAACAAAGGCTTTTGTAGTCCATGTAGGCTCACATCCACAAATGTGATAAACAAAATTACGTATAATTACAACTCCTCCTACAGAATGAACAACTTCTGGGTGGAACTGGACCCCAAAAAGTTTTTTATCATGATTAGCAATAGCAGCACATGGTGTGTTATCTGTATGGGCTAGGATAGAAAATCCCTCAGGTAGTTTGGTGGATGAATCTCCATGACTCATCCACATAGTAGAACTATCCTCCAAGTTAGTAAATAGATCTGTCGGATCATCTATTTTTAACAATGCCTTGCCATATTCTCCATACTCTGCTTTTTCAACCTGTCCTCCAAGCTGTTGTACCATCAGCTGCATCCCATAACAAATACCTAGGATAGGAATGCCGAGGTCCCATATTTTTTTATCACATTGTGGAGAAAAATCGCTATAAACTGAACTAGGCCCTCCTGAAAGGATAATTCCTTTCGGATTAAGTTCGTATATTTTTTTTATATCAGTTTGATAGGATATAACCTCAGAGTAAACGTGTGTCTCTCGAATCCGACGTGCGATTAATTCTGAATATTGAGAACCAAAATCAAGAATTACTATCATTT